>DATMDM010000044.1:0-1098 GCA_035557795.1 Thermoplasmata archaeon | reverse complement strand
GAGCCACAAGTTGCCGTCGTCGTCCTCCACGATTCCCGAGACGGAGCTGCCCGGAAGGCCGTTGTCCTGCGTCAGCGTGACGAAGCGATCTTGACCAAACCGGCTCAAACCGCTCTCGCCCCCGATCCAGACGTGGCCTTCGCGGTCCTCCGCGATCACCAGGACCCGACCGCTTCGCAGGCCGTCCTTCGTCGAGTACAGGCGAGACGAGTCGCCTTCGAAGACGACCACGTCGCCGTTTTCGAAGCCCAGCCACATGCGCCCCACGGCGTCCGCGTGCAGCACCCGGCATCGGTACGGCGGGAAATCCGTTTGCGCGCGTGGCTCCGTCCACTTGCCGTCGCGCCGCCGCAGGATTCGTCTGATCCCGGCGGGGCTCGTCAACGTCACCCATAGAGCGCCGGCATTGTCCTCGGCGACCGCCTCGACGGACGACGGACCGATCACTCCCGGGACGTCGAAGTACAAGAACGTCCCATGACTCTCCCTGGCCAGCTTGAAGCTTCCTCCGACCCAGACCTGTCCGGCTGCGCTCGCATACAGGGCCAGGATCCGGCTCGAGTCGGACCGGCTGTAAGGGGCGAGCGTCGAGGTGACGAAGGCTCCGTCGCGAAAGCGGCGGACCTCGTCGCCGGCATAGGTGACCAGCCACACGCTCCCGTCCGGCGTGGAAGTCAGCGCGATCTTCTGATCTGGACCCAGGCCTTCGCTCTCGGAGAAGGAGGTCATCTTGTTCTCGCGAAACCGATCCAAGCCGCCGGCCGTCCCGAACCAGAGGTTGCCTTCCCGGTCCTTCATCGCCGCATACACGAGGCTTCCGGAAAGGTGGTCCTCGACGCGAAACCGATCGAGCGGCGCGCGTCGGCCGATGTCCCGCCCACGGCGCAGACCGCCGGCGATGAGGCCAACCCATAGGCTCCCGTCGCTGTCGAAGGTCAGGCACATCGGCTCTCCGTCGACGGCGATCGCGGGCGAAGCCGCTCCGCGCCGGTCAATCCGTCGCGCCTTCTTGAACGTCGTGTCCGCGACCCAGACAGCCCCGTCGGGCGCCTCGGCCATGCTCCAGATCATGCCGACGGCCTCGCCCGTCGGGGAGAA
>DATMDM010000043.1:0-24633 GCA_035557795.1 Thermoplasmata archaeon | reverse complement strand
CACGTACAGCGAGTACGCGAAACCCAAGCGGTTGGCCGCGCGGTACGAAGGGCGGATGACGGGCTCGATGGGGATCACCCTCCAGCCCAAGGGCGGGAAGACCTTGGCGACCCTCGACGTCGACTACGAGATCCGGCCCGGTCCCCTGGGGAAGCTCGCGAACAAGCTCCTCTTCGAGCGGATGAACGAGAAATCCGCCGATCGGATGTTGGAAAACATCAAACTGGTCATCGAAACCTCGAAGTGATGGCGCGCCCCGGGCCGTCGACCGACACACGGCCCGGGTCAGTCAAGGAGCTCGATCCAGATCCCGTCCGGATCCTTGACGTAGACTTCCGTGCCTTCCGCCTTCTCCGGCGGCACCGCGGGACTCGCTCCCTTTCGGATCAGTTCGAGGTACGCTTTCTCCGCGTCGTCCACGACGAATGCCAGATGGTCGATCTCTTCGCCTTTCCGGTAAGGAGAGTAGAACCGGGACCCCGGGGGATACCAATTCAGTTCGAGCCGCTGGCGGGAACCGGCCCCTTCGAGCTGGACGTACTTACCGCCGTGCGGCATCGTCCCTTGGTTCACGATCCGCATGCCGAAGGCCTTCGTGTAGAAGGCGAGGGACCGTTTCAGATTCCGCACTCGAATGCCCGTGTAGTAGAAGCGGTACTTCATGGGAACCGTGAGTCCGCGCCCGCGGTATGTAGTTGCCACCGTCATTCGGCGGTCGGTGCCAGCCCGCGCGAGCCGCGAAGCGATTTCCGGAACGGGCTCCTCGCGTGAACATCACGCAGTTCCGCTTGGCGCCTCGATCGCGGCGCAGACCGCGTCGAAATCCCAGAGCCCCCCGGGCTTCGCGGCTTTCGCCTTCAGGTGCTCGAGGTGGCCGGCTTTCGCGAGGAGGTGCACGATCCATGCGGTGTATGCGGGCGATCCCGTGGCCCCGGGCGAGTTGTAATTCACCACGTGGAACGAGTGCGGCCCGGGAATCTCGATCGCCTCCTTGACGAAGTTCCCGTGCGGGTCGACGACCTGGGCGCGCACGCCCGCGGTTCCCCGTCGCGTGAGGTACTTCATGTGAAGCGCGGGGAGGAATTCTTGGACGCGCTTCGCCATCGCTCGCTTCGAGATCGAGGAGGCCCATTCTTCCGTCGCGAGCATCATGAAGTCGGGGTTGAAGAGGGCCGCGAGTTTGTTTCCGACCGGGCGCTCGAGTAGTTTCTTCACGGCCTCCGCCGGGTCGTCGAAGAATCCCTGGTATGTGTACGGACCGGGGACCGGGACCGCATTAGGCCCGATCTCCCGCCGTCCGTCCGCGCGGACGATCCAGTGCGGGTCGAGGAACGGGAGCTCCGGATGCCGCGGGACGGTGTAGATGTTCCGGCCGCAAAGATAGTGCCAGTCCGCGCCGACCTCCCAGTATTCTCCGCGAAAATGGAGGTCCGTGTACTCGAGGCCGACGCCGAGGGCATGCGCGATGTCGATCGAGTGGCCCCCCGCGGCGTTGATCAGAAATCGTGTCCGCAGCGACTCGTCCGACTGGCTCGCTGTGACTCGAATCCGCTCTCGCGGGTCCACATAGATGCGGTCCGACGCGGTCTCGAGCGCGAGTCGGACCTCGATCGTGTCATCGATCGGGGTGACGGACTTGACGTTTGCTCCCAGGAGGAACTTCGCTCCGGCGCGCTCCGCGTCCTCCCTCAACGCTTGCGTGAACACTTGATAGTCGACGGCCGTGTCGGTCTTCGACCAGATCGCGCCATGGCAGCGGACGTTCGGCTCGAGGCGCCTCACATCCTCCGCGGTCAGGACCTCGAGTTCGTCCTCTCCCATCCCGTTCGCGAGGCCCCAGTCCCGGTATTTCTCGAGACGGGACACCTGATTTGGATGAACCGCGACCTCGAACGTGCCGACGGGCAGCCACGGCAAGCCGCGTTCGGCCGCGAACGCTTTCCACATCCCGTAAGCGGTTTGAGCGGACCGCGCGAAGACCTTTCGCCCGACCGGGTCGAGGTAGAACGGTCGATGCACGACGCCGGTGTTCCGGCGCGAGGTGTGCATCGCGACTTGCGATTCCTTCTCGAGGACGGCGATGCGGCCGTCGTACCGATTCGCAAGCCAATACGCGAACGAGGTCCCGAGGATCCCGCCACCGACGATCGTGACGTCCCAGGGCTCCATGGTCCGATTTCGAGGAACAGTCCGGAGTTTATTATGTCTGTGTGTACTTGCAGAGGAAGGGCGAACCGCCTACCCTCCGATTTCGATCCGGACGGGCCCGAGGGTCCAGTCGAACGAGACCGTGGGGTCCGCGATGTGCCGCTCGAGTTCCCGATGAGGCCCGAGGCCCAGGCCGACGTCGTCCTTCACGATGCTGTTGTCCAGCATGCACGGTTCCGCCGCGTCGTTCAGGCCGATCGTAGCGTAACCGATCCGTGCACGCTGTGACTTCGACTGCCGCAGCATCCGGTGCAGGAGCTCTTCATGTTCAGCAGCTCCCGATTCGACGATCCTCCCGAATCGGATCCGGAACCATGGGCGGACGATCGCACGTCCTCCGAACGGAATGGGGTCCGTCCCGCGAATCTCTCCGTTCACCGATTCCGGACGGACGGCCACCTCGAGACGGCCCGCGGGCAAGGCCGTTCGAACGAATCCGCGTCGAATGTCCTCGGCGCTGATGATGCCGTCGCTCACGATCGGCGCGATGGCCTTCGTCTCGAACCGCAAGTCGGTCCCAGCATCCGAATCGATGTGGACCTTCTTCCGACCCCGGAGCGCCCGGGCCAGCGCGGTGCCCTGTCGCTGGATTTCCTTCAAGTCCACGGCGAGTGCCTTGTGGTAGCTGCTGGACCAGTTCTCGTAGTCGAGGCCGTACGTCTCGGCCCGCTCCGGCGTGAGGCGCCCAATCGGCAAGTCGATGTCCCGGACCCGCCGCTTCCTCCGCGGTTCGTGTTGTCGGTCGCCCCCCAAGCTATTCGCCTCAAACTTCTCGGGTGGGATGTCCCGCATGCGACGCGCGTCCGCGGGTCCGCCGAGGTAGATGTGTGCGGTCTCCGCCTCGGCGATTGCGTGCTCGATCGGGGAGGCCGCGCTCAGCCACCTCGTCGACAGCTCGTGCATCGATGTGAACCACAAATCATCCGTCATGAGGGTGAGGTGCGTGTCGCTTCCTGCACGGCGTGCTTCGAGGGCCAGGGCCTCCGCGAGTGGGATGGTCGGCGGATAGGTGTAGATCGTGAACACGTCCTTCCACCCGAGACGAAGGGAGGTGCGGACGACCTGGCGGGCGAGTGGAATCCACGATTCGAACGGAGGAGAGGGCGGTTGCCGGGCCTGAAGGGCCATGGATTGCCGAATCGCGCGGGCGGTTAAAGGTCTCATCGAAAGCCAGCGCTCACGCTATCCTGTAGTCATCGACCGCGAGCGAGGACGCGGTTTCTCGGACTACTTGAGGGCGAAGACTTTGGCGATGAACTCGCCCGTCGATGTGTTGTAGGTCCCTTCAAACCGGCCTTTCGCGGTGTTCAGCCACTTCAGTTTTTCTGAGAGCGTCTGGTAAACGGATTCCCCTTCGGCGTGAACCGACGTCGGGCTGATTGTTCGCCCCGTGCCTTTCGCCTTGATGATCAGCATGTCGCCGTCATCGGTCTGATCGATCCCGCGAGCCTCGAACTCGTACGTCCCGTCGGATTTGAAGAGCGCGTCCACGGTCTCCATGTGGGTCGCGTCGTACTGGCCCTTCTGCGTTCCCTGAAGATTATACGAGATCAGCACCCCGTCGGGCGTGAACTCCTTAATCGTCACGGACGTCGTTTTTTCACTCAGCTCGCCTAGAAATTCTTCTTCGGGCATGGTTTCGAAAACCTCCTCCACCTGTGCGCCTCATGGTGTGCGACTGGTAATACGTCTTTCGGCAGGGGGAATCCGGAGACTCAGAGGTCTCCCGTCGCGAACGGAAGCTCTAGAGATGCGTCAGGCAGTCCACGCGATGCCGAGGTCGGTTCCGATTTTCTTGAGACCGTCGACGACTTTCGGATCCAGTGGGATCCCTTCTTTGCGAAACTTGTCCATCCGTGCGAAGCTCTTCTCTCCGTGAACGTAGATCCGGTCCTGACCCTGCGCTCTCGGGCTGTCTTTCAGCTCGCGCGCAAGCCGGTCCATGTCCCGGCGGAACTCGTCGAGGGGCCGGAACGCGGTCGGATCGAGGGCCATGAAGAAGTGCCCCACGTTCGGCTTCTTCTCGTCCGCGTAGACTTGCAAACCTGTCGCGGCTCCGCTGAGCACGCCGCAGAGGACGTCGACCATCAGCGCGAGGCCATATCCCTTGTGACCGCCGAGTTCCTCGCCTTCGCCGCCGAGAGGCAAGAGGCCTCCGCCGAGTCGCTTCGCGAGGGCATTCAGCACGCGCGCGGGATCGGTTGAGCTTCGGCCCGTTTCGTCCACCGCCCATCCATGAGGCATCGGTTGGCCGAGTCGATTGTACACTTCGACCTTGCCGCGAGGCACCGTCGACGTCGCCATGTCCAGGACGAACGCTTTCTCCTTCATCGCGGGCGCCGCGAGGCTGATCGGATTCGTGCCGAGGATCGACGTGCGTCCGAAGGTCGGGACGACAAGCGGCCCTGCGTTCGTCATGCTGACCCCAATCAGATTGTGCTCGAGGGCCATGAGCGCGTAGTAGCCCGCGATGCCGTAGTGATTCGAATTGCGCACCGCGACCACGCCGACCGAGGTGTCCCGAGCCTTCTGGATCGCCAGGTCCATCGCTCTCTTCCCGACGACCTGGCCGAGGCTCTGACCGCCATCGACGAGCGCCGTCGCCTTCGCCTCCCGGATGACGCGGCTTTGGTCCGTCGCCTTCATGGTGCCTTGCTTGAGGCCGTTCACGTATCGACCCAGACGCGCGACACCGTGGGAGTCAATGCCTCGAAGGTCGGCGAGGACGAGGACGTCCGTCGTCACGCGCGCGTCTTCCGCGGGGACACTCAGCTTGGTGAGAACTTGTTCGCAAAACCGACGGAGGGGCTTCTCCTGAACCGTGAACGTGTCCGCCATCCACGCGCTCCGTCGATGCAACCGAAGAGACCTTGCCCGTATAAGCTTGCGGTTCCCCTGTGGAATTCGATCAGCGTTTTCGGCGGAGCTCCTCCCGGAGGGTTTTCGGTGCGCGTTCCGTTGCCACGGAAATCACGATCCGTGGCAAGCCGCGTGCGTGCTTCCGCAGGAAGGCCTCGGTGCGACTTCGATCTTCCTTCCAGCACTCCCGGAGCCATGTACCAACCGCGCGTTGGACCCAGAATTCCTTATCGTACAAAAGTTGCTCCAAAAGCCGGAACGGCCGATCGAGTTCGCCATCCCGGACAAATCGGTGGAGCGCGTAGGTCGATGCACGTCTCCGCCAGATGTTCTTCGCGCGAGTCCATCGAAGGATGTCTCGAAACCGAGAACCCTTCGCGTGCACCATCTCCGCGATCGGGCCGGAGGCGAGACCATCGCTCAGTCCCCATCCGGTCGCGGTGTCGACCCAGCGGGCTGCGAGTTTCCACGAGTCGTCGTCGAGGATCTTTTCGTACCGGCCAAGGAGCAGAATCCCCAGCGACTTCTCTTCGAAGATGACGCCAGACCAGAGCGCGCTGGCGAGGGCGTTCACCGCCGCGGCGTCCAAGGTCGGATGATCCTTCGCGAATGCGGCGACGATCGCGCGCATCGTCGGCACGCTGAGGCCGAGGACCGGCACCGGCGAACCGACATACGATTGGAGATTCGCGGGATCCGACGCCTTCGGCGCTTTTCGTAGTTGCTCGACGAGCTGATTCCTCGCGGCCGGACGTCGAGCACCATTGATTCGGGAGGAACCGCGACGGGCCATAAAGGTGCCATCGGCCGATGCGACATCCGTTCGAGCCGTACCGGGCGTTTATACATTTTGTAAACGAGAAGCGAGATAAATCGCCGACGGCCTGGGTCGGACATGGCGCAGAGTTCGAATCCGGTCACTCCCGCTCAAGCCGAACACGTCGCCCTCATCACAGGGGCGAGCCGCGGCCTCGGATTCACCGTCGCGGAGTTTCTCGCCCGGCAACGTTGGACCCTCATCCTCACGGCGCGTCACGAAGTTCCGTTGCTCGAGGCCGTGAAGCGCCTTCAGGCCACCGGCGCCTCGATCAGAGCCCTCCCCGGAGATGTCTCTCAAGATCAACACCGACGCGATCTCGTCGCCACGGTCCGCCGCGTCGGTCGTCTGAATCTTCTGATCAACAACGCCTCCGAACTCGGCGCCTCCCCGTTCCCCGCGCTCGTGGACTACCCGCTTGACGCCCTCCGACGCGTGTTCGAGGTCAACGTCCTCTCCCCGCTCGCGCTCATCCACCTATGCCTCCCGGTCCTTCGGAAATCGCGAGGCCTCGTCGTGAACATCACGAGCGACGCCTCCCGCGGCGGATACCCAGGATGGGGCGGCTATGGGAGCAGCAAGGCCGCACTCGATCTCCTCAGCAAGACGCTCGCGAACGAATTGCGTGAAGCCGGCGTCGGCGTCGTCGCGGTCGATCCGGGCGATCTCCGGACGCAGATGCACCAAGACGCGTTCCCGGGACAGGACATCAGCGACCGGCCGCTCCCGGAGGTCACGCTGCCGTTCTGGGCATGGCTCGAGGGCCAGGACCCCTTGCGGATCACGGGGCAGCGGTTCGAAGCCCAAGGTACGGTCTGGGAGGTGCCCGCATGAAACGACAGGAACTCCTCTTCGAGCAACCACGCACGCTCTTCGCGTCGACACCCGTGGAGGCGGAACATGGCGCCCGGGATGCGGTGCGTCTCCTCGTGACGACGCCATCGGGACACCAGCATGCGACGTTTGCGGACCTGCCGCGATTTCTCTCCGCGGGAGACCTTCTCGTCGCGAACGAAAGTGCGACGTTGGCGGCGAGCCTCGAGGCCCGGGGGCCCTCCGGCTCGTACACCCTCGACCTGAGCACGCGGTATGCGGACGGTCTGTGGCTCGCCGAGCCGCGGTGGGATCCGGCCCATCCCGGCCCCATGCCGATCGAGTCGGGCGAGGAGGCCCGCGTGGGCGACGCGACGGTCCGGTACGTCGCCCCGTATCCGGGAATCCCGAGGCTCTGGTTCATCACCGCGGACCGGCCTCTCGAGCCGATCCTACAACGCGCGGGAGTGCCGATCCACTACGGTTACGTTCAGCAGGTCTGGCCCCTGGACGCGTACCAGAGCCTGTTCTCGCGGGTGCCCGGGAGTGCGGAGATGCCCTCCGCGGCGCGACCGATCACCTCGAAGATTCGGGAGGCGCTCGAAGCCGCGGGCGTTCGGTTCACATCCGTCCTGCTCCACTCCGGAGTGAGCAGCCTCGAGATTGAGACGGACCAGGTGGAGGAACAGGCCGTATACCCAGAACCGTTCGAGGTCTCATCGGCCACCGCCGACCTGGTGAACCGCACTCGCGACGGCGGCCACCGCGTCATCGCCATCGGGACCACCGTCGTCCGCGCGCTCGAGTCCACATGGACGCCCGACGGCGTGCGACCGCGACAAGGATTCACCCGTCTCTTCGTCCATCCCGGAAATCCCGTCCGATCGGTCGACGGATTGTTGACGGGGTTCCACGACCCCGTCACGAGCCACCTCGCGATGCTCGCGGCGTTAATCGGGTTGCCTCGCGTCATGGAGGCGTACCGGGAAGCGATCGCGAACGGATACCGGTGGCACGAGTTCGGAGACAGCCACTTGATCTTGCGGAAATGAGGAAGGCAACTCCCGGACTCCGATGCATGCGGCGATTCCGTAAGACATAGGTCGGCAGGCACATCCTCTGTGGTTCTGTGGTCGGCGGTGTTATATAGCGCCAATGCGCTATCTATGGCTTGCTATGGCGACCACGATACAACTCAATCCGGAGACGCGCAACAAGCTCTCTCGTCTCAAGTCGAGCCCTAGGGAAACGTATGACGAGGTTTTGAATAAACTGCTCACCCTTGTACCCGATGGGGATGAGGAGGGAACGTACACGCAGGCGTTCCGCGTCGGTCTTCTCAGTGCTCGCCTCGACCTTAAGGAGGGTCGCGTGGTCGGGCACGAAAAAGTGAAAAAGCGGTTGGGTCTCTGACGCCGTGGTCGATTAGGTGGACCGAGCGTGCCCTCCGGGATTTGAGCAGACTCGACCGCCCGGTCGCTCGCCGAATCGTTGCAAAGCTCGAGCAGGCGGCCGGAAACCCCGATAGATACTTTCGTCGTCTCGTGGCATCCGACGACTACAAGCTCCGGGTCGGAGATTATCGCTTGCTCGCGATCTTGTCGCACGAGACGAGGACAATTTTCGTGGAGCGCGTCGACCATCGATCGCGGGTGTACGAGCGCGGTTGATAGCGGCCGCCGGATCGTTCGCAGTCCGATGGAGATGATCGCGCTTCGGGGGACGCGACCGGGGAAGCCGAATTCCTGGCGGGAAGGTACAAATAGCCTCCGCCTCTTCGTAACCGCGGAACCCGAGGGCCCGAGGGTTTTGCGGTTCGCGGAGGAACAACGATGGCATGGGGTCTTCAGAATCGATTGTCGCGGATCATCCGGCCGACGGACGGCCGGACCGTCATGCTCGCAGCGGACCACGGGTATTTCCTTGGACCCACCTCCAAGCTTGAAGTCCCGCGGAAGACGCTCGAGCCCTTGCTACCGTACGCGGACGCGGTGATGGTCACCCGCGGCGTCGTGCGCACGTCCATTGATCCGGGTGCGAACGTGCCGATTGTGCTCCGCGTGAGCGGCGGCGCGAGTGTGCTGAACGAAGATCTCTCGAACGAGAAGATCACGACCTCGATGAAGGAGGCCGTGCGCCTAAACGCCTCCGCGGTCGCGCTTTCGATCTTCGTTGGCGCGGCCCACGAGCACGATTCGCTGGTGAACCTGGGGAAACTCGTCGACGAAGGCGAGGAAGCCGGCATGCCGGTCCTCGCGGTCACCGCGGTCGGCAAGGAGCTCGAGAAGCGCGACGCGCGATACCTCGGCCTCGCGTGCCGCATCGCTTCCGAGTTCGGGGCCCATTTCGTCAAGACGTACTTCTGTGAGGATTTCTCGAAGGTCGTGGAGTCATGTCCCGTCCCGCTCGTCGTCGCGGGCGGCCCGAAGCTCGAGACGGAACTCGACGCGCTCGAGCTGGCGTACGACGCGATCCAGGACGGCGCGAAGGGCGTCGACATGGGTCGGAACATCTGGCAGTCCACGAATCCCGTGGGCATGATCCGCGGCATCCGAGCGGTCGTCCACGAACGCGCGACCCCGAAGGAAGCCCTCGAGCTCCTCAAGGGCGCGAGGTCGAAGAAGTAGGCGCGGCACCATGCGAGCCGCGATGTACTACGCGAACGACGACGTGCGAATCGTGGACCTGCCCACGCCCCGCATCGGGCCGGGCGAGATTCTCGTCCGCGTCAAGGCGTCCGGCATCTGCGGTTCCGACGTCATGGAGTGGTACCGCAAGCCGAAGGCGCCGCTCGTCTTGGGCCACGAGATCGCCGCCGAGGTCGTTCAGGTCGGCGCCGGCGTGGACGTCGCCCAGGTCGGCGACCGCGTCTTCGTGTCCCACCACGTGCCGTGCGGTTCCTGTCGGTATTGCCGCGCGGGCCACGAGACCGTGTGCGACACCCTGCGGACAACGAACTTCGATCCCGGCGGCTTCGCGGAGTACGTCCGCGTGCCCGCGATCAACGTGAAGCACGGCGTCTTGCCGCTGCCGCGGGAAATCTCGGACGACGAGGCGACGTTCGTCGAGCCTCTCGCCTGTGTGATTCGGGGTCAGCGACTCGCGGGCTTCCGGCCGGGAGGGACGATACTCGTCCTCGGGAGCGGCGTCGCCGGACTGCTGCACATCAAGCTCGCGAAGGCGGCCGGGGCGGCGAAGGTGATCGCGACCGACGTCGTGGAGTTTCGGAAAGCCGCCGCGCGGAAGGCGGGCGCCGATCTCGTCATCGACGGTCGGGAAGATGTTTCGTCCAGATTGCGCGAGGCGAACGAAGGGAACCTCGCGGACCTCGTCGTCACGTGCACGGGCGCTCCGAAGGCGATCGCCCAAGGGCTCGCTTCGGTCGATCGAGGAGGGACGGTCCTGTTCTTCGCGCCCATCGAGCCGGCCGCCCAAGTCGCGATTCCGTTCAACCAGCTTTGGCGGGAGGAGGTAACCCTCACGTCTTCGTACGGAGGAAGCCCTCGAGATATTCGGGAATCGATCAATCTGCTCCGCGAGAAACGCCTTGTCGTCACGGATCTGATCACACACGTCCTCCCGTTGGAAAAGGCCGCGGAGGGATTCCGACTCGTTGCTCAGGCCCGAGACTCGATCAAGGTCGTACTGCGACCCTGAGGGGCCAGGCCATCCCGGAGAGTCCGGTTCGCGGCTCCCCGTTAACCTTGTTTAAGGTTGACTTCGAGTACCGACCCCGTTCGGCCTCCCGGTCTGGGCGTCCGCGGCACTACCGTCATAAGGCATCGATGGCTTACACAGATTCGCGCGGTGAACCGTTGGTCGTATCGAGTGCGACGATTGACAGCCTCCTGAAAGAGAAGGAGGAATACCCGCCGCCGAAGTCGTTCCGCAAGGATGCGTGGGTTCGCGATCCCAAGGTCCTGCGGGAAGCTGCCGCCGATCCGGAGCGATACTGGGCTGACCGGGCAAAGGACTTGGTCTGGATCAAGAAATGGTCTCAGGTCCTCGAATGGGAGGCACCCTTTGCGAAGTGGTTCGTCGGTGGCCAGATCAACGTCTCGCAGAATTGTCTGGATCGACACCTGGACTCGCCCCGGCGGAACAAGGCCGCCATCGTCTGGGAAGGAGAGCCGGGCGACCGGCGTGTGCTGACGTACCACATGGTCTGGCGGGAAGTGAACCGGTTCGCGAACGTCTTGAAGGGCCTCGGCGTCAAGCGCGGGGACCGGGTGACGATCTACTTGCCGGCGATTCCGGAACTTCCGATCGCCATGCTGGCGTGCGCCCGGATCGGCGCGATTCACAGCGTGATCTTTGCTGGCTTCAGCGCGAAGGCGATTCGCGATCGAGCGGAGGATTGTCGGAGTGAGGTGCTCGTCACGGCGGACGGGGGATATCGCCGCGGCAACGTCGTCCCCCTGAAGAAGACGGTGGACGAAGCGATTGGGGACCTGCCGTTCGTGCGCCACGTGGTCGTCTATCAGCGTACGAGAGAGCCCGTGTCGATGACGAAGGGCCGCGACGTCTGGTGGCACGAGGCCATTGCCGACGTCGACCACTTCTGCGAGCCCGAACCGATGGACGCGACGGATCCGCTGTTCGTCTTGTACACGTCGGGCACCACGGGGCGGCCGAAAGGCGTGTTGCATTCCACGGGCGGCTACCTCGTCGGAGTCTCGACGACCCACCGTCTCATCTTCGATGTCAAGGAATCCGACTTGTACTGGTGCACCGCAGACATCGGCTGGGTCACGGGCCACTCGTACATCGTGTATGGACCCCTCGCGAACGGGGCGACCTCGTTACTTTACGAAGGCGCACCGGACTGGCCTCATCCCGATCGGTTCTGGTCGATTGTCGCGTCCTACGGCGTCACGATTCTGTACACCGCGCCGACCGCGATCCGCGCTTTCATGCGCTGGGGCGACGAATGGCCGAAGAAACACGACCTGTCCAGCCTCCGTCTTCTCGGGACCGTCGGGGAACCGATCAATCCCGAGGCGTGGCGGTGGTATCACAAGACGATCGGCGGTGGCCGCTGTCCGATTGTCGACACCTGGTGGCAGACGGAGACCGGAATGATTCTCCTCACCCCGCTCCCTGGGCTGACGACCTTGAAGCCCGGATCGGCCACCCATGCATTCCCCGGGATTACAGCGGAGGTCGTCGACGAGAAAGGCCACCCCGTCCCGGTGAACAAAGGGGGCTACCTGGTGATCTCGAAGCCGTGGCCCGCAATGCTCATGACGCTCTACAACGACCCCGAGAGATACCGGCAAGTGTACTGGTCCCAGATCCCGGGGAAGTACTTCACGGGCGACGGCGCCCGAATCGACGAGGACGGCTGCTTCTGGCTCATGGGCCGCATCGACGACGTGATCAATGTCGCAGGCCACCGGATTGGCACGATGGAAGTCGAGTCCGCGTTGGTGAGCCATCCGAAGGTCGCGGAGGCCGCGGTGGTGGGGAAGCCGCACCCTCTGAAAGGCCAGGCCCTCGTGGCCTACGTCGTCCTGAAGGGGGGCCAGGCCCGCACCGATTCGCTGGCGCAGGAATTACGCGATCACGTGCGGAAGGAGATCGGGGCCATCGCCGTGCCCGACGAAATCTACGTCACGGGGAAATTGCCGAAGACCCGAAGCGGGAAGATCATGCGCCGCGTGATCCGCTCGCTCGTCTCCGGTCAGGAGATCGGCGACACGACGACCCTGGAGGATCCGGATGCGGTCGAGGAAGTCCGCAAGTGGCTCGCCGACGTCGAGGGTGCGAAGTCTTGACGATCCCGCATGGAATCGGGTGCGCTCAGACGCCTCGCGTATACCACGCGCCGCCACAGCAGTAGAGCGACGAGCCGTCCGCCTCGCCCCAGATCACATAGTTGGTTCCCGCCGAGTCGACGGTCAGACCGAAGTAGTCGCCGTCCGGGAACGCGTAACCCTCTAGAGTCTTGTACGGCGCCCCGCTTCCCAGATCGGACAATCGGACCGTCGCGGTCCAGGTGCTGCCTCCGTCCGTCGTCCGCGCGTACCACGTATTCCAACTTCCGAGTCCGCCGCAGTCCCAGCACGCCGCGTTTCGGTTGTCCTGCCATGCCAAGCGGAAATCCCCGGCGGTTGGTCCCGCCACGATTGCCGGGAAGTTGCTGTCTCCCTGGTCGTTGAAGAGCACCGGGTCGCTCCACGTGATTCCTTCCGAGGAGGATCGGATGAACATCCGATGCGCGGTCCCGTTGACGTCGTTCCGCGTGTAGGCCACGACGAGATTGCCCGCTGCATCTGCGGCAATCGCCGCCTGGGCCGCGAAGTAGTCGCCGTAGCACGCGGTGATCGCGCAGGGAGTCGCGACCATGCTCGTGTCGAGATACACGTTCTCCCACGCTGTGCCCTCGTGGTTCATCTTCAGGACGAAAATCTTCTGGATACCGTCCGTGTGCCCCTGGTTCGTCCGCTTGCCGTTCGTCTTCGCTCCGGCCTCGCCGGCTTGCGCGAAGTACACGCCGCCGTCAGGCGCGTACGTCCCGCCGTATGAGTACCACCAGAGGCTCTCGTTGCTCGTCTTCACCTGGGAGAACGTTCGCCCTGCGTCGTGGGACACCGCGACGTATGATGCGAGCTTGACGTTGAAGGCGACATAAACATCCTGGCCGCTCGGAGAGATGACGAGGATCGGCTTGTCGTTGTATTGAAGCGCGCCGTTCATCTTGAATGGGCCGGACCACGTCGCCCCATGGTCGGTCGACTTGAACAGGACGCTCCCGGGATCGAACGTCTGCAGGAAGACGACGTACACGGTCCCGTCCGCGGCGACCTTGATTTGCGGATCGAACTGCCATCCTCGGCCGTGCGCCAGCGACACGGGTTGGGCCGGGCCCCACGTCGCGCCGCCGTCGCTCGATGCTCGGAGAAAGATCGCGGTCCCAGGACATCCAGAACACGTCTTCGATGCGTTGATGTACGTGACGGCCTGATAGACGTAGGACGAGCTCGGATCCGCCGCGATGGCGGGTTCCCAGTACGCGCCGCCTCCAGGGAACGGCTGTTCGTCGTCGAAGTTCGATGTCGGCCCCGCAGAAGCCGCCGCGGCGGTGGAAGATGTGGGCGTAAGAACGAGGAGCGCGACGACGAACGCGGCCCCTCCCAGATAGATCCGGACGGTGTTCGCCTCCCGCTCGCAGGGAGCGTTCGATTCCTATTTCACGCTTCGCGCAACTTCGACATAAGGTCCGAACGGTGTCGAGGGCGAGGCCTCCAAAGAGCATTGATGTCCACGAATGGGGTGTCGATCCGACCAGGCGGACATTTGTGTCGGAAGATATTAGACGCGATCCCCCTCGTACGGGCCATGGCCGGTATGAGGGCAATCTCGGCCGGTGGTCGCGCACTCGTCGTTGCGGGCGCGGCGCTGCTGCTCGGCAGCCTGTTCGTCCTCCCGTGGTTCGCGGTGTCCGGGACGCGACCGGACCTCCCGGCGGGGAGGTACGGCGGGATGGGGAGCACGGAGCTCGTGAACTCGCTCCTGGGCGGACCGTGGGGATGGATCGCCTTCCTATGGCTCGCGGTCGCGGCCTTCCTCGCTATCGGGATCGCGGCCGTGGGCCGCAAGACACGGCGCATCGGGACATCGGGGATCCTCGTCTTGCTCCTGTATGTGGTCCTCCTTGTGGTGGCGCCGCCCTATCTGAACCCGCAGGCATCGAGTGGCACGGTGTCGGTGAGCTTCGGCTACGGATTCGTAGCCGGCGTGCTCGGCTCTGCCCTCATCGAGGCGGGCGCTCGTTGGCCACGCCCGGCGCATGCCCGGTACGAGGTGCCGACGACTGCCGAGTGGGAAGAGACATAGACCCGCGCTTCGGGCTTCGGATCGCCCTGGCGCACGCTTTCAGCGGAGCCCCACCGGTCGGGACGGCTGCGATCCTCCGCTTCTACGGGTCGACCCAGTGCGCCCGCCGTGATGCGATGAAACCCATGAGGGCCGCGAACCCCAGGAGGTAGGCCCATCCGATGGCGACCTGCGACAGCGGGATCGTGATGAGCCCGAAATAGTACTTCGCGAGCTGGGCGGCGTGGGTCGTCGGGATGAGCATCGCGATCGGTTGGGCGATCGCCGGCAAACGGTCGAGCGGATAGTACACGGGGGGCAGGAACCCTAACGCGATGCTCAGGACCTGCGGGATCGAGTTCGCGCGCCGCGCGTTCTTCGTGGTCGCCCCAATCGCGAATCCCACAAAGACCAACCCGATCCAAAGAAGCAGCGAAGTTATCAATAGGAGAAGGACTCCCGCCGCGGTCGTGGGTCCAGACAGGAGCAGGAGGATGAGGGCCACGGCGACGCCGGGCAGCGCGACGACGAGGCCACTCACGGAAAGTCCGACCGCATAGGAGGCGGGGGACACCTTCGATGCGACGAGCATGTCCTGGAAGCGAAACCACTGCTTGTTGAAGTAGACGCTTTGCGAGGCGAACAAGCCGGTGAATGAGAACGTCAATACGATGGCCCCAACGAGGGATTGCATCGCGGACCGTTGGTCTGCGAAGACGAAGATGAAGATGACCGGCAAGAACGAGAAGAGGCTGATCACGACGAGGAGCATCGGGTCCCGGAGGAGAGGGAGGGCGTCGAAGAGTCCGATGTACAGCGCCTCACGTATTCTCGACTTCAATCGATCCCCCCACGATCTTGATGAACGCGTCTTCGAGGCTGGCCGGTTTGAACGTGATCTTTCGCTTCTCGCGCAGGCCCCGCTCGACAATCGCGAGGATCTCTTCCGCCGATCGAGGTTCGAGTACCTCCGGCGCCGTCGATCCGTTGCCCGCGGCCGGCTCTACGATGACGCGCATCCCCAGGCCCGTGTCACCTTTCGCCTCCTCCACGGTCCCGAGGAAGGCGGTGCGTCCCTTGTCCACGATGAGCAAGTGGTCCGCGAGGATCTCCGCCTCGTCGAGGTAGTGCGTGGTCAAGAGGATCGTCGCGCCCTTCCGCGTGAGCTCCCGCAACATGTGCCAGACCGAACGCCGGCCGAGGGGATCCAGCCCGATCGTGGGCTCGTCGAGGAACAGAACCTCCGGGTCCGCGACCATGGCCATCGCGATGATGAGACGCTGACGAAGCCCGCCGGACAGGTCCGATGCGAGTTTGTCGCGGTGCTCCCACAGGCCTAGGTCCTCCATGACCTTCTGAGTTCGTTCGCGGGCCTGGGCTCGCGATTGCCCGCGGATGAGACAGAAGTAGAGGATGTGATCGTAGGGAGACAGGAGCATCTGCGGCCGGGCCTCTTGGGGCACCACGGCGATGTGCGGGCGGATCGCCTGCGGATCCGTCAGCACGTCGTGCCCGAGGACGGATGCGCGGCCCACGGTCGGCTTGAGTTGAGTGGCGAGGATCCGCAGGAGCGTCGTCTTCCCCGCGCCGTTGCGGCCAAGCAGACAGAAGATCTCGCCCTTCTGGATCGAGAAGGAAACGTCCTCGAGGGCTTTCGTGCCACCGGGGTACGTTTTCCCCAGCCCTTCGACGCGGACGACCTCCATGCCCCGCGCCCAACGGGCGCGTGCTACTTGAGTCTTCTGCGCGAGGCCTCGCGACAACTGCCACCTGGCGGGAGAACGCCGCGCGTCTCGGAAGAAACGGTCCGCCATTCCCGTTGCGAATCGTATGTGCCAAAAGCTTATTCGCCCGACTCAGTTCCGCGGTTCGTGGACCGGACCGCGCACGACATCGTCATCGTCGGCGGAGGCGCGGCCGGGTTGCGCGCGGCGATTGCTGCGGCGGAGTCGGACCCGGATCTCTCCATCGCGGTCGTGTCGAAAGTCTACCCGATGCGGAGCCACACGGTGTCGGCGGAAGGCGGCACCGCGGCGGTGTTGCGGGACTACGATTCCCTCGAGCTGCACGCGCTTGACACGATCAAAGGATCCGACTTCCTCGCGGACCAGGATGCGGTCGAGTTCTTCGTCGCGCGGTGCCCGAAGGAGATCGTTCAGCTCGAGCACTGGGGTTGCCCGTGGTCCCGCGACCCGGACGGCCGAGTGAGCCAACGGGCGTTCGGCGGGATGTCCGTCAAGCGCACCGTCTTCGCGGCGGACAAGGTCGGCTTCCACATCCTGCACACGCTCTTCCAGACGTCGATGAAGTTCGAGAACATCCACCGGTTCGACGAGTACTTTGTGACGAGCCTCATCGTGGAGGGCGGCGTCTGCGCAGGGGTGATCGCCATGGACCTCCGCGGCGGGCGCCTCGTCGCGATCAACGGGAAGGCCACGATCCTCGCGACCGGCGGGTGTGGCCGCGTGTACGAATTCACGACGAACGGTTTCATCAAGACGGGCGACGGCATGGCGCTCGCCTACCGCGCGGGCGTGCCGCTGAAGGACATGGAGATGGTCCAGTTCCATCCGACGTGCCTGCCGGGGACGGGCATCTTGATCACGGAAGCGGCGCGCGGGGAGGGCGGCTACTTGATCAACAAGGACGGGGAACGATACATGCAGCGCTACCTCCCGACCAAGATGGAGCTTGGGCCGCGGGACATCCTCTCGCGATCGATGATCCAGGAGATCAAAGCAGGTCGCGCGTTCGAGGGGCCGTACGGGCCGTACCTCGGCCTCGACCTCCGTCATCTGGGCGCCGCGACGATCGACAACAAGCTCCCCATGGTCCGCGAACTCGCGGAGAAGTACATGGGACTCGATCCGATTCACGAGCCAATCCCGGTGCGTCCGGGCCAGCATTACATCATGGGCGGCGTGGCAACGAACTCGACCGGGGAGACGACGCTTCCCGGACTCTACGCGGTTGGCGAGACCGCGTGCGTCTCGATCAACGGCGCGAACCGCCTCGGTTCGAATAGTCTGAGCGAGTGCCTCGTATTCGGCGAGTGGTGCGGCCTCGCCGCCGCCCAGTACGCGAAGCAGCGAGTCGCCTACCCGCGCGGAACCGCGACGCGGGAAACCCTTCGGAGGGAGGAGGCTCGCGTCTTCGATGGCCTCATGGGCCGCGAGCGAGGGAAGGAGACCCTCGCCGGCGTGCGCGTGGAGATGCAGCAGCTCATGGAGCACGACGTCGGGATCTTCCGGGACGAGGCCGGCCTCGCCGACGCGTGCGGGAAGCTCACCAAGTTGCGGGACCGATTCTCCTCCGTCGGCCTGGCGGACAAAGACCGCGTGTTCAACACGGAGATGACCGGGGTCCTCGAGCTGGATTTCATGCTCGACGTCGCGGCGTCGATCGCCCATAGCGCCTTGAACCGACGGGAGTCGCGGGGCGCCCACAGCCGCACGGATTTCCCGGCACGGGACGACGCGAATTACCTGAAGCACACGCTCGCGTATCGCACGGACGGTGCGCCGCGCATCGATTACTCGCCGGTGAAGATCACGAAGTGGCAGCCCGTGGCGAGGACGTACTGACATGGCCGAACGCGACGTCGTGTTCCGGGTGAAGCGATACCGACCCGAATCCGGAGGCGAGCCGACGTACCAGGAATACCGGATCCCGTATCGGGACGATATGGTCGTCCTCGATGGACTGAATTACATCAAGGACCACGTCGACCCCACGTTGACGTACCGGTGGTCGTGCCGGATGGGAATCTGCGGCTCGTGCGGGGCGAACGTGAACGGCCAGCCGCGACTCACATGCGGCACGTACATCCGCGACGTCCGCAGGGGCGCCGTGACGATCGACCCGCTCGCGAACTTCCCGATCCTCAAGGACCTCGTGGTCGACTTCGACGATTTCCTGGAGAAACTCGCGTCCGTGACGCCGTACATCGTCCGCCAGGAATCGGGCGACCTGTCGAAGGAATTCGTGCAGTACCCGGAGGACGTCGAGGCGTATCGGCAACAAAGCCTGTGCATCAACTGCATGCTCTGCTATGCCGCATGCCCGGTCTTCGGCGCGAGCCCCGAGTTCGTCGGGCCCGCCGCGTCGGCCCTGGCCCTGCGGTACATCCGCGACACGCGGGACGAGGGCGCGGATCAACGTCTCGCGAGGCTGAACACGAAGTCCGGCGTATGGGAGTGCACCTTCGTTGGCGAGTGCTCCGTCGTGTGCCCGAAGAACGTCGATCCCGCCGCGGCGATCCAGACCTTGAAAGTCCTCGCGACGATGCGGCACGTGCGGCGCCTCCTGATGCCCGGCGCCGCCTCGAGGTGATGCGACGGCCCGCGAGTATCCTTGGAGGCGGCCGGCCGGATGGTGGCTCCGGAACCGGCGGTACCTGGGCTTCCAACTGCGCGAGTTCGGCGGCGTCGTTTCTGCTGTCTACGGACTCATCTTCCTGAATCTGCTCCGGACGCTTCGCGCCGGGGAATCGGCGTACACCGCGTTCGTCGGAATGATGCGGACGCCGCCGATTCTGTACGTCAATCTTGTGTTGTTCGCCCTGGTGGTGTGGCACGCGGTCACCTGGTTCATGCTGATCGGCAAGGCCCAGCCGATTCAGTTCACCGAGCGCCCCCTCTCGTGGAAAGCCGTGTTCGGCGTCAACGTGCTCCTGTGGGTCGGCGTCTCCGGCGCCGTGGTCTACCTGATTTTCGGGGGCTTCTGAGTGGCCGAAGAAATCGGTTCGACCCGCGAATCCCTCGCGTACAATGCGGGCCGCGAGACCGTCCACGCGGACCCGAAGACCGGCGAACCCGAGGTGTTCCTCGAACCGCTCCTGTGGGGTCTCTTCTCCTTGGGCGGATTCATCACCGCCTTCCTCTTCCCCATCACCGTGTTCCTTCTGTTCCTCGCGCCCGTGTTCGGGCTGTGGCCGACCGATCCCGCGGCTTACCTCACGTTCGCGGCCCACTGGCGCGAGCCCTTGGTCCGGTTGTTCTTCTTCGTCCTCATCGGCGGATCGTTGTTCCACGGGACGCATCGGTTGAAGTTCATGCTCGTGGACGCTGGACTGAGAGGTCCCGGAATCCAGGCGGCCCTCGACGTCATCTTGAACGCGATCGCGATCGTCGGGACGCTCGGCGCGCTTTACTACGCGGTGCGCGGCTGGCTTTTCGTCTGACGGGCGCCTTCTTCTTCCGTGGTGCCTTCCTGGCGGGTGCCTTCTTCGGCGGCGCTGCTTTTTTCGGCGGCGCTTTCGCGGGTGGTTCCCGGACCGGCCCTTCCATCGGACCGAGCTTGTAGACGAAGTCCTTCTCCCGCACGCGCTCGCGGACCTTCAGCCCGACTTCTTGGCCCGGGTCCGCCCGGGAGACGGTCGCGTGTTCGATCTGCAACGTCTCCACGGTCTGCTCTAGGTTGGTCGACGGTCCTTGGATTTGCACCGTGTCGCCGATTGCAATTCCATCGTCCGTGAGGCGGATTGCCGCGACGCCGATCTTCCCGTAGAAGTGGAAGACTTCGCCGACTTTTTTCCGTTCGGGCGGCATCGCGGATGCATGGGTTCGCGGCGATAAATACGTTGGCGACTGCGTTACGCGGGCGTCTCTCGATAGACTGCGCAAGAAAAGTCTTAAGTGCATTCACAGATTACGGCGGCATCGGAAGGGGGGACGGTCCTTCTATGGTGATGCCTCTTAACGTTCTAGAAAAATCCATCAACAAACGGGTCCAGCTCCTGCTCAAGGACAATCGGATTCTCGAGGGCAAGCTCGTCGGATACGACGATTACATGAACATGGTCCTCGAGGACACCGAAGAGACGAAGGAGGACAACGTTCGCCGCGTCGGCACCGTCGTCCTCCGGGGCAACAACGTCGTGACGATTGTCCCCAAGTGAGCAGCGAGGCCAGAAAATAGATAACCGCGCCCTTGCTTCGTAGCGCGGATGCAGCTCGTGATCATCGCGGGCGGCTTCGGCACGAGGCTCCGCCCGCTCACGCTGAACCGCCCGAAGGCGCTCGTCCCGCTCGTGGACCGCCCGCAAATCGTCTACACGCTGGATTCGCTGCCGGCCATGTGCGACGAAGTCATCATCGCAGTCAACTACGGCTTCGAGGCGATGCGGGAGTTCTTTCGGACGCACGAGTTCGGCATCGAGGTCCGCGTCGTGGAAGAGGCGAAACCGCTCGGAACGGCCGGCGCCATCAAGAACATTCAGCGGCACGTCCGCGGCACGTTCGCGGTATACAACGGAGATGTGGTCGACACGATCGAGTTGGACCGGTTCGTCGAGGCGCATCGGCAGCGCCGCGGAATCGGCACGATCGCGGTGTGGCCCGTGGACGATCCGTCCGCGTTCGGGGTCGTCGCAATCGACGACGGTCGGATCACCCGGTTCGTCGAGAAGCCTCGGCCCGGGGAGGCCCCGAGCAACCTCGTGAACGCGGGGCGCTACGTGTTCGAACCGATGGTCTTCGATTTCATCGAAGGAGGCCACGCCGTTTCGCTGGAGCGGGACGTCTTCCCCCGGCTCGTCGAGCGCGGACTCACCGCGTATCGCTACGATGGATACTGGTCTGACGCCGGGACGCTCCCCAGCTATCTGAATGCGCAACGCGTCCTCCTCGACGCCGGGCGCGGGAAGATTGCCCCCGAGGCGGACGTGACCGCCGGTTCGCTCCGGCCTCCCGTGTACGTCGGCGCAGGCTCGTACGTCGAAGGCCGCCTGGGACCCCACGTCGTCCTCGGAAAGTCGTGCAAGATCGGTCGCGCTTCACTGTCGAATGCAGCCCTCTTGGAAGGCGTCAGCGTCGACGACAAGGCGGAAATCTCCTCATCGATTCTCGGGGCGGGCGCCTCGATTGGGGAAGGAGCTCACGTCCGCGACAGCATCGTGGGCGACGGCGTCCAGGTGCCAGCCTATGCGACCATCTTCGACGACCGGGTGAGCGCATGACGCGGCTGTTCGGTACGAACGGGATCCGCGGCGTCGTGGGTCCGGAGATGAATGCGGAGCTCGCGCTGAAGGTCGGTCGGGCGATCGGCACTTCTTTCGAAGGGGGCCCGGTGGCCCTTGGGCGCGACACCCGACTCAGCGGTCCGATGCTCGCGCGCGCGGCCGCGTCTGGCCTCAT
The DNA here is from genome assembly GCA_035557795.1 of Thermoplasmata archaeon. GTDB lineage: Archaea > Thermoplasmatota > Thermoplasmata > RBG-16-68-12 > RBG-16-68-12 > RBG-16-68-12. The sequence continues at coordinate 2,982 of DATMDM010000043.1, read as the reverse complement.
GTCCGCAGGCTGCGACGTGGTCGACCTGGGCGTGGTGCCGACGCCATCGGCTCAGTACTTCCTGGCGAAGTCGGGCTATCTGAAAGGGGGCGTCGTCGTGACCGCATCCCATAACCCGCGGGAGTTCAACGGGCTCAAGGCGCTCGATGCCCGCGGCATGGAGGCGAGTCGGGAGGAGGAGGAAGCGATCGAGTCGATCTTTTTCGATGGCCGGTTTCGTGTGGCGGCATGGTCCGAGGTCGGGTCGATCCGATCCGACGACACCGCAAACCATCGATACCTCGATGCGATCCTCGCGAAGGTCGATGTCGCGTCGATCCGCAAGAGCGCCTTCACGGTCGTCGTGGACCCGGGGAACGGCGCAGGCTGCGTCGTGACGCCGTACCTCTTGCGGTCTCTTGGATGCCGCGTGATTTCCCTAAACGCGCAACCGGATGGTGCGTTCCCAGGCCGCATGCCCGAGCCGATTCCCGAGCACCTCGGCGACCTGATGCGCGTCGTCTCGGAAGTCCACGCGGATCTCGGAATCGCGCATGACGGGGACGCGGACCGCGCGATCTTCGTGGACGACAAGGGTTCGTTCGTCTACGGCGACAAGAGTCTGGCGCTCCTCGCGAAGGCGGCGATTCAGGGCCGCGGCGGGACCGTCGTCACGCCCGTGAGCACGTCGAGCCTCATTGACGACGTGGTGCGCGCCGCGGGAGGGCGCGTCGTTCGAACCCGCGTCGGTTCGCCGATCGTCGCGCGGACGATGTTCGAGACCGGGGCCGCGTTCGGCGGCGAAGAGAACGGTGGCGTGATCTTCCCCGACCACCAGTTCTGCCGGGACGGCGCGATGTCCGCGGCGAAGATGCTCGAGATCCTCGCTCATGAGGGCAAAAGGCTGTCCGCTCTCGTTGCGGCGCTCCCGCCATACCACCTCAAGAAAGCGAACGTGTCCGTGCCGGTCGAGCGACGCGACGCGGTCCTCGCTTCCCTCGTCGAACTCACGAAGGGCCGAAAGGTCGACACGACGGACGGCGTGAAGATCGTCGAAGCCGACGGCGCGTTCCTCGTGCGGCCCTCGGGCACGGAGCCGATTTTCCGGGTGTATTCCGAAGGCCGGACCCCGGAGCGGGCCGATGCGCTCGCGGCGGAAGGCGTGGACCTCATCAAGAAGGCGCTAGGCCGTCGGTAGCGGCCCGGCCGCGATGAGGATGACGTACGCCACGATCGCGCCGGTGGTCGTCGAGACGAGGTTCACGGTCTTCTTGCTCACGAGGCCTCGACGTTCCAGGGTCGCGCCGAGCACGCTGTCGAGCTGACAGCCGAGGAACCCGATCGCGATCGGAATGAGCACGTACACGGGCGCGGACGGCATCGTGGGAATGAGGCTCCACATGCGCGCGAGGTTCGAGAGGACGAACCAGCCGACGATGGACGTGTAGAGGGCGGCTCCGATCGCGCACAACTGGCCCAAGGGCGACACGCCGCCGTCGGTCCCGGGCGGAACGGGCTGGCCGTTCGTGATGAGGACGGTCCGTCGCGAGAGCACGCCGATTTCGCTCGCCAAGGTATCCGCGCCCGCGACCGCGAGGGCCGAGAGGAAGATGATGCCGCTGATGATCTTCGGGAACCCGGAGGGCATCGCGAGGGAGATCGCGGCGACGGCCATGGGGGCGAATCCGTTCGCGAGCACATTCGTCGACTTGCGCTCGCCGCGGAGCCCTTCCTGGACTCCCAACGCCTCCTTGAGGGCGAACCGATAGCGGGTCGCGAGGAAGCTCGAGAGGAGGAAGAACAACAGGAGGAAGAGCCACGTCACATCGCCGAAGACGCCGATGACCATGCCGACCACGAACGCCGCCAGGCTGCCGTCCCACGTCAGGACGTCGCGCCGGTACGCGAGGGCGCTCAGGGCCCCGGTCAGCACGGTGCTGACGAGGACCGAGGACACGAAATCCAACGGCATTGCGCGGGCAAATCGAGGTCCGTTTATAGCCTTTCCGACCCGATTCTCGGACCGTGCTTACCAGGAGTCGAGGGACCGTTGCTCCTGCTCCGATCGAGCGCTTCCGAATTTCTCCAACGCCGCGTTGATTCGGTCGGGCGAGAAGTCGTGTTCGTCGCACAGCATGTGTCGGACGCCATCGGCATCCGGATCACGGAATCGGAGCTCGACGCTCGGAAGGACATTCGGCTTCAGGAAGATCTCGCGGACCTCGTCCTTCGACTCGATTTCGACAGCGAGCTCTTCGAGGGCCGGTTCGAGGGACCCGTGTTTCTTGATCAGCGCGAGCGCCTTTTTCGGCCCGATTCCTTTCACGCCCTCGTTGAAGTCCGTCCCGATCAGCAAGCCCATGTCGACGAGCTGTTCGCGCGTGATGCCCAGGTTCGCCAATGTGGCCTCGAGGGAGATCTCCTCCGGTTGCACGTCCACGTAAACGTCTTTCCGCGGCAGCTTCCGACGACCGGTGATCGCGAGGTTCTTCACGAGCCGCGGCGAACCGAACAACAGAGAGTCGAAATCTTGCGAGGCCGCCGCGTAAGCCACCCCGGTCCGGGCCATCGCGCTCGCCTGCGCTTCCCCCTCCGCGGGCGCTTGGACCCATGGGATTCCGAGCAGGTCCAGAAGTCGCTTCGATTGGTCGACCATCTCCTCGGTGAGCCGCGAGGTCTGCATCGCCTTCGTCCGAGCGGTCGCGAGATCTCCGATTTCCACCGCTTCCCGCCACTCGCGCTCCGCGCGGCGCTTGATTTCGCCTCGGGCCACGATCGTCCGCGCCTTCAGCCGTGGCGGCTCCCCGTCGAAAACGAACGCGGGCTTGATTCCCGCGGCGACAAAGTTCGAAACGCGGTAGATGATCCCGGACAGGTGCGACGTCACGCGGCCCTGGTGATCCATCAGCGGCGTGCCGTCCGGCTGGCGGATGATGGCGAGGAACTGGTAGAGCGTGTTGAAGGCGTCGATGGCGAGGATTTTTCCGGAGAAGTCCTCCAGCG
>DATMDM010000042.1:0-13548 GCA_035557795.1 Thermoplasmata archaeon | reverse complement strand
ATCGTTCAGGTATACGCTCGACCATTTCGTGATCAACGGGTACGGGAAGGTCGCCCCCGAACCCAGGAGCGTAACCTTCTGCACGGGCGTGGGATTGAACAATCCGGCTAGGACGGCGACCGCAACGAGGACCAACGCGATAACAATGACCGCCACTACGACTCCGACGTTGCGGCGCGAACCCCGCCGCAGGCGCTCCTTGTCTTCCGGTGTTGCTGCCATTGGACTCACCGACTCCTCACAGTTTCCACCGATTCCTCTTCCTTAGTCCGACGGAGACCCCGGCGCTCTATGACGGTTCCCGACGAAGTATTCCCTGTCAAACGGTGTCGAAGGAAAATCTATATAGTCTACGGAAGTAATCCTTTTGACTCTATAGCATCTTCGTAGCCCAAGGAGTGAGGGGAATGGAAGGAAGAAAACTTCAGCTGACCGGAGGTTCGACCTACGTCGTGTCCCTGCCCAAGCGCTGGGTCTTGGACGCGGGCCTGAAGGCGGGCGACACGGTCTTTCTGGAGACGGAAGGAGATGGCGCCGTCTCGGTTCGCCCGAGGCCGGCCGACAAGGTGCCGATGCGACGCCGACTGTTCGAGGAGAAGGGGGAGGAGCGTCGAGACCACCTGCTGCGGAAACTGATCGGTGCATACATCGGGGGATTCAGTTTCATCGAGATTCGATTCCCGTCCGAGATGGCCCCTTTTGTGCGTAAGGTCGCCCGGGAGTTCAGCCACATGGTCATCGGACCGGAGGTCATCGAGGAGTCGAGGAACGCTGTCGTCATCCAGGATCTGTCGGACACCGCCGAGCTCAGCGCGGAGAAGTGCCTGCGGCGCATGCACCTGATCGTTCGCGCGATGCATGAGGATGCGTTGGAGGCACTCCGAACGCACGATGAAGCACTCGCGCGGGACGTGGCCCAGCGGGACCAAGACGTCGACCGGCTCTACTGGATGGTCGCGAAACAGTACAACGTCACCCACACGCTGGGTTCGCCACCCCTGAACGCCGCATCGAAGATCGAGCTGCACAATTCGCGCCTCATTGCAAAGTTGCTCGAGCGGATCGGAGACCACGCGGAGCGCATCGCGCGGACGTACCCTACGTTCGCGGAGGGTCGCCTCGAGCCGAAGTTGATCAAGGAGATGGACGCCGCGCGGGAATCCGCGATCGCCATCTTGGACAAGGCGTTCACCGCACTGCTCACCGCCGACATCGACGCCGCGAACGAAGCCGTGGACGACCTGGCGAGGCACCAGAAACTCATCGATGGGCTCTCCCATCATGTCGCCACGCGGAAAGGGGAGGAACTCCTCGCCCTGGCGGCAATCGTGGACAGCCTCGGGCGGACGGCCAACTACGCCACCGACATCGCGGAGATCGCGATCGACCACGCCGTCTACCTCGGCACGTAATCTCCATAGGCCTATGGAGAATACGAGCGAAGACTTTGTCCCCCACGGATGCGATGGATTTCACAATGGGTTCCTCAGGGGGGTCCGCCCCGCTCCGGGCGGAAGAAGTGGTACGACGTTTCTACGATTTCCTCGCCCGCGGTCGTCTGGTCGACGCTCTCAACCTCTTCACGACCGATGCGAGGCTTCGAGACGCCTCTGGGCGGGAGTCGGCCGGCATCCGGGCGATCACCTCCTCCCTCTTGACGTATCGAGTGCCGCAGGACATCGCGCTCGAGGATATGGAGCCTGAGGACGGGGAGATTCGTGCAACCGTCCGATCGCCGACCGGTCGGTCCGTCGGCCGTTTCTCCGTTGCAAAGGGCCGAATCAAATCCCTTCGACTCGATCGCGCGTAGCGTCTCGAGCAGGATTTGACAGCCGCTCGAAAGGAACCAAGCGCCGGGTGCCAGATTTGGTTGCCCGCCGCAGGCCTCAAGTTTTGAGGATTTTCTCGAAACACTCATCGATGCCCGGGAACTCGCTGACGTCCCCATTCCAATCCGGAAGGATGGCCGCGTACCGGTCCTCGAAGTCCTGCAATGCGTCGCTCACGGCGTATTTGACGTGTTCCGCGTCCAAGTCCTTCGCGACCGCGGCAGCGATGGTGTGCGTCCCGCGGACGAAGTGGACCGTGTAGGTCCCGTAACGAAGCTCGTCCAGGTTGCCCGTCTTTGACGAGAGGGTTTGCTTCACGAATTCTTGGACGGCGACGAGCATCCCGCTCAAGATGTCTCGATCCAGGTCCGTGCGAAGCGTGTCGGAGTAGTGGCGGATCAGGATTCCCGCCTTCGTGATGATGAAGAGTTCCGAGATTCCGGAGGCGCCACCGAAGGCGATGCCCAACGCCTCCGCGATCCGCGCGGCCGTGCGCTTCATCTCGATCTTGAGGACCCCGAGGTTGGCGCTTCGGTCGACGAGTGTGAGCAGGCTCACCCCGCCCGCCGCGAACTGAACGACGGCGACGTTCGCCTGGTCGCCATCCATGATGATGAAGCTGGGACCCGTCATCTGGATGTTCTCGAAGACCCGGGCGCCGGACTGGGCGATCAACGTGCTCATTGCAGCGAGAACCGCCGGGCTGACCGCACCCTGGATGTCGCTCGCGACCGTCAAACCATTCGCGTCGGCGATGACCGACCCCCGGATGCCATTCGTCTTGCGACGGAATTCGGCCATGATTTTCTCGAGTTGTCCTTCGATGCCTTCGTCCGAAAACGTCGAGACGGCCGCCCTTCGCCGCGACTCACTTCGCTGCATCTCTGTCCCTCCCAGACCGATCTAGGACGGCAGCCTTCTCGAGGAGGACCGAGCGGCCTGTGTTTGATTTCTTGACGAGACGGAGTAGCGTGCCTTTCGGGGGCCGAACGATGAGGAACAGTTCGTAGGTACCGTAGCCCATGCCGCCCAACCAGAAGACTAAGAGCCCGGTTCCGATCGCCGCAGGGAGGCCCACGGCAATCATGGAGGCGCAAATCAGCGCGGTCAGCGCGATGAACGCGACCGTGAACGCGCCGAGGAACCGCTGGATTCGCTTTTCCATGATGAACATCCGGGCCCTCCGGACGTCTTTGTCCATCCGCGTGAATGCGAGAAACGTCACCGTCAGGAGACCGGTGATCGTCCCGAAGAATGCGAGGAAGCCGACGACAACCCAGAGTTCTGCCATGGCGGGTCGAACGCTCGGCCTGGCATTCCCTTCTGCAGGCCAATATATTTATCGCTCCGAATGTTCTCTTTTGTCATTCATCTCTCGCCCTGACAAGACTCCGCGCTTCATGGCAGCGAGCCCCGTCCCTCGCACCAATGGCCTTCGTGGACCGAAAAGGGTCGTTTCCCGCTACAGCGGTTCACCGCATTTCCGGCAAAAAGCGGCGTCTTCCATTTCGAGATTGCCACAGTTTCGGCACTTGACCTTCACGACTTCCGTCGGAGGCGCTGGACCGGCTCCGGGTGTGTTGGTCGCCCCGCGGGTCGTCGAGAAGGCCTGCTGCATGTACGTCTCGAGCATGTCCGGCGACATCCCCGATCCGCCCGCCATCCCACCCATCATGCCGGACATGAACGCGCTTCGGAGCATCGTGCCTCCGAGCCCGATCAGCGTGAAGCCAAATCCCCACACCGCGTACGGAAGATACCAGCCTCCAGGGCTGACGAGACCGGTGACGTTTCCGGTAACGGGCGGCGGGCTGATGTACGAGTCGAGCTGGCCTGCGATGTCGGCCGAATACCGGAAGACGACAAGGCCGGCTCCGATGAGGATGAGTCCGAGCACTACCATCCGGCCGCGATGACCCGACCGTTTTCGCTTCGGGCGCACTAAGCCTTCCGCCACGTTGCGCTCCTCCCCGCTTCCCGATGACCGAATGCGCCGAGTGGGGATTAAATCTATTCGGGAGTCAACGCGGGCGCGCGCTTCACTCGGGCCAGCGCCACGGCTCGAAATCGTATCCGACCCAGACGCTCTTCACCTGGGTGTATTCCCGCATCGTCTCGAAGCCCATCTCTCGCCCGATGCCGCTCATCTTCATCCCGCCGAACGGGGAGGCCGGATCGACGAGTTTGTACGAGTTGATCCACACCATCCCGGCTCGGAGCTGCGCCGCGACTCCGTGGGCGCGACGCAGGTTCTGCGTCCAGAGGCCTGCACCCAGGCCGTAGGGGACCCCGTTCGCGATGGCAACCACCTCGTCCTCCTTGGCGAAGGGAGTGACCGTGATGAAGGGCCCGAAGACCTCTTCCTGGCAGATGCGCATCTTCGGGTCCTCTGCCCGCACGAGCGTGGGAAGAACATAGTAGCCGCGGGACGTCTCCGGGGTATCCGGCCGCTTCCCTCCGTACAGGATCTCCGCGCCCTCGCCTTTCGCGATATCCACGTACTCTAAGACCCGTTTCTGATGATCCTTGGACGTGAGCGGCCCCATCTGCGTCTTCTCGTCCAATGGGTCGCCGATGCGGAGGGATCGGATTCGCGGCAAGAACGCGTCGAGGAACTTGTCCCAGATCGATTCGTGCAGGAGGATCCGGGATCCGGCGATGCACGCCTGGCCCTGATTGTGGAACGCGGCGAAGAGCGATCCTTGAACGGCAGCGTCCAAATCCGCGTCGTCGAAGATGATGTTCGGGCCTTTCCCCCCGAGCTCCAGAAGCGGCCGCTTCAGGTTCGTTGCGGCCTCCCGCATGATCTGTTGGCCGACCTTGACGGAACCGGTGAAGCAGATCTTGTCGACCCCGGGATGGCGCGCGAGGGCCGCCCCGGCGACCGAGCCCTTTCCGGGGACAACGTTCACGGCCCCGGGCGGGAACCCGGCCTCCTTCGTGAGCCGCGCGATTTCGAGCGCGCTCAGCGGCGTGTACTCTGCTGGCTTCAGGATTACGGTGTTCCCCGCAGCCAGTGCCGGCGCGATGTTCCAGGCGACGAACATCAAGGGAAAGTTCCACGGGACGATCTGAGCGACGACCCCGAGCGGTTCCCGGAGGGTGTAGTTCAAGACGCCGCGGAAGGACGACGGAATCACGTCCCCTTGGATCTTCGTCGTCATCCCGGCGAAGTACTCGAACCAGTCCACGGTCCGCACGAGGTCGAACCGCCGGACGTCGCGGATCGGGTGGCCGGAATTCTTTGCCTCCAATCGCGAGATCGACTCGCCCTGATCCTGGATGAGGCGCGCGAGTCGCAAGAGGAGCTTTCCCCGTTCCTTCGGGGTCAGGGAGCCCCAAGGTCCCTCGAACGCGGATCGGGCGGCGGCGATCGCGTCCTCGACGTCGGCTTCGCGGGCCTCCGCGACCTGCGCGAACACCTCGTCATTGTGGGGATTGTGGACCGGAAAGGTGGCGCCGGAGTGGGCGGGGACGAACTCGCCGCCGACGAAGAGGCCGTACCGCTGGACGTCCGTCATGCGCGCTACGAAGGTCAAGGGCGGTAAAGAGCTTGTGCCCCCCAGTCCTGGTTTCGTCGATGCCGTTTCTCGTTCCGGAGAAGCATTAAATAGCCACATCCCGGTGCCGCGGCGAGGGGCGAGTATGGAGGGGGAGGATTCTTCTGGAGTCAAGTATCTCGTAGGAAAGACCGCGGGGAAGAGCGGAGTTATCGCGGGCCTCGTGGCCACGCATATCGCCACGATCTTCGGCCTGTGGTTCTATGGTGCGAGGCTCCCGAAGTTCGACTTCCCGAGTCTGAACGGATACATTTACGTCGGCTTGCCGTTTGGTTTCACGCACCCCGACGTTGCCTTCGTGGTCGGAGGCGTGTTCCATTACGTCGACGGGATTCTCTTCGGTCTGATCTTCGCCCTCGTCGTCTCGCCGATGATGGGGCGGGTCATCAAACCGTTGGCCCCCATGACCCCGACCACGAACTACATCAAAGGACTCATCTGGGGTTGGACGCTGTGGATCATCAGCTCTGCGCTGTGGATGCCCCTCCTCATCGGACCGATTCTCGCGCCGTACGGCGCCCCGGTCGGTGTGTTCCTGACGAGCTTCGATGGGTACGGAGTCCAGGCGCTCCTCGCGAACCTGCTATGGCATACGATCTGGGGTGCCAACCTGGGGCTGATCTTCAGCCCGCGCCCGGCCTCGGGCGGGGCGAGAAGCTGGATGCGCGCGACCGCCGCGGAGATGAGGTGATCCGATGGCTGCACGCACCATATTGGCCGCCGCGGGACTGCTCGGCTTGGGGCTCATTCTGCTCATCGCCGGGGCAATCGTCGAACCGGCGGCGCCTGCCATCAGCCAGACCGGCGAGTCGTTAATCGCTGTCGGGCTCACGTTCATCGCGATTGCGGTCGGCTTCTTCTTCGCTTGGGCGGCGCCTTCCTAGACGAGCGCCCCGTTTCCCTACGGTTCGTCCGGACCGGGCAGGAAGTGGTCGAACAACAGCGGAGTGCCCCGTCCAGGGCGCAGAGGGCGCACGGCCCGTCCCGACTCGTGACCTCGCTCGAGAAACGCGGAGGCAAAGTGAGCGGCCAATGCCTCGCCCGCCTCCAGCGCCTCGTCCAACCTGTGTATGGTGTCCGAAATCTCGCTCAAGGCGAACGGCTCTTCGCCAATTAACACGGACGTCATGCGGAGATCGTAGCGAGCCTTCGCCTCGCGGAACCTCCGGACGAACTCGTCAGGGATTGGACAGAGTCCGTCCGAGACGAACAGCAGATCGTTGCCCGTGTGGTGTTCCGCCTCGATCGCATCGAGTACGTGCGATAGGGGTTTCACGAAGTCGGTCCCCCCGCCGAGGAAGTAGGAAGCCACATCGAGGACTTTCTCGAGCCGCGTCGACGAATCGTCGGCCGGCCGCATCGAGACGATGCGAAGTGGATCCGCGGCGTCTCCGAACAGGACGACCTCGACCGGCCGGTCCTCGGCCAACGCGAGATGGGCGAGCGCCAGAGCCGACGCCTTGGCCCACACCTCCTTTTCGCCCGCCATGCTCCCGGAATTGTCGATGCAGAGGTACACCGCGCGCGGTTCCTCCTCTCTACGCCACAGCTCGTAGATCAAGAGGGAGCGGGTCACGACCTTCGAGTAGAACAGGTCCTCCCGTTCCTCCATTGCGAAGCTTGACAGCTCTCCGGCGAGCGCCCGGGCCACGTCACCGCCTTGGACGAAGTCGACGACCTCTTGGCTCGCCCGCATCGCGGGAAGGGTTCGCTCCCGGAGCCCCAGACGGCGGTAGCGCCCAAAGAGCCGCGCGATCATGCGCAGGCGCGGGTTTCGGACAATATCCCGCATCAACCGCAGTTTCAGTTCCGAGGGCAGACGCGTCTCCTGTCCCGCGCCGGCGGACCATGCCGCCACGAGTTCGGTGACGCTCTGCAAGTCCTCGCGGGCGTCTTTCAGGACCTCGCGAAGCCGCTGGGTCGTGACGCTCTTCGGCGACTCGGACGAGGAATCAGTCGGCTCTTGCCGCTCGGTTGATGCCTCCGGTGCCTGTGGTCCCCGTGCAATATCCTGCAGCAGCGCGTCGAGCACGAGCTCCGTCGCCAGCGCGGTTTCCGCGGGCTTCAATCGAGTGAAGGCGCGCAGTTTCTCGTGCTCGCGCAGGTCGAGGGCCCGGCCCAAGAGGTCCCGATTCCCTTTCGCCTCGGGCGCGATTTCTGCCGAGGATCGAAGCTTGACGAAGTACTTGTAAAACGAACAGAACAAGTCGAACGCAAGCTCCTTGGCGAACGGGAGCTCGGTCTCATTGAGGAGGAGACGCAGCCCCGCCGCCTTGGGGAGGATCTCCTCGAACGCTTCTTCGTCGAACGGATCGTGGACGATCGCGCTCCTCGAGATGGCCGGTCCGGGTGGGCCGAAGACCGCCATGAACACGCCTAGCCGTTCTCCAAGTATTGACGCTTCACTTGGGTTTCGTAGCGGTCGGTTTCCTCCAAGAAGAAGACGAGCTGGGATTCGTCCGCCTCTCGGCGGCGCAGCCGTTCGCGGAATCCTTGCAGTTCGGCTTTCGCGGTCCGAAGCTTGCTCAGGAACTCGACCGCGGCCATCGTCCGATCCCGTGCGTCTTCGAGGCCCTGGAGGTTCGTGAGGGCGACCTGGAGCGCGTCCATGATCTCGCGAGCCCGCTTGTCGTGGGGGTTCGCAACGTCGAGGACCAGGCCTCGGACCATGGGCTCGGACGCGGGATCGTCCCAGAGGATGTTCGCGAGCACGGCCAAGTCGTCCTCGACCGCGTACGTCCGGCCCTGGAGCCAGGCCTTGGCGCGGATGATCGAGAGGCTCTCCTTGTAGCGGCGATCGGACAGGGTGAGCCCTTCGCCCTCGAGTCGGCGGCGAATCTTCGCGATCGATTCGAGGAGCGGGCGATCGAACTCCACCGCGGCCACGGCTTCGCGGGCGGCGTGAATCTCGTCCAACGTGATCCGCGTGGTCAGGACCGGAGGCCGATTGTCGGCCATCATCTCGACCAAGTGGCCGTCCTCGGCGATGTACTCGACCCGGTAGCGGAGGAGGAACCGGTCGTACAGAGCGGACAACGCCTCTTCCTGCGGAAGTTCGGCCGAGGCCCCCATCATCGTCTCCAACGGACATTGGATGACCTCGCCGTCGTTGTAGAACAGCCGTTCGTTGATGATTGCAAGCAAGCTGTTGAGGATCGAGCTGTTCGCTTTCCACAACTCGTCCAGGAAGGCGAAGTGGGCCTCGGGCAGATATCCTCGCGTGATGCGCGAGAATCGGTCTTGCTTCAGGGCCGAGATCGACACGGGGCCGAACAACTCGTCGGGCAGGGTAAAGCGCGTCAAGAGACGCTCAAAATAGTGCGCGCCCTGGATGGACCCCGCCAGCATCCGGATCATCATGCTCTTCGCGGCCCCCTTCGGCCCGACGAGGAGGATGTGCTGACGGGACAGGACGGCGAGGATCAGGCCTTCGATCTCCTCGCGTCGTTCGAAGAGACGGCCTTCCATCTCCGTCTGGAGGGACTGGAACCGGGCGGGTTGGACCATGCGCGGGAACGCTTAAGCGCCCGGGGTGCTCAAATCCCTTTCGACGGTGCCTCCCCGGATGCGCCTTACAAATGGGATCGCGATTCACATCTGCGCGTGGGCGGCAAGGAACGAAACGAGTTCTTTCTGGTTCCCTTCGCGATCCAAGCGATTCAGGATTTCGAAGTAACGGGTCCGGTCATGGTGTCGAAGGAAGATCAAGCGAAGGAGAAGGTCCCGTTCGATCTGGAACTCCCGGCGCTTTCGCGGGTCCTCGATCACAAAGTCGGTGTGTCCGGTGGCCCGGTAGCTCATCAGGCAGCTCTCGACCGCCATGAGGAGACTCGGTTCCCGACCGATTGTTTGCGGAACCTTGCCTTGGTCCGGGAGATGGAAGTAAATCGCATACCGATTGACAAGGGGGCTGGGCATGGACCCGGACCGGAAACGGTCTGCACGAAGGTCTACTTGAGCCCGAACTCCTCCAACGGCGCGGTCGGAGTCTTGCCCAGGCGAATGAGCTCGGGTAGCTGGGGATTCCCGTTCTCCCACACGAGGAGCATGGACCGCTCCGGAGCCCACAGGTTGTGGGAGATGTCCGCGGGCATCGCGGTGCAGTCCCCGGGCTTCATGTGGAGGTACGCCAACAAGATGCCGGTGTCCCGGTCGCGGACTTCCATCGAGATCTGTCCATTCAGCAAGAGGAACCACTCGACCCGATCGTTGCCATGTGTGATCGGGAGGATGTACTCCTCCGTCGTCGGGCAGAACAGGCTGTATTCCACGGCCGAGACGATCTCCGGATTCCACGTCACGTCGTTCCGCGCGAGATACTCGTACAAGTTGAGAAGCCCGAACCGTTCCGCGTATTCCGGCTTGATCTTCATTTCGCCGTCCTTCCCCCGGAGGTCCTGGAACGCCTCGTTGACCGGATGAGTGTCGTCGGTCCGCTGGGTCTTGATCATCGTGGTTGTCACGATCCGCTTCCGGAAGATTGCCGGGTGGGGACCGCCGCGCTTCCGGCCGAACGGACTCCCGGTCTCTCGCGGGGCGGCCCAGGGATTGAAATCGGGTGGGACCCAGTCTTCGAGGATCGCCTTGAAGGTGGCGCTGATCTTCTCGTTCGGGAACATCTCGCTATAGTGCTTCCCAGACTTCTGCCACGCGTCGTTGTACTTCCCGAGGAACATGTCCACGCCTTTCTCGTAGAAGTTGAACGTCCCGAAGACCTCGTCGAACTTCACCATCCCGTAGAAGAAGTTCCAACCGATGTCCCGCTGGACCGCGCGCATGAATTCTCCCACGGGGATGTGATACTCGCCTCCCGGGTAGCGGATGATGGTGAAGTACGCATTCCGCTCGAACTCGTAGCCGCCGAGGCGGAAGGTCTTGTACCCCAGATCGTTCGCTCGTCCGGACTCGACCAGTGCCTTCTGCTGCATGACCATCGTCACTCCTCCGTGAGACAGATGTCTTCCCATGCGTATGTGAGCCACTCGCTGTGCTTCGTTTGCAAGAGGACCAAGGACTTCTTCGCGGCGCGCATACGGTACGCCACCCGGGCCGGCAAGGAGGCCAGGCTGCCGTCGCGCAAGACCATGTGACCCATGTCCGTGCCCGTGACGGTCTTGTGCGGTCCGGGCTTTAGCTGGTCGCGCGGCTCGATGTAGTCGACGCGCACCTCCCCTTCGACGAGCAAGAGATACTCGTCGTGCGGCATGTACCACCACGATGCGTCTTCGCCTTCCGCGCGGAAGCACGCGAGCACGTAGGGCCCGTTCTTGCCGATCACGACCCGGTCGTACGATTTCGGCCACGTCGCCCCAATCTCGTAGATGTTCGACATCGCGTAACGGATCGGCCGGTCGTCGATCAGGAGCAGGTTGCCCTTCGTATACTTCGCCATGCTCCCCGTCATCACCATGTCGTTTCCTCCCTCGTAGATGCAGCGTGGGCAGGCTTCTTTAACCTTGCGCCGACTCGCGACGTCGGGTTGCATGGAGGCCGCGATGTGTCGTGTGGTCGCGGACTTTATTAGCATCAACACGTCTCGCGCGGTTTGATGGAGCCGCCATCATCCCGGACTCGATTGGTCGTTGCCGAGAGTAACCTGCGCGGTTTTCGCGGTCTCACCGTCGACGCGTTCGGCTGCCTTCTGCGCGGAGGTCCGGGCCAACTTCCAAACGCGCTGCGAAAAATCGTCGGAGGGCGCGAGGCGAACCGGAACGTGCGATCGCTCAACGATTTCTGGCGCGACACCGTTCGCAAGCACATCCGGGCGAGTCCGTTCCTCTCGTTCCGAGAAGTCCATCGGAAGACGATTCAGGATCTCTTCAAGAGCCTTGGTATCTCGAACGATGTCGACGGATGCATCGACGCGACCTTCGATGACTATCGGAGCTCGAGCGCATACCCGGAGGTATCGGCCGCCCTCCGGGACCTCGAGCAAGAGGTTCCGGTCGCGGTGGTCTCGAACATGGACACTACCGCATTGTTGGGAGCGCTGCAGCGGAACGGTCTCACGTTCACATTCATCATCACGTCGGACGAGGAGCAGCGTTACAAGCCGGACCCTTCCCTGTTCCAGAGGGCGGTTCGCTACTTGGGTCTCCCTGCCGCGAACGTCCTTCACGTCGGGAGTTCGTACGCCGAGGACATCGTCGGCGCCTCGTTGGCCGGGATGCCTTCCCTCTTGATGCAAAGGCCCGAGGTGCCAGAAGAGCCGCGCGGCGAAGCGAAGGCCTCGGTTCACGATCTCGAGCAGGTGCGCGACTTCATCCGGAGCTCTTGGAAAGGACTGTAGCCCCACCGGCGCTCGGTCGATTACGCGAGACTACCATGCGGCCTCCAGGATTTGCAGGAGATCCCGAGCATCGCGCAGCGGGCGCGGGTTGCGGCGGACCGATGGACTTTGGAGCGCGTCTGCGGCAACGGCGAGCAAGTCGGTCTTCGGGATTCCGAGTTCCCGGAGGCGGTAAGGTAGCCGGAACTGACGAATGAAGTCCGTCACGGCCCGGCAGACCGCTTCTCCTGTCCTCGGTGAATCCGAGGCCTTCAACCCGAACACGGGTGCCAACTGCCCGTAGGCAGGTCCGGCGACCGGGAGGTTGAACCGCATCGCGTGAGGGAGGACGATCGCGTTCAACACTCCGTGCGGCGCGTTGTACCGCCCGCCGAGTACATGGCAGAGTCCATGGTGGACCCCCATTCCCGCCCGCGCGAGCACCAACCCCGCCAGCATCGACGCCTCGAAGAGGTGGTAGCGATGTGCGAGGTCCTCCGGCCGCGCGAACGCCTTTGGCAAGTGCTCGACGAGAAGCGTCGCCGCGCGGATGGCCATGGCCCGCTCTTCGTCACCCGCATCAGTCGAGTACAAGCCCTCGACACAATGGGCGAGGGCGTTGATTCCGGTGCCCGCGGTCAGATCGGGCGGCGTCTCAATGGCCAGCTCGGGATCGTAGAGCACCAGTCGAGGCCGGACTCCGGGATTTCGGACGACCTCCTTGCGACGATGGACGACATCGGTCGTGCCGAAGACGGGGGTGACTTCGGATCCAGAGTACGTGGTCGGGATCGCCGCGACCAGCCAACGAGCGTCGGCCGCGGTGCTTCCTCCCGCCAATCGGGACACGGCCGCTTTCGCGGTCCCGATCGGACTCCCTCCGCCCAAACCGATGAGCATGTCCGCGTTCAGCGAGTGCGCTTCGTGCGCGACCTGTTCCGCGGTCTCGACCGGAACGTGCGGGCGCGTCCCGGAGAACATTCCGACCATCATCTGCCCGAGCGCCTCGCGGACGGTCTGCCCCACACGACCGGAGGCGAGGCTTGAACCCGTTATCACGTACGCTCGGTTTCGCCCGAGTCGATTCAGATGGACGGCCAGCTCGGCGATGCATCCGGGGGCGAGCACGATCAACGTGTCGCCGTCCTGGCGCGTCAGCCGCGGAAGATCCGTCCTCGAATTTCCAATCATGGCCGGGCGCCCGGTGACCGTCAACCGTCGCCGACGACAACGTGGCGTATTGCCTTAGGGCTTGCGCTTCCGAACGAGGGCGTAGATCCCAACGAGCAGAGCCACCACTGCGACCCCGAGCGCGGCATAGCTCACCGCCGAGAGCGTGTTCACTGTATCCGCGACGGAGGGATCGACGATGACCGTGCCGACCATCCCGACCCAGGAGCTACCGACCTCGTAGGCGTGGACCTTGCAGAGGTAGGTGAACGTGCCCGCGGTGTTGAACGTGTGATTGAACGTCGCCCCGGGCACGACGAGCACAGGCGGTGGGCCCGGCGGGTTGAAGTTCGGGCTCGAGTCCCAAGCGAGGCCTCCGCCGGGAGCCGGTCCGGTAATTGTATGGGGCTCCGTCGGGTTGGCGAGCCTCCATTGGACGATCGTTCCCCGGACGACGGTCATGTTCTCCGGCGCGAACGCCTGGACCGCGTACACGGAGTCGCCCCAACCGGCGGTCGCGCTTACGGAGACTGTCGAGACCCCCGCGACGACGATCAGGGTGCCCGTCATGCCGGGGTGGATCTTGCAGAAGTAGTGGTACGTCCCCGTCGCCAAGCCACTCGTATCGAGTTCATATACGGAACCCGGCGCGAGGAGTTTCCCTGGGCCCATGTCCGCCAAGGCCCCCGCGGGCGTGAACAGAGGGCTTGAGTCGTAGGCG
>DATMDM010000041.1:0-8356 GCA_035557795.1 Thermoplasmata archaeon | reverse complement strand
TTTGCCGCTATCGGCGAAGGAGGCAATGCGTTCATCGGATTTGCCCTCCTCGCGGGCCTGAGCTTCCTTGGTGGCGCCTCGATCGTCCACGACCCGACCGTTACGACCGACGTCCAGGCCGATTTGCAGCTGCCCGGAGCGACGGGACCCTTCGGAGGTCTCTTCGTCGCCGCCATCGGAGCCGTCGTGATCATAGCGATTGTCCTGTTCGTTGTGGTCATCGCGATCCGACGGAAGAGGAAAGGCAGTCCACCTCCCCCTTGACCCGCGTTGGGGCGGCGTCATCCCGCCCCCTCAAATTTTCTTGGAATCGGGGATGAGGTCGAGTTCCAATTTTGTAAACGAATAGGTATATGATTTCGGACTGCTATTCGGCACTCCATGGCGACGGTCAACGAAGTGGACGCCGGTGGGCTCGAGGCAGGCTTCTCGTCGGCCAAAAAACAGATTCTCCTGACCCTCAAGCGCCGCGGGGCGGTTTCGCTCTCGGAGATGTCGGAGGAGCTTCGGATCTCCAAGATGGCCACGTTGAAACACCTGAACGTCCTCGAAGCGAAGGGCCTCGTCGAGCGTTCGTTCAGGGCAGGCGGTCGTGGTCGCCCGCGAGCGTTCTTCAACCTGAGTAAGAACTCCGCAACTCTTTTCCCGGAGGCGTACACACACATGACCCTGTGCGCCCTGAATTTCATCGAGGAAAAACTCGGGCGAGACGCGGTCGTGCGACTCCTCAAGCAACGGGCACAAGAGGTCCTCGACGCGAACCGCAACCGGATTCCAGATTCGGGCCTGAAAGACCGAGTCGGGGAGCTCGTGAAGATTCGGGACGAGGGCGGCTATATGGCCGAGATGGGCAACGCCCGCAAGAACGTCGTCGAGATGCTCGAGCACAACTGCCCGATCATGGCCGTTGCCGAAATGTTTCCGGAGGCGTGCGGCGTCGAGCGGGAAATGTTCCAGAACCTGATCCACGCCGATGTCGAGACCTCCCACCGAGTCGTTGCCGGAGATCCCGTCTGCCGGTTCTTGATTCGTCGCCGAGGCCTCACGGCGGACTAGCCCGCGACTCATTCCAATAGACGGCTCCGGCTCGAATCTTCCTAAGATCTAGCCGATGAAGTCTCGGCGTGAGGTGATGATCGCGATGAGACCGGCGAGGCCGATGAACGTGCCGATCAGGAAGAACCCAAAGTTGAGCAGGGATGCGACGCCGCAGACGACCGCGAGCTTCCAGTTCTTCCGCTGGATGGCCATGATTCCGCCCAGGATCGCGAATGCCTGTGCGTAGACGACGGCGAAGACCAGGAGCGCGTTCGCGGCCAGATCCCCCGCGGTCATGTTCTGGATCGCGGCAATTTCCGAGGCGCTCAGCGGTTGCGTGAAGATGAGATACGTGCTCACCATTCCGAGCAAGCCGGAAATGATGAGGAGGACCCCTCCGATGATGGATCGTCCGGACCTCGGGACGACTTGCGGCCACGCTTGAGGGAAGGGCTGTTGCGGCGGTTGACCGAACTCCTCGGGTCGCGGCACCCAGGCCGCGGGAGGCTGGTCTCGCGGAGGGGCCGGTCCCTGAGCCTCCGACGGCCGCACGAACTCGACGGGTGGCGGGTTCTGCCGTCTCTTCTCGTCCTCGGCGGATGGATTGTCGGCCATGGACAACTTCGCCAATATGCCGGCCTACTTAATGATACTGCGTTCGCCGACGCGGCTTTATCCGAGGACTCGTTGCCCGGTAGCGAGGCATTTTGGATGGAGGCTCACGAAGTCACCGATCTCCTCGAGGCGCGCCGGCGACGGGGCGAGGCATACCTCGAGTTCCTGCGGGTCGCGTCGATGAGTTGCGGTCTGTACGAACTCCCCAGGGGCGGCGAAGACAAGCAATCGGTGCACGCCGAGGATGAGGTCTACTACGTCGTCCGCGGCCGCGCGCGAATTCGAGTGAAGGGAGAGGATCGCGAGGTGCGTCCCGGGAGCGTTGTGTTCGTTCCAGCGCGGGCCGAGCACCGGTTCCACGATATCCTGGAGAATCTCGCGGCCCTCGTGTTCTTCGCGCCGCCAGAGGGGACGAGCCCGCGCTGACGAGTCAGTCGACCCCTCGGCAGGCGCGGCATGGACCGAAGCTTGGCGGCAGGACGGCTGGCCGAAACATAACATTCATGATTTGGACGGCCTTGGCGGGGCGACGGCTAGGAGGGTCGGGTGATGGCCTCGACCTCGCGTTCTGGGCGTGGACTTCTGTGCATCGCGGGTGCGATCGGATCGGGGATCCTCTCCATCCTTCTTCAGTACGCATGGGCCATCTTCTTGCCGGCATCCGGTTTCGGGGACACGGGGTCGCTCTACTATACCGTGCACACGGTTTTGATTCCGCTTAGCGGGCTTGCTCTCAGCGGGGCCGCTGCCGCCCTGTTTGTCATCGGCTTTCTGCTCGCGTGGCGCGACCGCGCACACGCCGACCCGGGACGGCGTGCGATCCTCGGGCTCGCGACGATGGCCTTCGCTGTCTCCGCAGGAGCAGCCGCGGTCCTCACGGTTTTGGGCATTGCGGCCGGATTGGTGTACTCCCCCGACTTCGAATTGCTCAATGGGATTCTCAATGTCGGTCTTTCGATCGCGATCGGCCTGAGTCTCTACTGGCTCCTGTTGGGAGAAGGGGTGCGTCAGGCTCGCCTCGCCGGGATCGTCGCGTTCGTTGCGGGCTCCGTCAGTTCCGTCCTCGCGGTCGTCTGGCGCGCGACACAACTGGATGGGCTTGGCACGATCGCGGTGACCGCCGGGTTCTTGTCTCTCACCCTCTGGCTCGCCCTCTTCCTCTGGGGTTACGAGGAATTGCGGCTCCGGGGTCCGACCCGGCCCGCGGGTTTGCCGGCTTGAATAACCTGCCGGGGCGTCCGTTGTCAATTCGCCGTAGGTCCACTCAGCTCCAAGATGACTTCCTCGATCTCTTTGCCGCGCGCGTTCGCGAATCCTTTGCTGGACCCTGAAATCGTGAACCCACACTTTTCCATGACTCGAATCGAGGCGACATTGTCCCTGGCCGCGCGGCCGTAAATCGGGCGCAGGCGGATGTCACTCAGAAACTTTGAAAGCGCCTTGGTCGCAAGGCCCATCCCCCAGTATTCCTTTCCAATCCAATAGGTGATTTCCGGTTTGCCGAATTCCTTGTCGACGAACTTCGCGACCATGCCGACCACGTTCCCTTCGAGCACGATTGTCTTCACGACGACGGTGTCGTCGTTGAGTATTCGTTTCCAGTGCGCGGCGAAGGCATCTCTGTCGGCAGGGTCACGGGCCGTGAACGCGGCCATGTAATTGGCAGCCGGGTCGCGTTGGTGCTCGAAGAAGATCGGGAGGTCCGTTTCCGCGACGTCCCGCAAGAGGATCTCGGTTGTCTGAGGAATCTCCTTCTCCATCCGAATCTCCCGGACCCCCGCCCCGATAGACCGGGTCCAATCGTTCTCCTCTTCGCCGGTGATGCGATAGCCTCGAGATTGCCACCAGGGCAACGACTTCCAGGGCACTCCAGCTGCGTTCCGACTCGTCCCCAGCGTGACCGACCGCTTGCCCTCTCTCCGGGCTCGCTCCTCGACGAGTCGAACCATCCGGGTGCCGATCCCCAGGCCCTGGAACTCCCGAGGAACATCGATATTGATCAACTCCAGTGCTTCGCCCCGATCCTGGACCGTCACGCAGCCGACGACGCGACCGTCGAATTCGGCCACCCAAACCTCCTCTTCCCGTACGAAGTTCGGATCTTCCCAGGCAGCTGACAGCCGATCCTCATCACTGAAAACCAACTCGGACCGCGGCGTGCCGAACCCGATATCCTCCTCCTCGTCTAGCGAAGAATTCGATATCATCACGATAACGGGGATGTCCTGCCGGGTCGCGGGACGGAGGCGAATTCCGGAGCTCTTGCCCGACATCGCCCCGTCATCTCGGGCTTTTCATTTCCGCTTTGCGTCCCTGCCCCCGGTCGTGCGGTGCATCGTCGGGATTTCGGATTTCTCGCGGTCCAAAGGGATTGATGCCTAGTAATCACCATCCGTTCCTGGGCGAATCCGATGTATGAGGGCGACGCGGGCCAGTTCGCGGGCAAGCTCGTTCGGATCAGGCTTCAGGGCGGAGTCTTAAAGGTCCTCGTCGGGGTTTTCCTGGGAGAGGATTCCGAGTCCATCCGAATCTCGGAGTTGTATTCCTATGA
This sequence comes from Thermoplasmata archaeon, assembly GCA_035557795.1. Lineage (GTDB taxonomy): Archaea > Thermoplasmatota > Thermoplasmata > RBG-16-68-12 > RBG-16-68-12 > RBG-16-68-12. Next base: position 4,152 of record DATMDM010000041.1, on the reverse strand, counting down.
TCGGTTCTATCTCAGGGTCGTCCCGAAGACACAGATCGCAGCCATCCAGACGTTGGACCTGACCACCGGAAATTGGCCCGAGGGCTAAGCTGGTGCTCCTTAGGGTCACAATCGGCCGGCGATTTGCCCTGCGGGACCGATGCGCGTTGGGTTCGCCCTCTTGCTCATGGAGACACAAAGGATCAGGGGGCCGCTGTAGGGCCCCCTTGTTCGGATTACGTTGTCGTCGCCCTCGTTCCCCACTCAGCTCGCCCGGGGGATCGGGGCGGGCACCTTACCCCGTTCCGCCCTCACCCGAACTGGGCGAGCTCGATCCAGATTCCGTTCGGGTCCTCGATGTACGCGTAGCGGCTCCCGGGCTCCTGCATCTTGAGGACCGCCGGATGGCCCGCCTTCGCCGCCTCCGCGAGCGCGGCGTCGAGGTCCTTGACCGCGAAGGCGAGGTGGTCCAGCCCCTCTCCGACCTCGTACGTTGTATCGAACGGGCTGCCCGTCTCGTAGTAGTTCAGCTCGAGGGTATTGCCGCCCTCTTCGTCGCAAACGAGTTCAACGACGATCCCTTTCGCCGCGTCAACCGCGTTTCGGCCGCGTACCTTCATCCCGAGGAGAGTCGTGTAGAACTTTACGGACGCCTCGAGGTCCTTCACGCGGATTCCGGTGTAGAAGAATTTAGCCTTCATGGTATCGCGCGAAGCAGGCCCGTCGGCGGTATGAACGTTGTGACTCGTTTCCCTTAGACGCAACGGTGCCAGGGGCGAAAGTAGGGAAAGGCTCGAGGCCGTGAGGCCCCGGCATTGCAGCGGCAGCCGCCGAGGCTCGAACCCGTCAATTGTTGCCTTTGAACCCAATTCAGTTTAGAGGCCGAGCAATTACTTCCGCTGCACCAACTCAATCCAGATGCCGTTCGGGTCCTTCACGAATGCCTCGCGCCACCCATACCACCCACCGATTTCGCCTGGCCGGATGAGAACCTCGACGCCGTTCCGGGAGAGTTCTGCGAGGGCCGCATCGAGGTCATCCACCTCGAACCCGAGGTGGTCGAGGTCCTCGCCGTTGGCGTAGGGCGGTCCAAACCGACTTCCCTCGGCATACCAGTTGAGTTCGAGGAGTTGCTGCCCGCCCGGGCTGCGCAGTGTGACGACCTCGCCCTCCGTGGGCGGCGTCCGCTCGCGCGGCTCAACGACCTCCATCCCCAACACCTCGGTGTAGAATCGGAGGGATTCGTCCATGTCCTTGACCCGGATGCCAGAGTACTTCAGGCGATAGAGGTGCATCGGCGGAGCAACCGGCTTATCCCGAGATAAGACTCTTGATGCCGGCTCAGCGAACTTTTCGAGGACCCCCCTCGCCTCCGAGCGGCTGGAAGATGGGAAAGGGCCGAGGCCGTGAGGCCCCGGCAGGCAGGGAACTCCACCAGGTGGATCTGATCGGCTCTACGCTCAGGGCGTCTGGCGGTCACTTTTTCGAGTCGCTCGTATGGAGAGGATCGACCGGCGACCGCCAGAAGAGGGCCAGGTGGCCGCCGTACGCCCCCTTCTGTTCTGACGGCATTGGACTGAGCGTCCTACCTGGCGCATTGCGCCTGCTTGGACTTGCTCCGGTGGGGTGTCGCCGTCTCACCAGATCCCGCGTCAACGTCCTCGCCGGGCGATTCATCCTCGACGCGGGCTGTGTCGTTTCTGCGCCCTTGCCGGCCCTCTCGGGCCCCTCCGCTTGCGCGGGGCCACCGTACCTAGGGAGGGGGGACGTTCCTCAGCAACCCCGAAAGGTCACCGTCGGCCGTCCGCGGTCTCCTGGCCGAGCGAGCCATCCTTGTGGCCCTATTTGGACCTAGCGACCCGGAACGAGTCACCTCGGATCCTGCGGGACCAACGCTATAAGTCGAAGTCGCATCGCCGGCCGCGTGGCTGGCGAACGCCGAATCCTCCTGGCCAACTCCATTTACCATCTCACGAACGACGGCGCGGTCGCAGCCCTCGCGGGCCAGATCATCGTGTTGCAGGCGGTCTTCGGAGGCTTCGGACCCGCGGAGGTCGGCCTCCTCGGCGGGACCACGCTCGTCGTCACGGCGATCTTTCAGATCCTGTTCGGCATCATGTCCGATCGACGCGATCCGTCTCGGTTCCTTCCGATTGGGATCGTCGTCTTGGGCATCGGTTCCCTCGCCGCTGCGCTTGCATGGAACTTCTGGTCGCTCTTGTTCCTCGTCGCGCTCTCCCGAATCGGCGCGAGTTTCTATCACCCTGTCGGAATCTCGTGGATCGGACGCGAGTTTGAGGGACCGGCGCTCGACCGTTCGATGGGGTTCCAGAGCGCTTTCGGGGATGCTGGAGTAATCCTCGGAATCGCGAGCAGTGCGATTCTCGCGGTTGCGTTCGGCTGGCAGTGGCCTTTCCTGTTGTGGGGCGGGATCAACGTGGCCGCGGTCGCCGTTGGCTTGTCACTGAGCCGCGGCCGACGTTCGCCGCCCCACCCCGCGACGCGATCGATCTCGGACTACGTCGGCGTCCTTCGAGACGTGCGCCGCTGGTTGCTCCCACTCGCGTTGGTCGGAGCCGTATTCAACATCGTCGCCTTTTTTGGACCACTCCTCCTGAACTCGAAGTTCGGTCTCCCGGCGAACCTCGCGGGCGTTGCGGTCGCCCTCTGGATTTTCGCCGGGACCGTGGCGACGTTCTTCTTCGGCCGGCTAAGTGCCCGATTCGGCCGCTATCGGGCACTCGTGGCATCGTTCGCGGCGCTTGGCGTCGCAACTCTCGTCGGCGGGACCATCGGGAACGTGTGGACGGTGCTGGTGGTCATGTGGACCCTCGGCTCTGCACTGTTCCTCACCTATCCCGCGCTATTCTCGTTCGTGTCCGAGTCGAGTCATCGTCGCTTGCAAGGTGCGGCGTTCGGCCTGGTCTTTGGCTTCCAGCTCGTCGGCGGCGCAATCGGAGTCTATCTCGCGGGCGTCCTCGCGAACGCGTTTGGTTCCGATACGGCTAGTCAGACATCGATCCCGTTCCTGTTCGCGGGGTTGCTCGGTCTGGCCGGGTTCATCGCTCTTCTTGGGGCGCGCCCGCGGGTCGCGAACGCCCGGAAAGCGGGTCCTTCGCCGATTCCACCCTTGTGAACGTCGAGAACCGCCGCCGTCTCATGTCGATTGCGACCGCGTTTCTCGCGGAATGGGCTGCGCCTTCTGCACGCGTCGGAAAGCGTCACCCGTTCCGAAGGATCGCATTCACAGCTTCGAGATTCTGCGGGTGTGCCTTGAAGAACTTTCGTACCGGGCCGAGCAGCTCGTTCAACCCTGCCGCAACCCCGGCCTTCAGGTCTTTCGGGTGCAACTCCCCGTCCGCGTAGGCCTTTGCGACTTCGTTGAACGATGCATACGTGACGTCGCCTCCGAACTTCGGATCCCGGGGGATCATGAGCTTCCCGCGGCGCGGAAGCAGGATCAACCGAGCGATCTCGAGGACCGGATTACCGACGGGCTCCTTCGCGGGACAGAACGCTTTCCCGATCTTTCGCTCGACATCCCGCGAGCTGTCGTTCAGCAGGATGCTCGCATCCGGTCGAGACTTCGACATCTTCCCTGCGACGAGGTCCATCCGGCCGCCGCCATCGAGGGCCGGGAGCAACGGTGTGTGCAATGCGACGACCTGCTTCCACCCGAGCTTCGGCGCTACGTCTCGGTACAGCATGTGCGCATGGCGTTGATCCATGCCGCCCAGGGCGAGATCCAGGTTCATCCAATGGATGTCCGCGACCTGCATCGCCGGGTAGATGAGCTTCGACGCGTCGAGGTCGGCTTCCTCCTCTTTGCGTCCCATGATCGTGAGGGCCCGCCGGATTCGCGCGACCGTCGAGGCTTTCGAGGCCTGAATCACCGTCTGCCAGTACTCCCGGTGGCGCACGAACTCGTTCGCGTAGAGGTATTCGACGGACTCCGGGACGCCGACCGCCCGAAATCCATCCTTGAAGTAGTCCGCGCAGATCCGCAGATTCTCGAGGTCCCGTCCGAGCTTGTCGTTGATGTACGCATGCCAGTCCGCGAGGAAGATGATCGTGTGGAATCCAGCCCGGATCAGGTCCTCGACCTTCGAACCAACGATGAACGCCGTGCCGACGTGCATCAGCCCGGACGGCTCGAGCCCGACGTAGGCGCGC
>DATMDM010000040.1:0-1197 GCA_035557795.1 Thermoplasmata archaeon | reverse complement strand
ATCTCCCTGTCGAGCGAGGAACCCCAGCGGTCGAACTCCGCGACCACGAGCTCGTTGGCGCCGGTGCGGGTGACGATCTGCGGACGGTCGATGGAGTCCGGGATCTCGACGGGCCCGATCGCCAGCGCCGCGTCGGTTGCGGTCGAACCAGGACCGTCCCTGATCTGAAGGGGCGCCAGCGTGTAGAACCGGGCCGGTCGCGAGCTCCCCAGACAGCCCGCCAACCCAAGGGACATCGCGCAGGCGAACAGCGGCGGCAAGCGGACATGGCTCATCCGGTCACCTCTTTCCCTTCAGCACGGCTTCCGGGTGGAGCTCGAGGTACTCGGCCAGCGAACGCACGGAACGCGCGGCTCCGTCGAGATCCCCGAGTGTCTTCGTCAGGTCGTACCCCACGTTGGCGTTCTGTGCGGCGACCTTCTGGTACGAACCCAGGGTCGACCGCATCTGGTCCAGGGAATCGCCAGCCTTCTTCATCGTCTCGGTGATGCTGTCCGCGATTTCCGCCGATCGTCCTTCGTTCAAGGACAGCGTCTTCTCCGCTTGCCTGAAGGTGCGCCGGGCGGCGTCCGACGTGGACGTCAGGCTCGCCACCAAAGGCTTCACCTCCGTGGCAACCCCGCGGATGAGCGCGTCGAGATCGCGCAGGCTCTGCTGCGCCGCGGGAGAATTGACCAGGCGCTCGATCCCGTCGGTCACGGTCATGATCTTCTCGGGGAGCTTCTGCAGCATCTGGACGATCTGGTCCTGCAGCGAGGGGATGGTGGGGATCTCCGGAACCCGGGGATCGAGCCCGACCAGCGTGGTGGGCTTGTCGGGGTAGAAATCGATGTTGATGTACAGCTGCCGGGTGATGAAGCTCTCGATGTCGAGCTGCGCCTTGAGCCCCTTCTCCAGCAGCGGTTGGTAGAACTGGTTCGGGGAAGGTTCAGTGGACGCCTCGTCCCTGCCCGTGACGATCAAACTCTTTCGGTCGAACTCGATGTAGACGGGGATGGTGATGTCCAGGGTCTTCGGATCGAACACCGCGGCGATCTTGGTGACCTGTCCGACCTTGACCCCCCTGAACTCGACGGGAGAGCCGACCGACAGGCCCGTGATCGAGCCCGAGAAGAACATCACGAATGTCGTTCGCTTCTGGAAGAACCTTCCGGACCCGAAGACCGTGATGCCGGCCGCGGCCAACGCCACCGCGCC
>DATMDM010000039.1:0-5461 GCA_035557795.1 Thermoplasmata archaeon | reverse complement strand
AAAGAACCGGCGCCGGATTGCGAGCCGTGCCGCCCAGAGCCGAGAGGACCGCGTCGTGACCGGGAATCACGCGATCGACGGAAGGAGGGTCGAGGACGTCGCCTCGGACCACACGCAGGCGCTCATGGACGATGGGCATCCGGGTCGGATCGCGCGCGAAGGCGGTGACCGTATGGCCTGCACGCAGTGCCCGTTCCGTGAGGTGGCGGCCGGTTTCCCCCGTCGCGCCGAAGACAACGACCTTCACGAGGACCCAGCCGAATAACCGAACCCTCTCTCATGAAGATACCGCGATTCCCGCGACGAGAGGTCCAGACCGGGGGAAGGGCGAGCCGTACGCGAGGGCCGGGAGCGAGATTTGAACTCGCGTCAAGGGATCCACAGTCCCCTAGCATAACCAGGCTAGCCCATCCCGGCCGCACGCCGCCCAACCGAGGAGAGGAATATAGTATTTTGCTCGACCGGCCGCGATGGAGCACGACGGGCCGGAGTTGTTTCACACACCCCTCATGCGGGTGCTCAACTAGCTGCGCGACACATGATGGAGTCGAGGGGAGCCTTGTCGAAGGGAAACACGGTCCAACGCGTTCACCGGATCCGCAGAGAGGCGGAGCACCGTCTCCAGCGGTCGGGACTCGTCGTCATCCTCTTGGGCTCTTCCGGACGGGGACTCGACGAGCGACGCGACGTCGCGCATGTCCTGGTGCGTCGGGGAATCGTCGCTCTCGTCCCGGAGGACGATTTCCCCTTGGAGATTGGTCCTTCGGTGCTCGAGGTTGACGTCCTCGAACGGAGCGACGTGGATCTTGTGTTCCTGAGCATCGAGTCGTGGGGCGCAGCCGCAGAGTTTGGCCAATTCTCGTCCAATCCCAAGATCGCCCCGAAACTCCGGGTCCTGGTCCGACCGGAATACCATCCGGTCCATACTCCTCCGGGCAGCTACCTCACCGACCTGTACCTGACCCATCTTGTCAGGTATGGCCACGTCTATCCCGTCGATGGAGGACGGCAAGCCCCGGTCCCTTCGGCCAAGGCCCTCATCCCGATGCTTGTCGAACGTCATCGTGAGATCAAGGCCTTTAGACCGTTGAACATTACCAAGTAAATATATTTATACCACGTAGAATATCGCTGACTCATGAAGAAGCTGGCCGACCGGGAGGACACGGATCCCGAGGTCATCGCCCGTCTGAGAGCATATACGGCCCTTGACAATCCGATTCGACTGCGGGCATTCCGGTTGATCCACGAATCTCCCGGGGTGCCGTTCAGCCACATCGCAAGGCGCATCCGGATCGAGAGCGGCTTGCTCGCGTACCACATGGGCGTCTTGAAGGCCGCGGGAGTCGTCGACGTGACCTACGAGCGGGATGGGAGGCAAGTCACCTCCTATCGACTGGGCGCGAGGGGCGACGAGCTCTTCGGCGAGCTGTTCCAGAAGCGCGCGAGCCCGACGTCGAAAGCGGCGAAGGCCGTGCTCCCTTCCGTCGTCACGCGACAACACTGATTCGACGCAGGCCTCAGTTGTTTCGAGGCTTTCCTGGTAAAGCGGCGAGCGACCCTCGCACGAGGAGAAACGCGACGAGCAGCAGCACGATCCCGGTGCCTATCACGACGATCAAGACGAAGGCATTCAACGGGGAAACGATGACCCCGATGCTCCCCGCAAACAGCAGGACCAGCCCGAGGATGCCGGCGAGGAGACTCGTCTTTCTCTTCCGGGCGGCCACCTCCTCCTGCACCCGCCGCCGTTCGGCGACCCTCGAAGGTTTCGGCTCCACGCTCCCTCATTCGAGCGAGCTTATTTGATGCCTCCGACGCCGGAGGATGCACAAGGGTTTTGTACGAATCCTCGGATGGGCTGACCGTCCATGGGCGCAAAGCGCGATCTCGTCTCGATCCTCGACGTGAAGGACGATCTGGTCGGCCTCCTCGAGCTCGCGGCGAGCATCAAGAACCGCACGAAGGCGGGGGAGCCGTACGAGCCGCTCCGCGGCAAGAGCCTCGGGATGATTTTCGAGAAGGCCTCGACCCGGACGCGGGTGTCGTTCGAGGTCGGGATGACGCAACTCGGCGGCCACGCCCTCTTCCTGAGCCCGAACGATCTGCAGATCGGACGGGGCGAGACGATCGCCGACACCGCGAGGGTCCTGAGCCGCTACGTCGACGGTATCATGTATCGGGCGTTCAAGAGAGAGAACGTGGTGGAACTCGCCCGAAATGCGAGCGTGCCGGTGATCAACGGCCTCGATGACAAGGAACACCCGTGCCAAGTCATCGCAGATCTCTTCACGATCCTGGAGCACAGAGGATCGTTCAAGGGACTGAAATTCGCCTATGTCGGGGACGGCAATAACGTATGCAATTCGCTTCTCCTCGGCGCCCCAATTGTCGGCATGGACATGACAGCAGCCTGCCCGAGCGGTTACGAACCCGACGCCGAAATCCTCGCGACGGCGCGCCGCATCGCGAAGGACAGCGGATCGAAGATTCACGTCCTGGATGATCCGGTCAGCGCCGTGCAACGGGCCGATGTCGTGTACACGGACGTCTGGGTCTCGATGGGCCAAGAAAAGGAGAAAGAGCAACGAGAAAAGGTGTTCCGGCCCTATCAGGTCAACTCGAAGCTCCTGGACCACGCGAAGCGGGATGCGGTCGTGATGCACTGCCTACCGGCTCATCGCGGTCTGGAAGTCACGGACGAAGTGATGGACGGGCCGCAATCGATCGTCTTCGATCAAGCGGAGAACCGTCTGCACGCACAGAAGGCGATCCTTTCGCGCCTCCTCGCCGGCGTCTGAAGGGCTCTCGATAACCCGTATATAGCCCCCGTCCTTTGCGGGCGAGATGCGCGGCCTCCGCGGGCGGCTCCGAATCCTCGCGGGGATTCTGATCGCGACCGGAGTCGGGACCGCCATCGCGTTCCCCGATGCCGCACGGACCGCCGCGATCCTTCCTGTTTTGGCCCTTTTCTCGATTTCCCGCATGGTTGCTGCTTATCTCCTCTCCTTGGTCTTTGCCATCTCGTACGGACACACGGCGGCCACAAACAAGCGTGCGGCGACTGTCCTGCTGCCGATCATGGACATCCTTCAGTCCATCCCGATTCTCGGTTTCTTCCCATTCGTCATCGCCTTCTTCGTGCAGGGTCCTCTTGGAGATCTGCTAGGTTCGGAGATCGCGGCGGTGTTCCTGATTTTCACGAGCATGGCCTGGAACATGGCGTTTGGAGTGTACGAATCGATTACGACGCTGCCCGCGGATCTCGACCAAGCCGCCCGGAGCTTCGGCCTCGTAGGCTGGCTGCGATTCCGACTCCTCGCGTTCCCCGCGATGGTCCCGAAACTTGTGTACAACTCCATCCTGTCATGGACGAACGGTTGGTTTTTCCTGGTCGCGAGCGAGATCATCACGACTCCCTCGAAGAACATTGTCCGCCCGGGACTGGGTTCCTTCATTTTTCTCGCCGGCAACCGCGGGGACCTTGGCGGAATTGCCGTCGGAATCGCATGCCTCGCAACCGTGGTCCTCTTGTTGGACATCTTCCTCTGGCGCCCGATGAGTGTCTGGTCCGAGCGCTTCCGAATTGAAACGACCGCCGCGGGAGAGCGTGCGTCCCTACACGTTCCGAGCCCTTACGAACGCCTCCGTTGGCTGCCTCGCTTCTCTCGGCTCCGCCGGGAAGTCGCGCGCCGTGTACAGCCGCTCTTAGACGGCTACGCGCGGTCCTCTGCGAAACTCGACCGCGTGTACAGTAGCCATCGACGCGTCATTCGGGCGGTCCGGCGAGCCGATATCGGACTTTTCCTAGCTATTTTCGTGATCGTGGTGGCTACGGGACTAGTCGGCGTGGTCGGTTTCTTTCTGAGACCACTGCCCTCGGGAGCGAAGGACCTCCCCGTCGCGGCGGCCTTCTCTTTCTTGAGGCTCCTATTGGCGTATCTTTCGGCCCTTGCCTGGACGATCCCGGTTGCCGCATGGTTAGGGCGGAGCAAATGGGCCGCACGATTCGTGACTCCCGCATTCGAGATATCGGCCTCGATCCCCGCCACGGCTCTCCAGCCCCTAATCATCGGATTCGCCGTCGCAATCACCATGGGTGGCTACTTCGCTGGAGAGATCGGAGCATACCTCGTATCCCTGTTCGCAATGCAGTGGTATCTCTTGTTCAACCTGATCGCGGGGGTGCGCTCGATCCCGGGAGACCTGGACGAAGCAGCCCGGGCCTTCGGGTTGCGGGGTCGAACCTATTGGCGTCGACTCCTTCTGCCCGCTTTGGTCCCCTCTCTCGCCACCGGGAGCATCACGGCGTGGGGCGCCGGATGGAACGCACTCATCGTAGCGGAGTATCTTCAGTTCGGCCGGTCGGTCTATTCAGTGACCGGCCTCGGAGCTTCCTTGTTTCAAGCGACCGTTGTGACGGGGGATTATGCGATGGGCTACCTCACGGTTCTGGCGATGACCGTTGTCGTCCTGACGCTGAACAAACTCCTCTGGCGCCCGATATACAAGCGTGCCGCCGTGAAATATCGGATGGATGTATGATGGGCGACGCCCACCCGCTGCTTCAGGTGAAGGACGTCTCGAAGTCCTACTTCGACAACGGGAAGGAGTTCAAGATTCTCGACCTGATCCGATTCGAGCTTACGGAGCGCGATTTCGTCTGCCTGGTCGGTCCGTCCGGCTGTGGGAAATCGACGCTCCTACGAATCATTGTCGGCCTTGACGCGCCCACTTCCGGTCAGGTCCTCTTCGAGGGACATCCGATTCGCGCGGACAATCCGCAGGTCGCGATGGTGTTCCAGTCCTTTGCACTGTTCCCATGGCTAACCGTCGCGCAGAACGTCGAGCTCGGGCTAGAGGCGCTGCACGAGGACCCCGCGAAACGGCGGGCAGTCGCCAAGAAATTCATTGACGCGGTAGGATTAACAGGGTTCGAGAACGCATACCCTCGCGAGCTCAGCGGCGGCATGAAGCAGCGGGTCGGAATCGCACGGGCCCTCGCGATCGAGCCGCTCCTTCTGTGCATGGATGAGCCGTTCTCGTCCCTCGACGCGCTAACAGCCCAGAACTTGCGCGATGAGATTCTTCAGTTGTGGTCGAATCCCGACCTGCCGCCGGAGGCAGTGCTGATGGTCACGCACTCGATCGAGGAGGCGGTGTACCTGGCGGATCGTGTGATCGTGCTGTCGAGCCGACCCGGGCGCATGGTCGCAGAGCTCGAGATTGACTTGCCCCGACCCCGAAACCGGAAGGACCCCGAGTTCTACGGGTGGGTCGACGAGATCTACTCGCTGATCGTGTGAGGAGGGCAGGTGAAGTGTCAAATATCGGGGACGGCGTTGGTCGGGAGACCCCTGTGACGGACTTTCGCTCGATGTCGAAGGTTTCGGTGGGTCAGATTCTCGGACTCGTGGAGGCGGTCGATGAGGTCGGCGGCGTTGCCGACGCTGCGACCATC
>DATMDM010000038.1:0-3076 GCA_035557795.1 Thermoplasmata archaeon | reverse complement strand
GGCGGCCTCGTACGCCGCGTGGAATTCCTCCGTCCTGTTCGTCTCGACCGCGTTCTGCCACGTCCGCTCGTTCCGGAACTCCACGATCCCACGCCCTCGGGCCCACGGATGCGAGGGGCGAGAATAAGGTTTCGCCTCGCTGGGCGGATCTGGATCGTTCCACTTAATTGGGCGGAAAATCTCCTTGGACTTTCGGTGGCCGACCTGATCTTGAGAGATGGCGCGGCTACAAGATGTACGAGTCGGGCGAGCCTTCGTACTTGTCGTACTGCGCCATGGCCCCGATTGCCGCGAGCAGTTCCCGTGCCCACTCTCGCGTGTACGAGTTCGGCGGGACCTCCGTCGTCGTGCCGAGCCACTCGAAGATCTCCTTGAACGCCGTGCGCTGCTCCTCTTTCGTGAGGCGCGCATCGATCTTCGTGATCGTCTGCTCGAGTCGGTTCATCCCGAGGACGAACTCTTTGCACTGGGCCAAAAACTTCGCGTGCTCTTCGCGCGTCATGGAGAGACCCGCCTGCCCATGCCGGTGGCCGTCAATAAAACTTCGCAATGTTCATGGGGCGGTCGCGGCTCGTGGGTCTCGATGGCCACATTCGTTCGGGTCGCGAAGACGTCGGACCTTCCGCCTGGAGCTCGACGCGTGGTGGTGGTCCAGGGCCATCCCGTCGCCCTGTTCAACGTGGACGGGCGATTCTACGCGGTCTCGAATGTGTGCCTCCACCGCGGCGGCCCGATCGGGGAGGGCATGCTCGACGATGCAGTTGTCACGTGTCCGAACCACGGATGGGAGTATGACGTGCGAACGGGCGCCAACCTCGCGAATCCGATGGCCCGACTCCGGACGTTCGAAGTGCGCATCGAGGGCGACGACGTCCTCGTCGGCGCGTGAGCGCCAAGGTTTATTCCGCACTCGGAGGTGCCGCGGCGGTGGCGCTGGACCTTCTGTGGATCGGGCTGACGCTCCTCGCCGGCCTGGCGTTCCTCGCGAGCGTCGCATCGATCGTCCAGGGAATCCGGCTGCGCGGTGGAGTGCGACGTGCCGTCCGCCTGGCCCTCGGTGCATTCCTGCCATCCATCGCGGTGATTCTCCCCGTTCGCGGGCTTGACGCGGGCTTCGACGAGAACGTGCGGGCCCTCTTGTCCCAGGTGTACCCACGGTACCGAATCCTGGTCGTCGCGGACGATTCGGCGGACCCCGCGCTCCTGCGCATCCAGACGATCGCTCGCGAATTCCCTCAAGCGGGCGTGGCGACGATCCTCGCGGATGCGAGTCCGCTCCAGGGGAAGGTGAACGCGCTGCGATCGGCCCTCGCCCACCTTCGTCCGGAGGACGAGGTCGTGGTGTTCGCGGATTCCGACATCCGGCCCGCGCCGGATTGGTTGCGGCAGCTCGTGCAACCCCTCGCGGATTCGACGGTCGGTGTCGCCACGGGCTTCCGTTGGTACCTTCCGCCGCGGCCGACGTTCTGGTCCCTCGTCCGCGCGGAGTGGAACGCGGTCAGCGCGAACGTGCTGTTCGATCCCCGACGGTCGTTCGCATGGGGCGGCTCCTGTGCGGTTCGGAAGGATCTCCTCGTTCCGCTGCGCCTCGAAGACCGATGGCGAGACGTGTTGAGCGATGACCTCATCCTCACGCAGGCCGTCCGCGACGCGGAGCTGAAAATCGCATACGTGCCCGCGGCGCTCGTGCCGACGTTCGAGGGAGCGGACCGAGCAACATGCACCGAGTGGTGTTTCCGCCAGATGACGATGGCCACGCTGTACTTGCCTATCGTCCGGCGATACGCGACTGCTGCATTCGCAGTGTTCAACGGCTCGATTCTGTTTGGAATCGCCTGCCTCGCGCTCGCGGTCTGGAACCTCGCGTATCTAATCCCGGCCGCAATCTTCTTGACCCCTCTACCGGTCTCAATCGCGAAATCCTCGTTGCGGAGGCGAGCCCTCTTCTCCGCCGCCCCGACCGTTGCGGCGGCGTGGAACGTCCCCGCGTGGCGGACCGCCGCGGCCGCGGTTGCGGTTCCCTGGCTGATGACCGCGGGCCTCCTACGGACGCGGAAGCCGACCACAATCCAGTGGCGAGGGCACACGTATGATGTCAGCGATCCGCATCACGTCCGTCTCCTGGATGGGGCAATCGTTCCCGACACCGCCTCGTAGGCCATCTCGCGAGCCAAGGCTCCTGCGTGCCTGTTAACCTTGTTTAAGGTTAATTCTCTGTGCTCTCGGGAGCGGGCCGGATGGCCTCCGCGTCTTCTCGGAGATGCTCCTGGTACTTGGCAAGGTCCGAGAGAATCTCGTTCCGGCGCTCGCTCCGGCGTAGCGTGCGGAGCATCGAAGCAGCCGGCGGGATAATCGCGATCGCGAGCGCGACGAGGAGGATAGTGGACGTGAGCTCAACCCGCGCCACCGAGAGCGCGATCAAGATCGCGGCCACAATGGAGGGCGGGAGGAAGAAAGCGACGAATACGCCGGTGATGGGGACGAGCGGTTCTCGCGCCTGCGCCTGCATCGCGAGGACCCGTTCGTCGGAGAACGTCTTTACCGTCTGAACCATCGGCTTGCCTCGGCGCGCAAACCGATCCCGGATGACCGCCATCGCCTCGAGATAGCCGCGCGTCTCCGCCCGGAACGCGCGGATGGATCCCGGGGTGAAACGGACCAGGAGGCGGCGGCCCTCGCTGGTCTCCAGTCCGATTCCGGTGTGGACGAGCGTGCCCGCGGACGACGCGAACGGCGAGAGGAACGATCCGGCCACCTCGTAGCTGCGCGGGTAGACGTCGCGGATCTCTGACCACGCATAATAGCGACGCTCCCCGAGGATCCGCCGCCCGAGAGGGAGCGAGATCTCGATCCCGTTCTCGAATACGAATGTCGGGCTCGGCTTGAATACGACCATGGCGGCGAGGACCACCGCGAGGGGTACGAAGCACAGGCCGTCGAGGGGCCACAGGCCCTCGGGCCACGCGGCGATCGGTCCGATGACGAACGTGACGACGAGGCCGAGCAGCAGGACCGCCACGGTCATCGGGTTCGCGGGGATCGGACGATACGCGTACAGGAGCGGTCCTCGATCCGG
>DATMDM010000037.1:0-66850 GCA_035557795.1 Thermoplasmata archaeon | reverse complement strand
CGGGCGAGTACATCCTCTAGCATCGAATTCATTGCGACACCTGCAGAGCCTGCGAGTTCATCCCATCCCGCAAGATGGCCGCGTATCCGGCGGACGCTATTTAAAAGTTGTCGGACGAACGTCCGCCGCGTTGACAAACGCCCGCGAATCGTCCTCGATCGGCCTGCGTCAATCGAAGAGTGCGGACTTCGATGCTTTTCGGACCGCGACGACCGCGTCGGCCGGTGCCGCGACCATGACAACCCAGTCAACGACCTGCCGGACCTGAAGGGCACGGCCGAGCGGACTCACCTTCGAGAACGGTTTCACGTCGCCGTCGTCGAGGATGGGGACCTCCGTCTTCGCGATGCGAGGTTCGCTCAACAAGAGTTCCGGCAGCGGGACATCGACGATGACCTGACCCGGCTTCACGCCGGCACGCCGCGCGATGCGGTCCTCCACGCGCCGGCGTTCGTTCGGATCTTTGAACGATGCGAGGACGGCCCGCGTGCCGTCGGTGAGATCGTCTCGGTCCGACGCGAGGACGCGCTTGTAGAGCTTGCGATACTTCAGCCGGAGTGCGATCTCTCGTTGGAGCGGCCCTTGATGGACGAGCCAGTTCAGGAGCTCATGGTCCACCATCTTCTGGATCTCCGCGATCGGGGCGTCCGATCGTTCCACGGCGCGAGCGAGCATCTCCTCGGCAATGCGGACGGTCTTGTGGAAGTACACAGAGGAGTACATCAGGCCCCGCGCGACGAGCATCCCCTCCAAGGCAGGGAGGCCCTTCCGATCCAAGGCGAGCTCGTCCCGGTGGGTCCGGAGCGTTTGCAGGAGGCGGGAGAAGTCAATCGTCCCATGGGAGGCGCCCGTGTAATGCGCGTCCCGCATGAGGTAGTCGATCTGGTCCGCATCCATCGGGCTGTGGATGATCTGTGCGAGGTAGCGTTTCGACTCCTTCCGGCCTCCCGGCACGAGGAGGCCCACGCCCCTCTCCAATGGTCCGCGGATCAGGTCGGCGACCGCCGCAGGGTTCACTCGGTGCGTTTCGAGGACCTCGTGAATCCGCTTGACGTCCGGGAAGGCGTGCCGGTCCTCCGGGGACACGTTGTCGTCGTGGCCCGTGATGATTCGCTGGGTCAGGTGCATGTGGTCCACCGCGAGCTCGCGGCTCAGGACATGCTCGAGGGTATGGGAGAACGGACCGTGCCCGACATCGTGCAGGAGGCCCGCCGCTTGGACGAGTTTTCGTTCGTCGTCCGAGAGGCCGAGGGCTCGCGCCATCTCTCCCGCGACGTGGCCCACGCCGAGGCAGTGCTCCACGCGTGAATGGTTCGCCCCGGGGAACACGAGATATGTCAGACCGAGCTGGCGGATCGAATTCAGTCGCTGGAGTTCGAGCGTTTCGAGGAGGTCGAGGGTGAGCGGATCAAGGCGAATCGTCCCGTGAACCGTGTCCGTAATCGTCTTCAGGTCCGCCATCCGACGCGCCAGCCCATCTCCGCATATATAGATTCGGCGAGACCGTTCGCTGGACTCTCTTCCGAATGGCTTCGAGGATGAATATTCGCGATCATGGCGGTCACACGGACGAGCCTAGGCCTTCGACAAACGATAGTAGTCGAGACCCCCCAGCATCGGGTTGAAGTAGTAGCCGGTGACCCATGCGCGTTCGACGTGAAAACTCGTCGCCTGAAAGACCCATAGGTACGGCACGTCGTCAAGGACGGCGCGGGCGGACAGATCGAGAAAGTCTCGGACCCGCGTGGTCTCGTTCAACTCGCTGCTCGCGGCGTCGATGAGAGAGTCCAAGGTCGCGTTGCCGTACCCGATCCACGTAGGAAACGGACTCCCGGTCCGAAGGAATGGCACGACCGAATCGAGGGGATCGGCGAAGCGCGCAGCCCAAGAAAAGAGGGCGAGGGGGAGACCCCCGGAGCGCAACGCTCCATCGTAAACCGCGGCGCCCAACGACCGAACGTCCACCCGAATCGCCCCGGGGGAACCCTTCTGCGAATGCAACGCCTCGAGGCCCTGGGCGATCAGTCGACAGCCCCGCTCTTCGTATCCATTAGCCGCGCGGTAGTACAAGGTGAGATTGAATCCCGACACCCAGTACGGCGTGGCGTTCAGCTCGACCGCGGCCTGGGCCAAGTCGAACGGGAAGAGGGGGATGCTCGCGTTGTACCCGGGGAGGCCGAGCGGGACCGGCCCGCGGGGCTGCAGGCCCGCATCGTGGGTCACGTTCGCAAGGAAGCCGCCGTAGTCGAACGCGTACGTCAACGCCCTCCGCACGTGCACGTCCGCGAAGAAGGTGGTGGGCACCGTGAGGGCAACCGGCGCCGCCGTGACGCTGATGTTCTGATTGTACCCGAAAAATGACATGTCGAACTCGGGCCGGTCCTTAGCGATTCGCAACGTCGGTGACCTCGGCGTCCCGTCCGGGTTCACCACGTCCCACTGATGGTCGCGGCCGATCGCGGCCGAGTCCACGTCGCCGGCGAGGAGCATGAATTCGCGGCTCAGGACATCGCGCACGGGAAGGATGTGGACCGATGGGGCTTTCGCCGCGCCGCGCCAGTATTGGTCGAACCGGGCCAACTCAATCGCTTGGTTTGAGGACCACGTCCCCAAGGTGAACGGCCCACTCCCGCATTCACCACCTCGAGCAAGGAAGGGATTAGGGACTCCCCATCGGACGCCTCCGTGCCTTCCGACGCAAGAATCCGATAGGATGGAGCCAAACGTCGAAGCGAGAATCGGCAAGAAGGCGGGGTACGGACGGAGGAGATGGAACACCACGGAATAATTCCCCGTTGGCATCGTTGTCGAATTGCTCACAGCCCATGCCATCGAGACGTTCAGCGCCGTCGTATCCCACGACGATTCTGGCGGCAGGGCCGCGGTCATGTACCCCGGTACCTCGGCCCGGACCGGGAACGTCTTGTTGGCCCAGTCCCCGATCGTGCAGTTCTGCCTGCCGGGGATCGAGGGATTGCAGTCCGCGTCCGCGAACGTGCTGATCAGATTCGTCATGAGGCGCTCCAGGATCCGCGGCGGTCCGCCCGGAGCGCGGATCGCGAGCAGGCGCCGGAACGAGGCCGAGACATCCCGCGCCGTCATGGGCGTGAGATCGTGGAAGACCACATCCTGCCGCAACTGGAACGTGTAGTTCTTCCCGTCCGCGGACGTGCCGTTATTTGCAATCGACGGGACTTCCGTGGCAAGGCGGGGCACGAGAGGATCGACGCTCTCGCTGTCGGATGGGAAGGTGACGAGAGTCTCGTACACGTTCTGCAGCACCTCTCCCCCGGCGGACTCGTTGTCGATGGCCGGCTCCAGCGAATCGGGTTCCTGCGCCGTCGCGGATGCGAAGAGGTCCGGATACTTCAGCTGGGCCGTGGGAGCTCCGGCGAGCACGCGCACCGTGTAGCCCGCGGATGTCGTCAATCCGCCCGACGACACGCTCAGGCGAACGAAGTAGTTCCCCGGCGACGAGAATCGGTGCGCAGTCTGGCCGACTTCGACCGCGGTGCCGGTCGTGTTCGCGGTTCGGTCCCCCCAGGAGTAACCGAACGAAAACAACGATGCGTTCTCCGCGGCACTCACAACGGTGTACGTTCCGCCGAGGGACGCATTCGATGCGTTGCTCCACGCCCACACGTACGCCCACGAGGCATTCCCGCTGAAACGCACTTCGGAACCCGCGGCCGCTGTGGAACGGTTTGCCGCGAGCACGGCGAGTCCAGTCGACGAGACGCAGGTGACCGGGCAACTCGACGGCGATGGGGGGCTCGGAGGGACCGCTCCATCCGACGGATCGGCCCGGACGTGAATGAACAGAAGTCGGTCATCGTTCGTTGCGAGCCCGCCCTTTCCATCGCTCACGGTCAAGACGGCGATGTACCAACCCGGTACGCCGTAGACGTGGGTCGGTTGGGTGTCCGATCCCGTCTCCTCATCGCCAAAGTTCCAGGAATAGGTCAGCGCGTCGCCGTCGGGGTCGGTCGCGTGAGCCGTGAAGGCCAGAGGCGCGGGAGGGGTAGTCACGGTCGTTGTGTCGCTGCTGACGGATACGTCGATAATGGAAGGAGGCCGGTTCGGCTGTCGAACGACGATTGCGAGTGCGGTGATCGTCACGAGCGCGACGACCACCACCGCCGTGATGCGGCCCCAGGGCCGGCGGTGAGGACCCTCGGCGCCCGGCGGAACATCGACGCGTCCTCCCTCCGCGTCCGCCTCGGGCTCTATACAACTCCCCTCCCGGCCGGAATTCGTGGAAAGGGAGAGTCGACTCTAATAGTTTATCAGACGAAGCTCGAACCCCTGCGAGAGAAGCGTGGTCTTGCAAGGAGACCTCGGAGATACAGGGCGGTCACGGTCCAATTCGCCCGTCGCTCCAGTCCTCGCCGCGAGGACACGAGTGCGTCTCCAAAGTTTCAATTACGGCGCGCCGGTTGGGCGAGCGACGCCGGGGTGACAGAGCGGCTAATGTGACCGACTGCAGATCGGTTTCCAGAGGGTTCGACTCCCTCCCCCGGCACCCGCGAATACGGAGCCCGGCGATCAATTCCGAATCAACATCGGAATGACCTCGATGCGTACGAACCCGAATCCGCGTTCGACGACTCCGGCCGTTGACCGACCCGCGCACGTTCTTATAGCGACCATCCTTTTCATCGAACGTCGGCGATGGGGTGGGCCTAGGAATGCGATACTTCGAGAGCATCCTCGACACGATCGGGAACACGCCCTTGGTTAAGCTGCCGAAAATCATGGCGGGCGTCCCCTGCCTCGCGCTCGCGAAGCTCGAGATGATGAACCCGGGCGGAAGCGTGAAAGACCGAATCGGCGAGAAGATGATCGAAGCCGCCGAGGCGAAAGGGCTCTTGAGACCTGGGGGGACGATCATCGAGCCAACGAGCGGAAACACGGGCCTCGGGCTGGCGATGGTCGCCGCGATCAAGGGCTACCGCGCGGTCTTCACGATGCCGGACAAAATGAGCCGAGAGAAGATCGATCTCCTGAAGGCCCTCGGAGCCCGGGTCGTCGTGACGCCCACCGCGGTCCCGCCGGAGCACCCGGAGTCCTATTACCGCGTCGCGGAGCGGATCCACCGAGACACCCCGAACTCTATCTTGCCCAACCAATACGCGAACCAAGCGAATCCGCGGGCGCACTACGAGACGACCGGCCCGGAAATTTGGCGGGACACGGACGGGACGGTCACCCACTTCGTGTGCGGGATGGGGACCGGCGGCACGATCAGTGGCGTGGGCAAATTCCTCAAGGAAAAGAACCCGAAGGTCCAGGTGATCGGGGTCGACCCGCTCGGATCGATCTTGAAGGACTACTTCTACAAGAAGGAGTCCATGAAGGCCCACACATACAAGATCGAGGGAATCGGGGAGGACTTCGTGCCCGAGTCCACGTGGTTCGACACGATCGATGAAATCGTGAAGGTGGGCGACAAAGAGTCGTACCTGATGACCCGCCGCCTCGCCCGAGAGGAAGCGATCCTCGCGGGCAGCTCAAGCGGCGCCGCGGTCGTCGCGGCGAGACGGATCGGAGAGAATCTCGGCCCCGACGACGTGATGGTCGTCCTCTTGCCCGACACGGGAGAGCGCTACCTGTCGAAGGCGCACAACGAGGAGTGGTTGAAGGAGCAGGGCTATTTGGAGGAACCGGTCGCGCCGCTCATGACGATCCTCCGGGCGAAAGAGCGAACGATTCCCGGCGTCATCACGATCGACATCGCCGCGAAGGTCCGGGAGGCGGCCGACATGATGCGACAGTACAACGTCTCCCAGCTCCCGGTCATGGACACGGGCATCCTCGTGGGCAGCCTGCGGGAGGAGATTCTCATGAAGGCTCTGCTCGAGAATCCGAAGATGTACGACGATTACGTCGCCAAGGTGATGGACAAACCGTTCCCCATCGTGGAGCCGGGGGCGGACCTCGAGCAGGTGTACAAACTCTTGATGCGCGGCAACCCGGCCGTCGTCATCGGCAAGGAGAACCGGCTCGAAGGGATCATCACCCGCATCGACGTCATCGAGTACCTGGCGGGCCGCGCGTAGCAAGCCTATTTACGGCGGGCCCGCGACTCCGTCCCCGGCGATCCTATGCGTTTTGCCACGAAGGCCATCCATGTCGGGCAGGAACCGGATCCTCGCACGGGCGCGGTGACCCCGCCGATCTACTTGACCTCGACATACTCCCGGAAGACACAGGACCAGTACGCGTACGCGCGCGGCGCGAACCCGACGCGGGACGCGCTGCAGAACAGCCTCGCCGGTCTGGAGGGCGCGAAGTACGCCCTCTCGTTCTCGAGTGGCATGGGCGCCATCACGACGTCCCTCACCCTCCTGAAGAAAGGAGACCATGTCGTCGTGACGGACGACTGTTATGGTGGGGTCTATCGCATCTTCACGCGGATCATGAGCAACTACGGGATCGAATCGACATTCGTCGACCTGCGAGACCTCGTCGACGCCGAAGACGCGTTCCGACCGGAGACCCGGATGCTGTGGACGGAGTCCCCGACGAACCCGCTCATGAAAGTCGTCGACCTCCGGGAGCTGGCCGTCATCGCCAAGGCACACGACGCGATCAGCGTGTGCGACAACACGTTCGCGTCACCGGCATTGCAGAATCCGTTGACGCTCGGGGTCGACTTGGTCGTGCATAGCACGACGAAATACATCGGCGGGCATGCGGATCTGCTCGGGGGCGCCCTCGTCATGAACGGGGACGACCTGCACGAGAAGCTCAAGTTCTCCCAGAACGCGCTAGGCGCCATTCCCAGCGCGTTCGACTGTTGGCTCACGCTACGGGGAATCAAGACCCTCGCGGTCCGCATGGAGAAGCATTGCGACAATGCCGAAGCCATCGCGAAATTCCTGAAGACACACAGAGCCGTCGCGAAGGTCCATTATCCCGGCCTCCCCGACGATCCCGGTCACGCGGTTGCCAAGAAACAGATGCGCCGATTCGGCGGGATGCTCAGCTTCGAGGTTCGCGATCCGTCGCGGATCGTCGAGCGGCTCAAACGCCTCGAGGTGATCGTGCCGGCCGAGAGCCTCGGCGGAGTCGAATCGTTGATCGAGCACCCGGCATCGATGACCCACGCAAGCGTGCCGAAGGAACAACGGGGCAAGCAGGGAATCACGGACGGCCTAGTCCGCTTCTCGATCGGACTCGAGGACGTTCAGGACCTAACGGAAGACCTGGAGCGAGCGCTCGGTTGACGACCCGCGCGGGCGTTGTCGTGGCCACAGGGGGAGTCGCGAGGTCGCTGGGGCCAAGTGCGCGGTCATCCCGATAGCGATCAGGACGTAGCCAACCAGTGCCGCTCCGGGAAGGATTCCGGAGCCCAGGCTCCAAGCTTGTGCGAAGGCGGTTGCCCCGGGACTCTGGAGGACGACGCCGGTCGTCGCGGCTGCGACGGCGAACAGGACGAACGCGCCGACGTCCGCGAGATACCGGAACCGCGGTTCGAGGTAGCCTGCGACACGACCGAAGAGGACGCCCTGGAGGGCGAGAATCGGAACAAACGACCAGCCGATGTACCGGAACAGGGTCACGTACAGGATGAAAATCCAAGCATCTGGCGACACGATCGCCCGGTACTCGAATAGGAGGACGGCGACGGCGGCGACGACCACGGCGACGGTGAGCAGGAACGCTCTCCATGCGACGAGGACGCTGGGCTCGTCGGGTTCCCGCACCCGGAGGTCGCGCAGTCCGGCCCAGAGGTTCGGCCATGCGGAGAGGTGGACGAGGACGGCGACCCAGGCGATCAGCAGGTCTCCATAGATCGGCCCGGAATCCGGAATCGGAACGATCCAGCGGCCGGATGCCACCGAGGACCAGAAGAGTGCCACGCTCGCGGCGAGAAGAAAGGCTGCCCGCCGGAGTCCCCGGGGCCAGAAGACGCGACCGGTCGCCGCACGCCGGGAGGAGAGGAGACCCGCCATGGCCGGCCCATCATTGCGGGTCCGGGGTCCATAAGTCTTACGTATCAACTGTATCGCGTTTGACAAACTCAGAAAAAATGGGACGTGCACTCCATGTCACTCGAGAACCTTAATACGCGCCGCCTTGATGCGGACCGCGCGATGCCCATCCGAGTCTACAACACACTGTCCCGGAAGAAGGAGGAGTTCGTTCCTCTCCATGCCAACCGCGTGTCGATGTTCGTCTGCGGGCTCACCCCACAGGACGAGACCCACATGGGCCATGCGAAGACGTACGTCGCGTTCGACGTCGTCGCCCGCTTCCTCCGTCACAAAGGATTCCACGTGTTCTACTTGCAGAACGTCACGGACATCGAAGACCGGATCATCGAGAAGATGCAGAAGACCGGACGCGAGTGGAAGGACATCGTCAAGCAGTACTTCGGTGAGTACCTCGAGGTGATGGACGCCCTCCGTTGCAATTCGGTGGACGTGTATGCGTTCGCGACCGACTACATCGACGACATCATCGCGCAGATCCAAGGACTCATCGAAAAGGGACACGCGTACGTCGCCGAAGATGGGAGCGTCTACTACGACACGACCACGTTCTCCGGCTGGGGCAAGCTGAGCGGACAGAAGGTGGAGGCGCTCCGTCCCGGGGCTCGCATCGCCATCGAGGAGCGGAAGAGGCGCCCCGCCGACTTCGTCCTCTGGCGCGCGCAAAAGCCAGGCGAGCCCGCGTGGGACAGCCCGTGGGGCAAAGGCCGCCCGGGATGGCACATCGAGGACACCGCGATCACGATCCGACACTTCGGACCGCAATACGACCTCCATGGCGGGGCGACGGAACTGATGTTCCCGCACCATGAGGCGGAGATCGCCCAGGCAGAAGCGTACACGGGGATCACGCCCTTCGTGAAGTACTGGATGCACGGCGGAATGGTCACGGTGAAAGGGGAGGAGATGCACAAGTCCCTCGGCAACTATTGGCCGGTGAAGGCGGCCCTGAAGCTCTACGAGCCCGAGGTGATCCGCTTCTTCCTGATTAACGTCCAGTACCGCGGGCCGATCGACTTCGCTCCGGAGCTCCTCGACGAGGCGAAGCGATCATACGAGCGCCTTCGGGAAACGGCGCGCACCGTCGATGCGGAACGCCGCCGGGCGCCCGACGCCGGGAAAGCCGATCACTCCTTGAGGGTCGCGACGGCGAAGGCCCTCGCGGATTTCGATGCGGCGATGTCGGACGATTTCAACACGCGGCAAGCCATCGCAGTGATCTTCGAGTACGGACGCGTCGTGAACAAGGCCCTCGAAACGGGTGTCGGCCGCGGTGCCCTCGACGATGCCGCACGAGCGTATCGGACGTTCGGAGAGGTACTGGGCATCCTCGAGCCGGCCGCGGAGGGCGCGGACCTCGTGGACGGCCTCCTCGACCTGATCGTTGCGCTCCGTGAGGACGCCCGCAAGCGGAAAGACTTCGCGACCGCAGACCGAATTCGCGACGCCCTCGCGGCGCTCGGCGTGGTCCTCGAGGATACCCGCGACGGTGTCCGGTGGAAGCGAAAATAGGCCTCCCCCCTTTGTCAGATTTCGACCCATCCATCCGATGTTCTGCGAATCGAGAATAAGGGGTCAAATTGACCGTGCTACAGTATTTAAAGAACCGACCCCGAAGAGACCTCGCCCGCGGAGGTCTGTTTTCTCCATAGAAACCCGCCTCCGAACGTTTATAAATGCCCTCCGCATACTTGAACCGTCCTTCGGGATGGGCTGCGAGAGGGCACCGGAACGCGCTCTGAGAGGTTACGAAATAGATGGTAGAAGAGACCGCCTACGACGCCACGCAGATCCAGGTCCTCGAAGGCCTGCAGGCGATTCGAAAACGCCCTGCGATGTACATAGGCTCGGTCGACACCCGCGGCCTCCACCACCTCGTCCACGAGGTCGTCGACAACTCGATTGACGAGGCGATGGCCGGCTTCTGCAAGGAAATCCAGGTCACCTTGAACGCAGACGGGTCCGTCACGGTCGCGGACGACGGCCGGGGAATCCCAGTCGACATCCATCCGAAGTACGGCGCGCCGGGCGTCGAAATCGTCTTGACGCGGATGCACAGTGGCGGCAAGTTCGAGCGGAAGATGTACCGCGTGTCCGGCGGTCTGCACGGCGTCGGGCTTTCGGTCGTCAACGGCCTCAGCGAATGGCTCGAGGTCCGTGTGAAGCGGGAAGGGCAGGAGCACCGGATGCGTTTCGAGCGCGGGAAGAAGGCCACGGACCTGGAAGTCGTCGGCCCCGCGGAAGGCACGGGCACGATCATCACCTTCCTTCCGGATTCGCAGGTCTTCGAATCGATTGAATTCGACTACGACATCCTGGCGACGCGCTTGCGAGAGCTGGCATTCCTCAACGCCGGCCTCCGGATGATCATCGTGGACAAGGTCCACGACCGTGGGGACGTCTTCCAATTCCAAGGCGGCATCGCCGAGTACGTCAAATGGATCAACCGGGCGAAGAACCCGCTCCATCCGGATCCGATTCGGTTCGCGAAGGAATCCGACGGCACGCTCGTCGAGGTCGCGATGCAGTACCACGACGGCTACAACGAGTCGATCTTCACGTTCGTGAACAACATCGACACGATCGAAGGTGGCACCCATCTCGTCGGGTTCAAGGCGGGGCTGGCACGCGCCTTCATCAAGTACGCGAAGGACAACAAGTATGTGAAGCAAGGCGAAAGCCTCGAGGGCGACGACGCCCGCGAGGGATTGACGGCGATCCTCAGCCTCAAGATCCCTGAACCGCAATTCGAGGGGCAGACCAAGATGAAGTTGGGGAACTCGGAAGTCAAGGGGATCGTCGAGTCCATTGTGTACGAGAAGCTCACCGAGTTCTTCTTAGAGACTCCGAAGGTCGCAGAAATCTGCATCGGGAAAGCGGTCCTCGCAGCCCAGGCGCGCGAGGCCGCACGAAAGGCCCGCGAGCTCACACGCCGAAAAGGTCTCCTCGAAGGGTTCAACCTCCCCGGAAAGCTCGCGGATTGCCAAGAGCGCGATCCGGCGAAGTCGGAGCTGTTCATCGTCGAAGGGCCGTCCGCCGGCGGATCCGCGAAGCAGGGTCGTCGCCGCGAGTTCCAGGCGATCCTCCCGCTCCGCGGGAAAATCCTGAACGTCGAAAAGGCCCGGCTCGATCAGATGCTGAAAAACGAGGAGATCCGCACGCTCATCACCGCGATTGGCGGAGGCATCGCCGAAGAGTTCGATCCGAAGAAGGTCCGATACCACAAGATCATCACGATGGCCGACGCGGACGTCGATGGGCAGCACATCACGACGCTCCTCCTGACGCTGTTCTTCCGATACATGCGACCGCTCCTCGATAGCGGGTTCGTGTACATCGCGCAGCCGCCCTTGTACAAGATCAAGAAAGGCAAGGAACTCCACTACGCCTACACGGAGAGACAGCGGGAGGACCTGGCGAAGAAACTCGGCGACAAAGGCGTCGCGTACCAGCGGTACAAGGGTCTGGGGGAGATGAACGCCGACGAGCTCTGGGAAACGACGATGGATCCTGCCCGTCGCCTGTTGAAGCAGGTCACGATCGAGGACGCCGCGACCGCCGATGCCCTATTCTCGATCCTCATGGGCGAAGCCGTCGAACCCCGCCGGCAATACATCCAGGAACACGCGAAGGAAGTCGTGAACCTGGACATCTAGGAGGATCATGCCGGAAGAAGCCCAGGAGTCCCGTCCACGCGTTTCGCCGCAGCCAATCGAGGACGAGCTGCACCGCTCCTACATCGATTACGCGATGAGCGTGATTGTCGGGCGGGCGCTGCCCGATGTCCGCGATGGGCTGAAGCCCGTCCAGCGGCGCATTCTACACGCGATGAACGAGCTCGGGATGAGCTCGGGATCTGCACACAAGAAAGCGGCCCGGGTGGTCGGGGAAACTCTCGGAAAATGGCATCCGCATGGAGACCTCTCGGTCTACGACGCCCTCGCTCGGATGGTCCAAGACTTTTCGTTGCGCTATCCGCTCATCGACGGGCAGGGAAACTGGGGGAGTACCGAGGACGAGCCCGCCGCGATGCGTTATACGGAGTGCCGTCTCGCGAAGACCGCCGAGGCGATGCTCGAGGACCTCGAGAAGGACACGGTCGACTGGATGGACAACTTCGACGGGACGCTGAAGGAGCCTCTCGTCCTTCCTTCAAAGTTCCCGAATCTCCTCGTCAATGGTTCCAGCGGCATCGCAGTCGGAATGGCGACGAACATCCCGCCTCACAACCTCGGCGAGATCGTCGACGCCCTGATCGTCTTAATCGACAACCCTCAGGCCGAGTTGATCGACCTGTACAACCCAGAGACGGGTCCCGTTCGTGGCCCGGACTTTCCCACGGGCGGTATCCTATACGGCGCGGATGGGGTCGCGGATGCGTACCGGACTGGGCGTGGGCTGATCCGGATTCGTGCGAAGGCGAAGTTCGAGGAGGCGGGCCACGACCGCGCGCGGATCGTCATTACGGAAATCCCGTACATGGTCAGCAAGGCGTCCCTTGTCGAATCGATTGCCTTGCTCGTCAAGTCGAAAAAGATCGAGGGCGTCACGGACCTTCGGGACGAGAGCGACCGAGATGGCATGCGCATCGTCTTGGAGTTGAAGCGCGACGCCGTCGAGGACGTGGTCCTCAACCAGCTCTACCACCACACGCAAATGGAGACAACGTTCGGCGTGATCAACCTCGCCCTGCTCGATGGACAACCGCGGGTTCTGCCGCTCAAGGATTCGATGCAGGCGTTCATCGACCACCGGGTCAGCATCGTGCGGCGCCGCACGGAGTTTGACCTGAAAAAGGCGCGGGAGCGCCTTCACATCGTGGAGGGCCTCATCACCGCCGTCGACCACCTCGACGACGTGATTCGGCTCATCCGGCGCGCGCGGGACGCGGATGAGGCGCAAGCGGGCCTGATGAATCGATATCTCCTGAGTGAGAATCAGGCAAAAGCTATCCTCGCCATGACGTTGCGCCAGCTCACCGGACTCGAGATCGAAAAGCTCCGCCAGGAGAAGACCGACTTGAACCACAAGATCGAGAATCTGGAATCGATCCTGGCGTCCCGAGAGCGGGTCCTCGACATCTTGAAAGCCGAGTTCCGCGAAATCAAGGAGAAGTTCGGCGATGGCCGCCGGACGACCGTCGAGCTCCAAGCCTACGACATGCAGATCGAGGACCTCATCCCCGAAGAAGACAACGTCGTGACCATCACGAACACGGGATACATCAAACGGCTGCCCGTCAGCGTGTACCGGAAACAACGTCGAGGCGGAAAGGGGGTCACGGGGATGGACACCAAGGAGGAAGACTACGTCGTGGACCTCTTCGTCGCTTCAACTCACGATTTCATCCTCTTCTTCTCGTCGAAAGGGAAGGTGTTCAAGCGAAAGGCCTTCAAGCTGCCCGCCGCCGGGAGATATGCACGAGGGAAGCCCGTTGTCAACCTCTTGGAGCGCCTCGATTCGGATGAGAAAGTCGAGGCGATGATTCCGACTCGAGATTTCCCCCAGGACCGATTCCTCCTCTTCGTGACGAAACGGGGTCGAATCAAACGAACCGGCTTCGTGGAATTCCAGAACATCCGGGAAAGCGGGATCCGCGCAATCAAGCTCAATGAGGGAGACGAGTTGATCGACGTCCAGATCGCCAGGGGCAACGAGGAGGTCATCCTCGCCTCCGCCGGCGGGTACGCAAATCGCTTCCCGATTGACGAAGTCCGTCCGATGGGGCGACCCGCGGCGGGTGTCGCGGGGATGCGTGTCCGGACGGGAGACGAGGTCGTGTCGATGGCCCTGTCGACCAATTCGGAAGCCGAATTATTGACGGTCCTCTCGAGCGGATACGGAAAGCGCACGACGACCTCCGAGTACCGGAAGACCCGTCGGGGATCGAAAGGAGTACGCACGACGAGCGCAAAGTACGCGAAAGGCCGCGTCGTCGCGGTGAAGGTCGTCCAACCGGAAGAGCATCTCCTCGTGACGACGAAAGCAGGGGTCGTGATTCGTTGCGCCGTTGCGGACATCAGCGTGAAGGGCCGCGCGGCTCGCGGCGTGAGGCTCCAGCGTCTAGGCGACGGCGACGAGGTGGTCGCGGTCGCTCGCGTGATTGAGGAAGAGGAACAGGACCGCGCCCTGAACGTGGAACCGCCGGTCGAGCCATAGGATGCGTCAAGACAACGCAATACCGAGTCCGGGTCGGTCGGGGGCGACGAGCTCCCCGTTCTCGAACCCCAGGCCCGATGACGGATCCTCGGCGAGGTTGAAGTGCGAATCCAAGTCGAGCCACCGGACGTTCTTCTGGCTGAGGGCGAAGGCGAGCGCGGCGGCGATCGAGATTTGGGGTTCCCCCATGCAACCGACCATCGTCGGGTAGCCGGCGGATTCACAAATCGTATTCACGTCGATCGCGCGGCATACCCCGCCATGTTTCATGAGCTTCAGGTTCACGGCCTTCGCGGCGTTCGCCCACCGGACCTTCTTCGCGTCGTCCGGTGTGAGGACCATCTCGTCTGCCATGATCGGAATTGGCGAGGATTCCGTCAGGACGCGCATTCCCTCAACGTCCGTGGTGGCCACCGGTTGCTCGAATATCGAGATATTCAGGTCTTTCGCCGCCCGGGAAAAGCTGAGTGCCTGACTCCAGGTGTACCCTTGGTTCCCGTCGATCCGCAGCTCGATCCGGGGACCGACAGCCCCTCGGATCGAGCGCAGCCGATCCAAATCTGCTTTCGGGTCTCGGCCGATTTTCACCTTTAGCGCACGGAATCCGGCCTGGGCCCACCGCTGGGCTCGCTCGACCGCGCTTCGAGTGTCCATGATTCCGATCGTCATGTCCGTGAGCATTCGATCCCGGGTCGCGCCAAGGTAGCGATGCAGTGGGACGCCCGCGTGTTGCGCGGCGAGGTCGTGCACCGCGATGTCAATCGCGGCCTTGACCGACGGGTTGCCAAGGAGGACCTTGTCCATCTTGTCGGCCACCTCGCGTGGCCGCTCGAACGTGAACCCTTCCAAGGCCCGCGCCATCGTCTTGATCGCGTCCATCGCAGACCGGACCGTCTCTCCGGTCACATCCGTCGGAGCCCCGCTCCCGTTGCCCGAAAGTGAACCGGAATGCACGACGACCATCACGTTCTGGGCCACGGTCGAAGACCCTCTCGCGATCGTGAAGGGCTCCTTTCGAGGGAGGTCCATCGCCGCGTACTCGAGGAAGTCGATTCGCATTGGAACCGACACTCACGCGCAACGATATCAAAGTAGAGTCAGGCTCAGCGTCTCGCGGCCTTTCGACTCCGGCGCCGGGCTTCTTGTGACCACTTCGTCCTCGGATAGAAACGGCAGAACGAGGTGAACGAGCACTGCGGGCACCGAGGACCAATCGGTCGGCAGAGATCTTTCCCGAATCGGATGAACAACTCGTTGATGTGGAGCCAGTACTCCTTCGGCACCGTCCGCATGAGTCGCCGTTCGGTCGCCTCGGGAGTCTTCGCCCGGACGAGGCCGAGACGATTGCTGACCCGATGGACGTGGGTGTCCGTCGGGATGCGCGGTACGCCGAATCCGTAGACGAGGACGCAGTTGGCCGTCTTCGGGCCGACTTGGGGGAGTTCGATCAGCTCCTCATAGGTCCGCGGCACCGAGCCGGCGTGGCGGTCGAGGAGGGTCTGGCTCACCTTCACGATCTGGACGGCCTTCTGGTGGTAGAACCCGACAGGCTTGATGAGCCGCTCCACGTCGCCGGCGTCCGCCGCGGCAAGTTCCGCCGGGGTGTCGTACTTGGAGAAGAGCTGCCTCGAGGCGACCTCGGTCATTTCGTCGCGGGTCCGCTGGGACAGAATCGTCGAGATCAGGACTTTGAACGGATCTTCCGTCTCCGCGACGATCTTCGCCAGGGCCGTCTCTCCCGCGCGCAGATCCCCCTCCGGCAGGTACCGGCGGGAGAGATCGCGCACGATGAACGCGATTCGGTCACGGGCGGACGCCGAGATGGTCAAGGGCCTCCCCCGCGGTGTAGATCGAGCCCGTGATCAGGATGAGGTCGTCCGGCCTTGCCGCTCCGATCGCGGCATCGATCGCCTCGCGGACTGGGCCGACGACGCTGGAATCGGCATACGGGCGGAAGGCTGCCGCGACATCCTCCGCGTCGTATGCGCGGGGGGTCTTGGGTCGACAGGCGAAGACGCGGCGGGCCATCGGCCCTAACGCGGCGGCCATGCCCGGCAGGTCCTTGTCGTTCAAGATGCCCGTGACGAGGAGAGCCTTGCGACCGGGGAACGTCTCGGCCATCGACGCTCCGAGGGCTTCGGCTGCGGGGCGGTTGTGGGCTCCATCGACGACGATGAGAGGGGACGTACGGACAATCTCCATTCGCGCCGGCCATCGAACGGAGGCAATCCCAGACCGGATCGCCTCGTCCGGAATCGTGAGCCCGTCCGAGCGAATCTCCTCAAGGGCGGCCACGGCGATCCCGAGATTCTCCACCTGGAACGAGCCGAGTAACGGCGTCTGAACCTCGACAGATCCGAAGGACCCGCGGACAACGACGGCCTGACCGCGGAGGTCGCCGGCAATGCGCTCCGCGTGGACATCCCGTCCGAGGACCGACAGGGGCACGTGGAGCTGGCGACATCTCGCCTCGATGACCGGGAGAGCCTCTTGGTCGACCGTCACGACCCGCGACGTGGGCTTGATGATCCCCGCTTTCTCGCGGGCGATCCGCTCCACCGTCTTGCCGAGGTGCTCCGTGTGCTCCAGGTCCACCCGTGTGATGACGGACACGAGGCCGTCCACCACGTTCGTCGCGTCCATCCGACCGCCCATCCCGACCTCGACGACCGCGAGGTCGACCTTCTTCTCCCGGAAATACTCGAAGGCCATCGCGGTCGTGACCTCGAAAAACGTCGGATGGTCGATCGCCCGCGTGGACGTCATCCTCTGAATCGCAGGCTGCATGCCGGACCACAGGCGCAGTACATCGTCATCGGCGATCGGTTCGCCGTCGACGCGAATCCGCTCGTTGAACCGGACGAGATGCGGGGAGGTGTACAACCCGACGCGGTATCCCGCGGCCCGCAGGACAGACGCGGCATAGGCGCACACGGACCCCTTCCCGTTCGTGCCGGTGACGTGGAGCACCTTCAGGCCGCGCTGCGGGTCGCCGAGAAGCGATAGGAGCCGCCGGATGTTCTCCAGGCCGAGCTTGATCCCGAACCGCTCCAAACGGTAGAGATGCTCCAGCGTCGTCTGATAGTCCATCGAAGCGGCCCGAGCTAACGGGCGTCGCGGATTAAAGGTTGTTCGGTGAGCGCTGTTGATCGCATTCCCGCGACGCCGGGGGGCCACAGCTATATATCGCGTATGGCAATCGTCAGCGGAATGCATCCGGCCGACCGGCTCCGAGGGCTCAGGAGCATCAAGCTCCAAGGCAAGACCATCGTGCTCGGGGTCACGGGGAGCATCGCCGCGGTCGAGTGCGTGAAATTGGCCCACGAGCTCATTCGGCACGGAGCCGAGGTCCACGCAGTGTTCACGCGGTCCGCGACGGAAATTCTCCATCCGAACGCGCTCGAATATGCGACCGGCAACCCCGTGGTCACGCAGATCACGGGCACGATGGAGTATCTCCAGATGTGCGGCCGCGACGGGAAGGCGGACCTCCTCCTGATCGCGCCGTGCACCTCGAACACGATCAGCAAGATCGCGCAGGGGATCGACGATTCCACCGTCACGACGTATGCGGCGAACGCACTCGGTTCCGGCATCCCGATCCTCGTCGCCCCCGCGGCCCACGAATCGATGATGGACAACCCGGCCGTGGCGGCGAACGTCCGGCGCCTCCAGGAACTCCGCGTCGAACTCGTCGAACCGAAACGCGAGGAAGAGAAGGCCAAGATGGCGGACGTCGAGACGATTGTGGCCCATGTCATCCGCCGACTTGGACCGAAGGACCTCGTCGACATGCGCGTGTTGGTCGTGGCCGGCTCGACGGTCGAGCCGATCGACGACGTGCGTGTCGTGACGAATCGCTCAACGGGCGGGACGGGGATCGAACTCGCCAAGGTCGCCTTCGAGCACGGGGCCAACGTGGAGCTCTGGCTCGGGCGGCACGAGACGCCGGTCCCGCCCTGGCTCCCGTTCAAGGCCTTCGAGACGACGGCAGATCTCTTGTCGATGGCCGAGAAGGCGGATGCGGACGTCTGCGTCGTCCCCGCGGCGGTCTCAGATTTCACGCCCGCGAAGAAACAGTCCGGCAAAATCCCTAGCCGCGATGGTGTCGTGAGCCTGGACCTGCAACCGACGCCCAAGGTCCTCAATCGGTTTCGCAAGGGCGCGAAGAAGGCCCTCGTAGGCTTCAAGGCGGAAGCCGGTGTCAGCGAGACGGAGCTGAAGGCGCGCGCGATGGCCCTTGTGAAAGAGGCGGACGTCGACTTCGTCGTGGCGAACGACATCTCAAAGGTCAAGGGGGATACGACGTCCATCACGATCTTCGACCGCAAGGGTCGCTCCGAGACGTTCGAGGGGTCGAAGGCGCTCGCGGCGGAGCGGGTGTGGCGGGCAATCCTCCATGGTGTCCGAGGGTGAGGCCTTTTGCCCCGGGCACGTGACCGCGTTCTTCGAGGTCCATGAGGATCCGGATCCCCGAAAGAAAGGCTCGCGCGGCGCCGGACTGTGCCTGAGCCTCGGCGTCCGGACGGTCGCGAGGGTTCGAGACGACGCGCGCCCGGCGATCGACATCATTGTGAACGGACGACATCAGAAGGCGGAAGTCACCCAGCGCGTCGCGCAGAAGGTCATCGGCGCCCGACCCTGCGAGGTGAAAATCCTGAGCGAGACGAGCTTGCCGGTCTCTCAGGGGTTCGGCGTGAGTGCGGCCGCGGCCCTGAGCACGGCGCTCGCCCTTGACGATGCACTCGGAGCGAAGATCCCTCGAGACGAACTGGTCGCCATCGCCCACGAGACGGAGGTCGAGTGCGGCACGGGTCTCGGCGACGTTGTCCCGGCGTCGATGGGCGGAATGGACCTGCGACTCAAACCGGGCGCGCCGGGCCATGCGGAGGTGCGAAAGTTCCCGGTCGAAGCGGACCTCATGCTCGCTGTAATCGGCGCGGAAATGCCGACGAAAGCCGTCCTTCGGGATCCGAAG
Source organism: Thermoplasmata archaeon (assembly GCA_035557795.1). Taxonomy (GTDB): domain Archaea; phylum Thermoplasmatota; class Thermoplasmata; order RBG-16-68-12; family RBG-16-68-12; genus RBG-16-68-12. Next base: position 47,716 of record DATMDM010000037.1, on the reverse strand, counting down.
AAGGTTGCGGCGATCAACCGGATCGGCGGCGCGCTCGTGGACGAGTTTTCTCGGGATCCCACGCTGGAGCGACTCTTTGAACTCGGGGCTCGCTTCGCCGAAGGAACGGGCCTCGCGGACAAACGGGTCCTCGAAGTGATTCGGGCCAGCCGAATGTTCGGGAGGGCGATGATGGCCATGCTCGGGAATTCCGTGGTCGCGACCGGGAACCGCGAGCAACTCGCCACGCTGTATCTGAAGTTTGGGACCCTGCAGCGGTGTGGGGTCGACAACGAAGGCGCCCGTGTGCTCTGATTACTCGCTCAGGGTGAAGAGCTGGTCATCCCCGCCGACATCGAAGAGTCCGATTCGTGCGCCCGCGTCGAGCCACCCGTGCGCGTAATTTACGTTGGCGAGGGCTTTCTCGAGTTCGCCTCGCTCGCGGAAATGCCTCGCGTCCTCGAAGTAGGCGCGGGCCATTCCAAGGAAGTCTTCCGCAACCTTCCTTAAGTGGGAGCGAGGAGGCGGCGCCAGCTTGACCCGTGCGAGGGCCGTTTCCGTCAGGGCAACATCTCTGTCGACCAGCGCGCGAAGATCCACGCTCGTCCATCGAGTGCAGCGCTAAAACCTTTCCCGAGCCGTGTCTCCGCCTGCGCCGGTCAATCTTCGATGACCTTGACGCTCTCTCCGCCGTGACGCGTTTCCCGTGGCCGGACCTCGACCATAAGCGGCATCTGGAGGCCGCCGCCGGTCATGATCGCCACGCCAATCGGGAGGCGGGAGATTTCCTCGGCCATCGCGGTCGTGAGACCTTCGACGCTCGAGATGATCGCTTTCAGATCGTTCGGGTTCGTGACCTTCAGGATGATCTGCGTGTTGCACTGGCTGAGGACGTTCTTGTCCACCTTCGCGGCCCGCTGTGTGATCACAACGAGTCCGAGACCGAACTTGCGACCCTCGGAGGCGAGCGTTCGGAACACCTTCGAAGAAGCCGCCTGGCCGACCTGAGGACAGAAGTTGTGGGACTCCTCCACGACGAGCATCATCGGCGGGATCCGCCCGACTTTTCGCAGCTCGAACATTGCCGTCGCGAGACGATTGACCACGAGTTCCTGGATGTCCGGCGGAACGCCCTTCAGGTTGATGATCGTCGTCTTGCTCTTGATCACGAGCTCGTCGATGCGAGTGCCTTCCTTCGCGAAGATCTCGACCTCGCTCAGGTATTCGAGCTCGTCGATCAGTGATGCGTTCTGCGGGTCCTCCTCGCGCTCGAGGACGCGGATGATGTCTCGGATCGTGTAGTCCTTCGTGGCTTGGCGGAGGAGGTCGAGCGCTTTCCGAAGCGCAGTCAGGTGCGTCCGAACCTTCGCTGAGCCGGTGAGCGACAAGATGTCCCTCGCATCGAGGTTGCTCAGCGTGAACTTCAGCGGCCGACTTCCGGGATTGATCTTCGTGTCCGGAGAGAAAACTTGGATGATGTCGGCGTACGCGCGGGGTTCGACGTGAAAGCGAGAGGACCCGTCCGCGTGCTTGCCTTTCTCCCGCAACGACGCGTATTCCCCGTGCGGATCGAGAATCACGCACGTCACGTGGTGCTTCATCAGTTCCTCGATCAGGACGCCGGCGACGTACGACTTTCCGCCGCCGGTTTTCGCCAGGATCGACACGTGCTTCTGGACCATCGCGTTGATGTCCAGGTAGACAGGCACATTATGGCCGGCGAGGAGGCCGACGTAGGCACCGTGTTTCTTGTCCTCTTCCAGCCCGATTACCTCCTGAATCGTGGATGTCTCGGCCTTGTAGACGGGCTCGCCCGCACGAAACGGGGTGCGCGGGACCTGCAGGAGACCGCGATCGTCACGATACCCGATCACGCTGACCTGGGCCGAGACTCGCTCCTCGACGTCGACCGGATCACCGTCCCCGAGCAATTGGGCGCGGTCGAGCGACAGATCGGTCTTCCGCTCGATTTCGTCGACGCGGCCGAGGACCTCGCCGCAAGTCTCGTGGGCCACCTGGACGAACTCGTGGCGCTCGACCGCCTCGACGACGGAGCAACGGAAAGACGTCGTGCCTACATCGCCGTAGATCACGCCTACAAATCCGTCGCCGTGGTGTGAGGAGGACTTAGAATGAGCGGCGGAATCCATCCGTGCATCCCATGTGTTGCGCGATAATCCGGCGTGCGGTTAAATATCTTTGTCCACGGAGCATAGACCTGCGATGTGTGAAGATGAAAATCGCCAATGATATTCTTGAGCGGGGTGTTCAAGCCGGTCTCGGGCCAATCGGTTCCGACGATGGTTGGCCCTGTCGTAGAACCTTCACTTCAGGTCGTGTTTGGCAGAGCGTTTCTCTTGCAACTTCAACGTGGAGATCTGGAAACCGCCAAGGTTTTCGCCCGTGCGTTCCTGATGAGGAGTGAACTGGACTCCAAGCGCACGGTCAGCGTTTCCGCGGCGGCTTGAGACGTCTCTCGATTGCCGAGATCGCGTCAAGGGTGAGCGCCTCTGCGCTTCGGGCGCCATCGAGGACGACGAACCGGCGAGAGCGTGCGAGTCGATCGTAGTTCGCGGCGACCTTCTTGAGGAATGCAAGGTCCTCGAACCGGATGAGCCTGGGCCGACCCTCGATGCGCTTCCGGGCCAACTCGGCTGGGATTCGGAGGAGAATTGTCACGTCCGGGCGGAGCGCCCACGGTTCGCTCGCCCGCTGCAGGAAGCGGATCGGATCCTTCACGAGACCTTCGAGCCGCGCTCCCTGGTATGCGTACGTCGAATCCGCGTATCGATCGCACAGGACGAGTTCTCGGTTCTGCAGACGGGCCCGGATGTCGGTCAGGTGCGCCGCTCGATCGGCGAGGAACAGAAAGGACTCCGCGATGGCGCCGACATCATCGTCGTAGGCGCGTCGCACCGCGTCGCCGAGCCAGCTCTTCGTGGGTTCGATGGTAAGGTGAACGCGGTGACCCTTCGCCCGGAGAGATTCGGCCACGAGGCGACTCACCGTCGTCTTCCCCGAGCCATCGATACCTTCGAACGTCACGAAACCGGTGAGCACGTGTGACGACAAAGAACGGACGACACATTAAACCGCGTTCTCCGGTCTTTGCTGCGCCGCCGCACAACGTTTTTATAGAGTCCGGCGGCTCCGTGGCCCGGCGGCCATCGCCTCGGGGGGCGGGTACGATTTCATGGAAGATCCATCCGGATCTGCGTAGACTTTCCGAAGGCGGGGACCGCGAGGCGCGGTGTCGGAAGTGTCACATCCGGATCGTGCTTCTCCCAGATGACCGCCGCCAAGGATATTGCTTCGACTGCTACGATTCCCTCGAGATTCATTCGAAGATCCCGGTCTAGTCGGTCGCCTGTCCCATCAGCTCGCGACGTCGCTCCTGGCGCTGTCGCTTCCACCGCTTCACGTCCGCTTCGATCCATGTGTTCGGCCGGCCTTGTGCTCGGAGCAAGTCCACGTTCGGCTTCCACACGATGTCCCAGTACCGGAGGGCTTGTTCGACCTCGTCTGTCACTTCCTCCGCGGAAGGAGATCGATCTTCCGCGGTCTTCGCACCGACCTCCCACGCCCACGCTTTGAGGTGCTCCAGGAGGGTCGATTTCTTCGCGCTCTCCCAGATGAGGGTCGCGTTTCGAAGGAGATCTTTCTCCTGGTCCCGATCGAAGAGGGCCGTCACCCGTTCGCTCCCACTTGCCCAGAATGGACGATCGAGACTGCCCCGCCAACGGAGGCCATGCTTTGCGAGGATCCGCTTGAAAGACTCCTTGTTCTTCGAGTAGGTTTCCCCGGGCATCTCGAAGCGAAAACGCATGTGCCGTGGTGCACGCGGTCCCGCGTAAATAAAATTTCGCGCGCGGAGAATCCTGTCCTACCGCGAGGCGGACGACCGACGCGTGACGAGTTTCAGCCGCACGACCGAGATCGCGATAATCGCGAGGCTCACGGCGGCGAGAAAGGCGACCGCAGCGCCGGCCGTATCGTTCTGCTGGGCCGCGCCGTCGGCCAGGGTCGAGAAGAGGTTGAACGTCGCATGCATCGCCACGGCGACGATGTAGAATGGGAAGACGGCCCACGGGCGGCCCGACAGCCAGGATTTGGCGAGGCCGTAACCCATGACCGCGGTCGAACTCGCGTGGAGGAAAGTGGACGAGAAGGATCGGACCGCGACCACGACGAGCGAACCGGAGGGCCCCACCCCAGGTACGAGGAGGGCCGCGAGCGCGTAGACCAGGTTCTCCGTTGCGGAGAAGCCTAGGCCCGCCGCGGCTCCGTAGACGAGGCCATCCGTCTTCGACTGAGTCTGCGGACGGCCCGCGGTCGCTCCGACTCCTTTCGCGGCCTCCTCCACAATCGGCGCCACGACGAGCGCCCCAAGTGCCGTGGTCGGATCCTGGAACCGTCGCGCAAAGAAATCGTTCAGGGATTGAATCTGGCCCAGGAGCAAGATGAACACGACGCTCAGGATGATGGCAATGATCACACTGAACACGGCGCCCCATGCAAAGGTCTTCAAGACCGTCGGCCAGGGCTCCCGGCCGTACCGGGGAGAGTTGCGGATCCAGACAAGGTAGACGAGCGGCAATGCGAAGGCCGCAACGAATAGGATCAGGAGGAAATACGGAGAACTCGCGAGGTCCGCCATGCGGGTCCTCGTTTAGCGGTCCTTGGCCCGAGAGGCTTCCTGACGCAGCTTCGCGTGGGCAGCCGCGAGCCGGGCGACCGGGACCCGGAACGGCGAGCAGGACACGTAGTTGAGTCCGATCTCGTGACAGAACGCGATGCTTGAGGGATCGCCGCCATGTTCGCCGCAGATCCCGACCTCGAGGTCCCGCCGGACCTTGCGGCCCTTCTGGACGCACATCCGCATGAGCTGCCCGACCCCGTCGCGGTCGATCGTCTGGAACGGGTTGTGCGGCAGGATGCCCTGCTCGACGTAGTCCAGGAGGAACTTCGGCTCCGCGTCGTCGCGGCTGTACCCCATCGTCGTTTGGGTCAGGTCGTTCGTCCCGAATGAGAAGAATTCGGCGTGGTGGGCGATTTCGTCGGCGACGAGAGCGGCTCTCGGGATTTCGATCATCGTGCCGAACTTGTAGGCCACCGAGATCCCCTCGCGCTCCATGACCTTCTTCGCCTCGTCCTCGAGGGCGTGTCGTTCGATCCGCAACTCCTCGGGCAGACCCACCAGCGGGATCATGATCTCGGGCCGCACATCGACGCCTTCTTTCTTGAGCCGACACGCCGCCTCGAAGATCGCCCGGACCTGCATCTCCGTGATCTCCGGGAACATGATTCCGAGACGACAGCCGCGGAGACCGAGCATCGGGTTCGTCTCGCGGGAACCTTTGACCGCCTCCAGGAGGCGTTCCTTCCGTGGCAGGAGCGATTCGATTCCTTTGGCGAGGTCGGAGCCGGCCTTGCGGACTTCCGCGATCAGCATCCGATCCTCTTCCGACGTGGCGGCTCGGACGAAGGCCTCGGGATCTTCCCGCGCGATCCTCAGCTTGGTCACCTGGACGAGCAGCGTCTCGTACCGCGGCAAGAATTCGTGAAGCGGGGGGTCGATGAGGCGGATGATGACCGGGAGCCCGGCCATCTCTCTGAGGATTCCGACGAAATCCTCGCGCTGCATCCGACCGAGGTGGTCCAGGGATCCCACGTATCGCCGCGAGAGATCTTCCAGACGGGAATCGACCTTGGCGAGACGAGCCTCCAAGTCTCGGCGCCGGTCGTTCGTTGCCGTCTCGAGCTGTTTGGCCAGGGCCTCACGCTCCCGCCTGACCTTTCGGTACTCCGGCGCGGCGAGGATCATCTCATGGACGATCGGGAGCCGGTCCGTCTCCATGAACATGTGTTCCGTCCGATCCAGCCCGATCCCCTGAGCCCCGAACTTGCGTGCGCGGGCCGCGTCCCGCGGATAGTCAGCGTTTGCCCAGACCTGGAGACTCCGGACCTCGTCCGCCCACGCCAAGAGATTCTGAAGCTCGATCTCGCGGTCGAAATCCGGCTCGATCGTCCGAATCGCTCCCGCGAAGACCTCTCCCGTGCTCCCATCGATCGAGACGCTCTCGCCCCGTCGGACCACTTTGTCGCCGACCCGGAATTCCGCCGCGTCGTAGTCGACGTGGATCTCCTCGCAACCCGCAACGCACGGGATCCCGAGACCTCGGGTGACGACCGCCGCATGGCTCGTCGCCCCTCCGCGAGCCGTGAGAACGCCTTTGGAATGCAGGACGCCGTGCACGTCGTCCGGCGAGGTCTCGACCCGAACCAAGATCACCGGCTTCCGCTCGTCCCGACCCAACTTCTCCGCCTCGTCGGGATCGAAGGTGACGATTCCCATCGCGGCGCCGGGGGATGCATTGAGACCTTTCGCGAGGAAGCGACCGGTTCTCTTCGCCTCCGACTTCGCCTTGTCGTCGAACTGAGGCAGGAGCAGGTGAATCACGTGGTCCGGCTCGACGCGCAGAAGGGCCTCCTCCTTCGCGATGAGCCCCTCGCGGACCATGTCGAGGGCGATCCGCACCGTCGCCCGAGCCGGAGGCTTGGCGGCCCTCGTCTGGAGCATCCACAGGGTCCCTCGCTCGACTGTGAACTCGATGTCCTGAGCCTCTCGGAAGTGATTCTCGAGGAGCTCTGCGACGCGCAACAGGTTCGCGTACAGCTCGGGCTGGCCGTCGCGAAGCTCCGCGATTTTCAATGGGGTGCGGATGCCGGCCACGACGTCTTCGCCCTGGGCGTTCGGCAGATATTCCCCGTACAATTCTTTCGCTCCCGTCACCTGGTTCCTCGTGAACGCAACGCCGGTGCCGGAGTCGGGTCCCATGTTCCCGAACACCATCATCTGCACGTTCGCCGCCGTGCCCAGGTGGTGCGGAATCTTGTGGAACGTCCGATAGTCGACGGCCCGCTTCCCGTTCCACGATCGGAAGACCGCCGCGACCGATTCTCGCAGCTGATGCATTGTATCTTGAGGAAAGTCTTCGCCGACTTCTCGACGATACAGGTCCTTGAATTCCGCGACGATGGCTTTCAGCTCGGGGGCGCCGAGCTCCGTGTCTCTTTTCGCAGCCGCCTTTTCCTTGTGGCGGTCTAAGACCGTTTCGAATCGATGACCATCGATGTCCTTCACGATCCGCCCGAACATCGCAATGAGCCGTCGGTAGGCGTCCCACGCGAACCGCTCGTTCGCCGTGCGCGCGAGGGCCTCGACTGTCGTGTCATTGAGACCCAAGTTCAGGACGGTGTCCATCATCCCGGGCATCGAGAGCTGCGCGCCTGAACGGACCGAGACTAGCAAAGGGTTCGCGGGATCCCCGAACTTGCGGCCGCCCTTCGCCTCGACGACGGACAGTCCCTCCTCGACCTGTTTCCACATCCCGGGAGGGAAACGGCCCGTTCGGGTGTACGCGTTGCAGGCTTTCGTCGTGATCGTGAAGCCGGGCGGGACAGGGAGGCCGAGGCGCGTCATTTCCGCGAGGCCAGCGCCCTTGCCGCCGAGGAGGTCCCGCATGGAGGCGTTCCCCTCTTCGAACGCGTAGACATGCTTCGCCAGGACGGATCCCCATCGTGGTAGTCCGGAGCTGATATAACAATCTTCGGAGCCACCTCCATTGCAAACGATGAAGCGAGTCGAAGGACGCCTCAGAATCCCATCTGGTACACTTTGAGGTCCGCCCGCTTTCGCTCGAGAAACCGATAGACGGTCTTGTGTTCGCTCCCGCGGAGGAGCATGAACACGGCCTCGCGGGCGATGGCCATCTCGAACGTCCCGCCGATCAGGGCCACCGTGTGGCCCCACACGCTGACCTCGACGCCAGTTAGTTCTTCGATCAGCCGGCGGGTCTTCCCCCGGGTGCCGATAAGCCGCGCGCGGATTTGTGCAACTCGGTTCTTCGAGTGGGCGAAATCCTTGATATCAAAGACCTCGAAGTACGCGTCCTCGTCCAGGAGACGGAACGCCCGATCCTCCGAGAAGCCGCGGGCCATCGCTTGGACGATGTCCCTCGCTTTGAGGGCCAAGACGGGATCCTGAGCTTCCGCGTGGTCGATGGCGACTTCGCCCGAGGCCGAGTCCACCGAAATCCGGGTCCCCGTCGCTTTCTGCAAGCGTTCTTTCGTGGCCCCCTCCGGCCCGATCAGGACGCCGATTCGCTCCTCAGAAATCCGAGCGTAGAGCATCTCATCCTCCCAAGATCGCTTGCTCCAAGCCGGCCGGGGTGACATCGATCCGGAGGCGCCGGAAAAACCGCGCAATGTTCCCAACGTCGCGTTTGAACCACTCCGCGGCCCGGGGATGGTCCAGGGGGACAGCCTGCCCGACATCGATCACGACCACGCGCCCGGCCCACCAGAGCAAGTTGTACTCGCTCATGTCCGCGTGGACCAGTTCAGCTTTCCGGATCGCCCGGAGGTTCGCCAGGACGTCCGCGTACACCGCAGCCGGATCTTCGAGCGCGACCTCCCGAAGGGCGGGCGCGGGCCGGGTCTCGTCGCCGATGTACTCCATCACCAAGACGTTGTTGTGGACCCGCTCCGGGGCAGGCACGCGCACGCCGGCGTCTTCCATCCGGACGAGGTTCTTGTATTCTTTCTGCGCCCACGCCAAGAGGGTCGGCCGGGTCGCCCGCTTCACCTTCTTGAAGCGCGGGTCTCCGTCGATGTACACAGCGATGTTCCGGAATGTCGCGTTCGCGATCCGGTAGATTTTCACGGCCTTCCCGCGGCCGTCGGGGCCCGTCGCGTGGAACACATTCGCCTCCTTCCCCGTGCTCACGGGATAATCCAAGGTCGAGATGACCCCGTCCGTAATCAGGTCGGCGATCGTCAGAAGGGCCGCGTGGTCGAAGACCTCGTCGTACGTCTTGCGGGTCTCCGAATCCTTCTCCTTGGTCCGGAGGGCGTCGACCTGGGTCTCCAGGATGCGGAGGCGGCGCTCATTGATCATGCGGACAAACGAACCTTCCGCTCGACTAAGAGCTTTGTGGCTCGTCAGAAGATGTTGATCGATTTGGGGATCAGGCCGCGCCGGCTCATGTAGGTCGACTCGGTCTTCGTGTATCGGTGTTTGATGTCGCACTTCTCGTCCTGGAACTGCCAGACCTTCACGACGAGGAGGTCCCCTTCGCGGATCCACATGCGCTTCTTCAGCTTCCCGGGGATGCGACCGAGACGGCTCTTCCCGTCCTGGCACATCACGCGAATCCGTGAGGCTCCGAGAAGCTGGTCCGCGATCCCGAGAATCTCCCCGTCTTTGCCCCGCGGCATGCGGACTCGGACAACCTCTTCTTCAGCCACTCGCGTAACCATGGGGAGGAAGGACTTAAACGTTTCCGGCTCCTCATTGTCGATGGCTGAAGCCGTCGGATTCCATCGTTGGTTCCTCGAGTTGCGACTCGCCCACGGGCACGTACGGGAACGGGAGGGGCGGCGTCTCGAAGAACGTTGGGCTGACGATGTCCACGCCCTCAGGCAGCTCGTATTTCTGGTCGTCGACGTGGCCGAACCAGTACACGACGGCGCCATCGCCGAACAGGTCGCTGTACGGCTGAAGTTGCTTCCGCAGGTGACGTCGGATTTCGTACGGGTCACCGAACGTCGCCTTGGACTCGATCCAGAACTTCCGCGAACCGTTCATTTCGATCGGCTTGTGGAGAAGGATGTCGGGCGTCTTGTCGTACTTCGACCGGAGGTCTTTTTCCGTCTCGTATTGCAGGCTGCGGGCGTCGAGCCACGTATGGAGCTTCGCCTCGCCCCACCGCCCGCGGGCATACTGTCGGGCGCTGCCTTGCGTGGAGTACACGATGTCCGCGCCGTTCACATCCGCGAGCTCTTGACGCAAGCGCCGGTCCTTCACGCTGTCCAGATCGTTGATCATCTTCCAGAACTGTTTCCGAGAAATCTTCCGTTGCTCGAGGACCATGAGGGCCGTCAAAATCGGCGGGAACTCGAACTTGCGGGCGATCTCAAGGAGGCTTGCGCCGTTCTGCCACATGAACGCGAGGCGCCGAGCTTGCGCTTTCACCCGATAGAACTTCTTCGTCGTCTCACGCACGATGCGCTGCGTGTAGATGACCAGGAGGAGCTCCTTGTCGTGTCCAAAATTCTCGGCCAGGAAATCGATGTCCTCCGCGGTCGAGAGCCTTCGGTAAAGGTCCTGATACTCACTCAATTTCATCGATAAGGCCACTACACCACGCTGTCGGATGAAAGGAACTGGTTGGACCAATTGAGGACGATACTTAAAGGTTTTGCGGGTGAGTGAGTCCGCCGGACCAATCGCGTGACGGTCCGGAACGACGGACCGGACCCTTGCGGTCCCTCCCGGTGGTCGAGCCGCGAATGGATAAATAGGTCGGTCCCACTCGTGAGCATCCGTCGATGCCGACGGACATCTCGAAGATCATTAGCGACGCCGCATACCAGGCGTACGAACGTCGGCTGCTCCACCAAGTGCGGCAGGCGGCGATCCCGCATCATGTCGCCATCATCATGGACGGGAACCGCCGGTTCGCACGAGAAATCGGACTCGGCAACGTCCTCGACGGGCACGTCAAGGGCCGGGACAAACTCGAGGAGGTCCTCGAGTGGTGCCTCGAGGTCGGCGTCCGGATCCTCACGGTCTTCGCGTTCTCCACGGAGAATCTGAGGCGGCCGAGCGAGGAAATCCAGCACCTCATGCACCTCTTCGCGGAAAACTTCCGAAAGGTCGGCGACGACGACCGCGTGCACCGGCACAAGATCCGCATCAATGTATTCGGGGACCGCGAGCTGCTCCCCGCGGAGGTCATCGACGCCATCGAGTACGCGGAACGGCGAACGAAAGAATACGACAGTTATCGCTTCAACCTCGCCGTCGCCTATGGAGGACGAGAAGAAATCCTCCAGGCGATTCGGGACGTCGTGCGCGACGCCCAGGCGGGGAAGGTGGACGCACACGACATCGACGAGAAGTTCTTTTCGAAACGGCTCTACACCGCGGACTTGCCGGATCCGGACTTGGTCTTGCGCACGAGCGGCGAGGAGCGGATCTCGAACTTTCTCCTATGGCAGCTCGCCTATTCCGAACTGTATTTCGTGGACGTCTATTGGCCCGGTTTCCGTAAGATCGATTTCCTCCGCGCCTTGCGGTCGTACCAGATGCGGCAGCGACGGTACGGGGAGTAGGCACTACCGGAGCCCTTAAGTCCCCTTGCCAACTTGCGCGGGCCCGATGAAGGGGGAGGTCGTTTGCTACCGGCTCTTCGATTTGGGAGCGTCGGTCGATCTCGACGAAATCCAGGGGACGGTGGACATGCCGTTCCTCGCCGGACGGATGCTTTCCGAGCGGGCGACCCCGAAATACGCCCGGTTCGCCGCGCCCCTGCTCGTCTACGTGGACCAGCGCACGCTCGAAACAAACGTCGGATCGTTGGTCGCCTCCATCGCGGTGAAGCTCTACGGCGTCGGCGCCCTCGCCGTCGTCGTCCGCACGCCGTTCGAAACGAGCGTCCTCCGCGACCTCCGGCCATTCGCGGGCCTCCGAATCCGGGCCGCCGACAAGGAGGAGACCCTGGACGCGTATTGTGGACGTCTCGTCGCGCGGATCATCGAGGACCTCGTGCCGTTCCTCCATGACTCCTACGAGGTCAACGTGGACCCGGAGCCGTACACCGTGTACTGCGTGTCCGTCACCGAAACCCCCGTGCGCGTCTTCACCACAGCGTGGCGACGTGAGGTCACGGCCCTCCTCGCGAACGACCCACGGCCGGACGCGATCAGCGACGAGGAGGTCGAAGACACCTGGCGCAACTGGTTCTCGTATTACCAGGACGACCTGGTCGTGCTCGACTGGGATGCGGCCCTGGTCATCGAGCCGAGCGCGTCGTATGAGGATACGCTCACCGTCTTCGAACTCGCGAACCTTCAGCTGCTCGAGTTGCGCACCTACGATGCGTTCCTGGACAAAGTCGTCGACAAAGCGTACGACGATCTCGAGGACCTCTTCGCGCGCAGCTCGTTGCTGCGGAGCGGACACGACACTGTGAAGGAGTTGGCGGAGGTGCGCATGGACCTCGCGGAGGCGTCGTTCCAGGTCGACAACATCTCGAAGCTCTGGGGGGACTGGTTCCTCGGCAAAGTCTACCGGGCATGTGCGAAGAAATTCGAGCTCGACTCATGGCGGAGGAACGTGGAGGAGAAGATGAAAGACCTCAGCGAGATCTACGAAGTCGCGGAGGCCGAACTCGAAGCCCGGCGGCTCCTCATCCTCGAGTTCCTTGTCGTCCTGTTGTTCATCGTGGATCTCGTCCTCATCGCGTACCGCGGATGACCGAGGAACCCTCGCGTCGTCCGTCGCCTCAGCTGATCTGAATCGAGCCGAGGACCGGGCGGAAGATCCACTTTCCACCGGCCGAATGGATCGAACTGGCGAGGTCGAAGTCCAGCGTGACGCGAACGGCCCCGCTCCCAGGTACGTCGAACGGCGTGGTGGTCTTGAGCTCGCCACTCGGGACAATGAGCGTGACGGGGGTGCCGTCGCTCAGAACCCCGTCCACCGAATTCACGACGAGCCGGAGCTGGGTGTACTTTCCCGCGGGAGCGCGGTCCAACGCGAGGAGCCTCGTGAGATTCGCGAGGGCGACGAAATCGATGGTCGGGGAGGACAGTGGGAGATGGATCCAACCGCTCTCGTTCCCCGCATCCGCGCGATGGACTTGGATGTCCGAGAACACGACGTTCAACTGCTTCCACTCGGCCGGCGCATCGCGGACGTACACGTAGAGCGTTCCCGACGTGACGGAACCCAAGAACGCAATCCCGCCGATGAGAAGTAGGCCGGCGACCGCCATGGCAAACACGGTGCGCGGCCTCATCGGTCCTCCTCCGCGACTATCATTCGCGGGGAGGGGTATATAGATTCTCGGAACTTCCCGCGTTCAATAACGAGAGCGTCATGCGGCGGCAATTGGCGCGACGAGGCCGACCGCTCCATACACGCGGTCGATCGCTTCTCGCGCCAGCTTCTCATCATCCGTCTTCGCGAGGATCTTGCCGCTCTCGTACAGGGTGAGTTCCGGCTCTCCTTCGAGGATCAGCATGACTTTCACGTCGCTGACCCGCCAGCCGCGGCTCCGCAGGCGCTCGGCGGCCTCCGTCAGATCGACCCGCCACGGCTTCTTCAACGTGGAGATGAACGCGGTGGCCGTGCGACACGGCTTCAACAGGTAGTAGCTCATCCGGCCGTCCTCGGAGGGAGCGGTGCAGGAGGACCGTTGGCCTTGAACTTTTCCGACGCTAGCTTCGAGAGACAGGACGAAACGAGCTCAGGCAGGTCCAGCTTCGTCTCCTCGGCGAGGATCTGGTCCAAGCGCGCATGGGTCGAGGGACGCGGAGGCCCGAGAAGGTCGCAGATCTCAGGCCCCTTCGACACCTCGTAGGTGCCGATCAACTTGGCCCGGTCCACGATTTCCTGCTTGTCAAAACCGATCAGAGGCCGAAGAATCGGGTGGTGGGCCACGGCGTCGATCGCTCGCAGGCTCGCGACGGTCTGGCTCGAGACCTGACCCAAGTTCTCCCCGGTCACGAGGACCTCGGCGCCTTCAAGGTCCGCAATGGCGTCGGCCAGTCGCACCATCAGACGCTTGGTCAGGACGAAGTAGAAGCGGCGGTTCGCTTCCTTGGCGACCTCCGCGAACGCCTCTCCCACCCGAACGACGTACAACGAAGGGATCCGCAGGATCCCGCACAAGGTTCGCGCCTTCATCGCGGCGGCATCGTCGGTGATTGGCTCCAGAGAGAAGTGGGCCGCGATGAGGTCGAGGCCCTGACGGGCCATGAGGTGGCCGGCGACGGGACTGTCGAATCCGCCGCTGAGCAAGAGCAGGCCCCGGCGTGCCACGTCAAATCCCCACGTACTTCGCGTAGACCCCGCGGGCCTCCGCCTCGTTCTTCACGCCGCGGATCAAAGCGCGGCCATCGGGGAAGATCGTGAGGCGGCGGCCCTCCACGTCCGCGACGAGCACCCCGCCCGCTCGACGCGTCGACCCGAGGGCCACCAGGCGATCCGCGACGGCCTCCATGTCGATCGAGCCGTGATGGACCGGATCGAGGGAAATCGTATCGCTCCCGCAGAGCGAAGCCAGGACCTGCATCCGCTTCGCGCCCAGGTACTCGCGTTCCCCCTGGACGCAAGTCGGACAATCGGAGCGGCGCCCGATGCGAATCCTCTGGATGTCCGGATGCCATCCGTCGACCACAAAGAGGACCCCGGATGGGGTCTCTCCAAGCAGCAGCCGAAGCGCCTCGCCCGCCTGAATCGCCCCCACCATGGCGGAGGCCGCGTTGAAGATGCCCGCAGTCTCGCACGTCGGGAGACTTCCCGGTGGAGGCGCCTTCGGGTTGAAACAACGGAAACAGGCGGTGACCGGAGTGCGAATCGCGAACGCCATCCCGTACGTCGCGATGGCCCCGCCGTACACGAACGGGACGTTCGCCTCGATCGCCGCCTCGTTGACCAAGAACCGAGTCTCGAGATTGTCCGTTCCGTCGACGACGATGTCGGTGTCGCGCAGGAGGTCCCGGACCGTCGCCGTGTGGACATCCTTCGAGAGCGGCTCGATCTCGATTTGCGAGTTCACGGAACGGAGGCGCTCCGCGGCGGCGTCTGCCTTCGGCCGGTCCACGTCCGATTCGGAGTACAGCGACTGCCGCTGGAGATTCGTGAGCTCGACGACGTCTCGATCGACCAGCCGGAGATGCCCGACCCCCGCCCGGGCGAGCAGGTCGGAGGAAATGCTTCCCAGGGCGCCCAAACCGATCACGGCGGCCCGTGCCCGGGCGAGCTCTCGCTGGCCCTTTACACCGATCTCGGGAAGGACTTCCTGACGACGATATCGATTGGGTGAAGGCACACGTCACGAAAGGGCGGCCGACTTATGGCCTTTCGCCCCGCACTCAGTTGTTGCCCTCGGGTTCGCTCAGTGCGATCGGAGCGACGCGGTGAATTGCGAAGAACGCGCCAAAGCGGATCGAGCTCCGTCTTGCGGAAAGCTCTTTCGCGTTGGCGATGATGAGCAACGGGGAACAGAATGGATTCAATGGTGTCTACCGTACCGTCCGCGTGGCTCACGATGGAGAACGCACTCGCCCGGCTTGCAAGGGACTTCACGATCTTGACGATCCTCACGCTCGTTTCTCGTCGTCGTGAGCCTCCTCTCCTGGTTCCGGACGGGGGTTTTGGATCTCGGGTTTGTCCTCGCAATTGCGGTCCTCATCGCCCTCCGCGACCTGGGTTCGTTCTGTCGCGGAGCGATGGAGCGGATGCGTCAATTAAGCCAGATGGTCTGATTGTCGAGCCCGTGAGGAGGAGTCACGCGCCCCGATCTTGAAACGTTCGAGATTCCGAAGACCGCGAAGGATCAGTTGTAGAGGTTGAATTCGTCCTTCTCCGGGACCGAGTCCCAGTCCTCGTCCCCTTCCTCGAAGACCGCGTTGAAGAGCGCGCTGACGACCTCGCGGAGCTGTTGAATCTCCGTCCGGAGGCGCGCCAACTCCTTCATCACTTCCTCGTTGGAAGCAGGCATTCACAACCTCTAACCCGTGCTATCACAGGGTAGGTTCATATCTTTTTGCCTTCGATTCTTGATGCTAATTCTCGGAACGGAACGGTCACCGCATTTGCGACGGTTTTACCGACGTCGCCCGCGGTCTCGATCCCTTCCGCCGCGGCCGCCAGGACCGCGTCCGTCGCGACCTCGGCCCCCGCCTCGGTCTCGGTACCGATCGCGCCCCCCGCCCCGATCTCGATCTCGTCCACCGCGATCCTGACCCTCGCTCCGAGGCTCCCGATGTTTCGCCTCGACCTTCCCACCGCCGAGTTCGGTCGCGGGCACAAAGAGCCTCAAGTCTGCGTAGTCGGCCGCGAGCTTCCGCCGTTCCGTGCGCTCGTCCCGCGGGCAGTAGAGTTCCCGATCCCGGAGCTCGAGAGGCCCTCGGCAGATCGAACAGAGAGCCTTCACGACCCCAAGATTCCGCTCCGCCGTCGTGAGCTGGACCGACGGCTTGACCTGAATCACCTTGGCGCGGATGATGTCCCCGAGGCGGAACATGTCGCGAATGTCCTCGGTGTACTCTTCCGATACGTTCGAGATGTGGATCGTCCCCTCCGATTCGCCGCTGATCTGGCGCGTCCGTCCATGGATCGCGAGGATCGTCGCGGTCGCCATCATGCCGCGAATGTCGTCCACGACGCCGTACACGATGTCCCCGACTTTGAGCTCCGCGGGCGGGTTGAACGCCCGCACCCGCGCGACGCGGTTTTCCGGGTCGAGGATGAGGACACCCGGCGTCGCCGCGAACACAAGCCCATTCCGCTCGTAGGTCCCTTCCCCGGGCTCGAATTCCTCCGCGACGGCGATCTCATCGCCCGGGAGGACCATCTTTGGCTCCATCCGGTCCATCGACTCCTGCGGGTCGCACGGAGTAGAGCCGTCGGTATTTATCACTTCCCCACTTCAAGACGATAGAGGACGACCTCGATCCGGCGAAGCTCGTCCCGATGGAAGGCGAAGGTGTGGGGAATCGGAAACGCATACGCGAGACGGTCGGTGATCTTCCCGGCCGCGGACTCGATGCGATGCCGCACATATGCTTCGGCCTTCGCGTTCAGGAACGTGTAGACGACGCGGCCCGATGCGAGCGCGGCGTCCAGGAATGGACGATCTGCATGCCGCCTCTGAGAACCGAACGGTGGATTCATGAGGACGGTGTCG
The DNA here is from genome assembly GCA_035557795.1 of Thermoplasmata archaeon. Classification (GTDB taxonomy): domain Archaea; phylum Thermoplasmatota; class Thermoplasmata; order RBG-16-68-12; family RBG-16-68-12; genus RBG-16-68-12. The sequence goes on along the minus strand of DATMDM010000037.1, from coordinate 30,974 downwards.
AAGGACTCATGGATGGCTTGGACATCGACGAGGCGCCAGGCGACGTCGACCCGTGCACGTTCCGCGTTCCGCCGCGCGACCTCCACGGCCAATGGATCTGAGTCCACGCCCGCCACGGGTCCGGCGCCGAGAAGTTTCGCGGCGATCGCGAGCACACCGTTCCCGCATCCGAGGTCCACGACCGACCGACCCTGGATGTCGCCTTTCGCGTGAGCGAGGTAGACGACCTCGGCCGCGATCCCCGCGGGCGTCGGATATTGCTCCGCGGACGGCGCCGGATTCATGAGCGGATCGAGGGACTCCAAGATCCGCTCGAGCTGGACCTTCTTCGTGGGCTCACCTCGCGGAGCGGTCTGCTCACTCCTCTTCCCATGACGACGCCCGTTTGGTGGCCGCGGTCCCGCGTGGAGTAATCACCGCGGTGAAGTCCGAGGTGCCGTGCCACAGTAGCGTCAGGAGGCCTTCTCCCTCGAGGCGAGCGAGCTCGCTCTGCAGGTCGTCGAAGTTCACGCCTCGGAGGATCTCGAAGAACTGGTTCTTCTTCAATCCAATCGAGCCGCGCTTGTCGAGGAGCACCAGGACCTTGTCTCGAAGGCCGCGCTCGACCGCCCGGGCCGCATCCTGCCGGAACGCGCGGTCGACGATCTCGATCGCCAGCGCGTTGAAGGCGTCCTCCACGAAGGTGCCGGTCCGCGCCGATGTGTACACGATCGGAGCGGCAAACGCTTCGGCGACATGGCGGATCTCGTCCTCGGTGATCGCCCGGCGCTCCTCGAGGTCTTTCTTGTTCACGACCAGGTAAACCGGGACGTCGCCCGCAATCTCGAGCGCGGAGGGAATCCATTCGTTCAGGGCGTACAGGCTGTCCTTCCGCGTGAGATCACAGACGCCCATCAGGGCCTGGGAGCCATGGTAGTACGTCTCCCGGACGAGGTCCTTGAATCCCCGCTGGCCCATGATGTCGAAGATCGACATGTCCATCTGGACCTCGGTGTCAGCGCCGTGTGGAACCGTGAGCTCGACCTTACTCACTCGGGTCCCGACCGTGTGGAGATATGTGTCCTGGTACTCGTTGAGGACGAACCGGCGGATCAGGGAGGTCTTGCCGACACCGCCCTCTCCCATCAGGGCAAGCTTTGCCTTCATGTGTCGGACCGTCGGCATGGGAGACCCCGGGCGTCTCCTCATTCGGAGCGCGGGTATAAGCAGTTTCGTCGTGGGGAGGCGGCGCCTTCAGTTCCCAACACGTCGTCCGCAACGTCGATCGTCGCGGAAACTCCGTCGACAGGTCCGCCGCACGTAGAGTTCAAAAATCCGACCGATCCGTCTCCGGCAATTCGGATCGCGTCGGCCAAGCGAATGTCGCGCGCCATTATCAGGTCCCGTCCCGCTGCGTTCTATGTACCGAGAATTGAAATCAGCACGTACATCGATGCCTTTATCCCTCAAGGGTTCCACGTCGTCCTCATGCGATTTCGCCCCGAGGGGCCACGGATTCCCGTACCGAACTGGCTCATCGAGTGGTCGAAGTCCCGCGACCTTTTCCTGACTCTCGCCCATGACCCATGGGTCTTCCGGCCGAACTGATGCGGCCCGGAAAAAACCGAAGGAGTTATAGGAGCCCGATTGATGCACTGCGCCGGTCCGAGTACTCGATGGCACACCCGGAGCCCGCGGGCCATGAAGAGGAGGAGCATCATGGCAGCCCGTGGCCCGTCATCATCGCGGTAGGCATGGGCGTGGCCTACGTCGGAATCGTGACCGCGAGCATCCCGATGCTCCTGGCGGGATTTGCGATCTTCGCCGGCGGCGCGGGCGGATGGATCCATCAAGACATGCAGCGGCCTTCGAGCGCGTTCTATGGGCTCGCCGCCGCCGTCGAATCGAAGCTGCCGAGGGTGAGCGCCCGAAAGCTCGGGCTGTGGCTGTTCCTGGCGACCGAGATCATGTTCTTCTCCGCGATCATCGGGGCCTCCTGGACGTTGCGACTCCGTACGACGACGCTCGGGGACGCGTTCCAGGGACCGTGGGCTCAGCCGGGAGAGATCCTCAATGTCCCCCTCACCGGCTTGAACACCTTCATCCTGATTTGCAGCAGCCTCACGATGGTCGAAGGGCTCGCCGCGGCCGAGCGGGGCGATCAGAGAAAGCTGCGCATCTTTCTCCTGGCCACGTTGCTCCTCGGCATGACGTTTCTCAGCATCCAGGCGTTCGAGTACCAGAAACTGTACTTCGGCGAGGGGCTCACGTTCAAGACCGCCCCCTTCGGGGTGAATCCGCTCTACGGCCCGACGTTCTACGCGCAGACCGGAGTGCACGGGTCCCACGTGACGGCAGGGGTGCTCGCGATGGCGTACATCACCCGAAAAGCATTCAAAGGCGGATTCACGAAGGAGAATCACGAAGCGGTCGAGCTTGTTGGATTGTATTGGCACTTTGTCGATGTGGTCTGGATCTTCCTCTTCACGATCGTGTATTTGATCTGAGGTGACGAATGGCGACGGCCACAGCAACCGAGACCGCAGGACCCCATGAGGAGGCGAGGAAGCGCCCCTACGTGGTCGTCTTCGGCATCCTTGCGGTCGTGACTCTCGCCGAACTGAACATCTACAGCCTGGGGATTCCGCATCTCGAGACGATCACGATCCTGGTCGTCCTGGCGACCATCAAGGCAAGTCTCGTGGTGGCGTACTACATGCATCTGCGATACGAGCCGCGGTGGATCGCGCTGATTCCACTCGGAGGACTCGCCCTCGTCGCGGTTCTCGTGGCGGCGCTCACCGCGACGTCGGCCCACCCGTAACGCGGCCGCGAATCCCTCGGGCTGCGAGCCCGGTCAAAGGGAACGATGGGCTCGACCGGATTCGAACCGGTGACCTTCGCTGTGTGAGAGCGATGTCATAACCGCTAGACCACGAGCCCGCGGGGGCGCGCAAGGGCCCGGACGGTATAAATCTCCATCGAAATGCGCGTTTGTCCACCCTTGCCCCCAGAGCTTTTATTACCGCTGACCGGTTTGGGCCGGCGGGAGGCGCTCTCGATGGCAAAGGAAGAGAAGTCCGAGATGGCGACAATCGCGAAGAAGCAGCTAGAGGGCCGCGGCTACGTGCTTTCCCTCTCGACGACCCGGGACGGCGAGAACCTGATCGGCAAGGTCCGCGTGACCGAGGCGTCCACACAGCGGACCGTCGCGAGTTTCGTCAGTGTCTGGAAAATTGACAACATGGAACTCGTGTTCGGCATCGATGCGGGCGAGGGCATCGCAAAAGACCTGGTGAACCAGGCAATGAACCTGTTCGACCTGTTCAAGTACGTGCTGCCCGGCGCGCAAGTGAAGGAAGAGGCGTGAGCACACAGCACGGTTAAATAGTCTGGACCACCTGGGATGGGCCTCCATGGACTCTTCGAACGTGCTCCTCGCTCTGGATGAACAGAAGAAGTGGCGGGAGCGCCGAAAGCGGATCCGCGACAGGCTCCGGCAGCTCGAACGGCGGAGGACCACCTTGCGGAAGGAGCTGGAAGGGGTCCGGAAGAAGATCCTCGAGTACAACCGGGTCCTCACCGACATGCGCGACCGAATGCCGACCCGCGCCATGCTTCCGCCCAGCGCCCCGGGGCGATGACGATGACCCGCGCGATGGAAGCGACCCGCAAGGAAGTCGAACGCTGGCGGCACCGGGAGAGGCGTCTCCTCGACGCGCTCAAGGATGTCGACGACGAACGACACCGCCTCGACGATGAGCTTCTAAAGGTCGAACAGCAGCTCGCGTACTACGACTCCCTCACGCGGGACATGAAGCGAGTGCTCGGCCGGCCCGGGCTCTCGAGCCTGCTCTCCTCGCTGCGGCGTCCGTAGGAGCAATTCCGTGCGCGTCACGATCGACGGCGTCCCGCGGGAGATGCGAACCGTCTGGTTCGACGACGGAATCGTGAAATTGATCGACCAACGCTACTTGCCGTTCGAGGTCCGCGTCTACGAGGCGAAGACCTACGAAGATGTCGCCGTCGCGATCGAGGACATGGTCGTGCGGGGGTCGCCGGCGATCGGGGCCACGGCCGCATACGGGATGGCCCAGGCCGCCCATCAAGGACTCGACCTCAAGGCCGCCGCGGACCGGCTGCGAAAGACGCGACCCACGGGCCACGACCTCTTTTTCGCGATTGACTCGATGACGAAGGCGGCGTCCGGCGGGGAGGACCTCGTCGAGGTCGCCGAACGGTACGCGCAGGACAACATCGAACAGTGCCGAAGAATCGGGGAACACGGGGCGAAACTGATCCGAAACGGCACGCGAATCCTCACGCACTGCAACGCCGGCGCCCTCGCGGCGGTGGACTACGGGACCGCGACGGCACCGATGCGCGTGGCCCAGGAAAAGGGGCGGCGCTTCTTCGTCTACGTGGACGAGACCCGGCCCCGCCTGCAAGGAGCCCGCCTCACTGCGTGGGAGCTCTTGGAAGCAGGGATCGAGCACGCGATTATCACGGATGGCGCCGCGGGCCACTTCCTCGGGCACGGCGAAATCGATCTCGTCTTGGTCGGCGCGGATCGGATTGCCGTCAACGGCGACACCGCGAACAAGATTGGCACCTATGCGAAAGCGGTCGTCGCGAAGGAAAATGGCGTCCCGTTCTATGTCGCGGCGCCGACGAGCACGATCGATGTCGATCTGGCGTCGGGTACCAAGATCCCAATCGAGGAGCGATCTCCACAAGAGGTGCTTCATCTCGACGGGCATGCCATTGCGCCGAAGGAAAGTCCGGCCCGCAATCCCGCCTTCGACGTCACGCCGGCGAAGTACATCACGGGAATCATCACGGAACAAGGGATCCTGAAGCCCTCTCAACTCCGGTCTTCCGGAAAGGCCGCGCCGAAGAAGAAAGCGCGCCCCAAGTCTCGGTAGGCGGATACGCTTTTACGGACCGAGCCCGTTCGCCTCGCGCCATGCTCCTCTTGACGACGTGGTTCGGCTCCTTCCTCCTCGATGAGGGGACGGTCGTCGACAAGAGGCTCTTCCCGATGGACGCCAATGCCCTTGCGGACCGCCTCGCCCAGGTCGAAGACTGGAAAGTCCTGGACGAGGAGCGCGACCTCATGGCCCGCGCGGACGAGGTCTTCGTCATCGAGCCGCGCTTGGAGCGGGCCGGCGGCAATCGCACGCCGGTGCGCCCTCCGTTCCTCAAGCCGGAGGACTTCGGCTATGGCCGTGAGCTCCTGCACGGGGCGATGGTCCAGCTCGCGAAGCGGCGAATGCGCAAGGCGATCGGACCTGAGGATCATCTCCGGCACGCGGTCGGCGCCCTCGACGAACTTCAGGAAGAAGAGAACGTCCTCGTCGAACGACTGCGGGAATGGTACGGGCTTCACTTCCCGGAGCTCGCACCGATGGTGGATACCGCGACTTACGTCGAGCTCGTATCGATTCACGGTCGGCGGGAACGGATGCCCATGGACCATCGGGAGAGCGTCGGCGCGGACCTGGCGGAGCAAGAGGAAGCCGAATTGAAGGCGCTCGCCGGTCTGGCGAAACTCGTTGCGGACCGCCGGAGAGCGGTCGAGGCGTACGTGGAGCGATCGATCCGCGAACTGGCGCCGAACGTCTCAGAACTCGCGGGCCCGATCATCGCCGCGCGGCTCGTCACCCTGGCGGGCGGCGTCGAGGATCTCGCGCGCGCACCCGCCGGCACCGTGCAACTCCTGGGTGCGGAGCGCGCGCTCTTCCGCCATCTGCGGACCGGATCGCGGCCGCCAAAGCATGGCGTGCTCTTTCAGCATCCATGGGTCCACGGTGCGCCTCCTTGGCAGCGGGGCGCGATCGCCCGCGCTTTCGCCGCGAAGATTTCCCTTGCGGCCCGAGCGGACGCGTACACAAAACGCAAAATTGCCCCGGACCTGTTGAAAAATCTCGAGGTCGGGCTCGAGCAAATCCGTCGGCGCAAGGCCGACAAACCGATGCGAGCGAAGCGTGACGTCGCGCCGAAAAAACGCGCGCACCGGAGACGGATGCGCCGCTGAGGAAACGTTTTTAGGGTCCCCTCGCATCGCCGCGCGAACGCGATGTCCTGGGAGCAAGCGGAGATTCGAGAGCTGAAGGTGAACCGGTACATCGTCATCGACGATGAGCCGTGTCGCATCATCTCGATCCAGACCTCGAAGCCGGGGAAACACGGCGAGGCGAAGGCGAGGCTCGAGGCCGTCGGCCTGTTCGACGGGCAGAAGCGGTCGATTGTGCATCCGGTGACCCACAAGGTCCGAGTCCCGATCATCGACAAGCGGAAGGCGCAGGTCCTTTCGACCCACGGCAACCTCGCCCAGCTGATGGACCTCGCGACGTACGAGACGTTCGAACTCCCCGTGCCCGAGGAGTTCCAGGGCAAACTCGCTTCCGGTCAGGAAATCATGTACGTCGAAGCGCTCGGCCGGCGCAAGCTCTCGTCCAATTGAGCGGGGTCGTCCTCAAATAAGCGCACGCGATTTCCGTTTCGCCCATGGCTGCGCCTCGCTTCGCGGACGCCGTCGCGAAGTATGACGAGGCGTGGATGGCCCTGTTTGGAGTGCCGTACGACCGCACCTGCTCGTTCCGCGGCGGCTCCCGCTTCGGACCTCGTGCGATCCGCGAGGCGTCGTACAACTTCGAGACCTACATGATGGACCACCAGCGCGACCTTCGAGACGTCGCGGTGGCGGATTTGGGTGATACGCCGACCTTTGGGGCGTCGACGGAGATGGTCGACGGCGTGACGCACATGGCGGCGGATGTCGTCCGCGCCGGGAAGATTCCGATCGTCATCGGCGGTGAACACAGCCTCGCACCGGCCGTCGTGCGTGCATTCCCGAAGGATATCGGCGTGATCGGAATCGACGCCCACCTCGACTTCCGCGACTCGTACCTCTCCGACAAGTGGTCGCACGCCTGCTCGGCGCGCCGGATCGCGGACCACGTCGGCGTCGAGCACGTCGTCTACATCGGCGTGCGGTCGTACAGTCGGGAGGAACGGGTGGACCTCGAACGACTCGGTTTGACGTATGTGAGCGTCTTCGACGTCCATGAGAGAGGCATCGGTGCCGCGGTGGAACGGGCGCTGAAAGCGATCCACCGCGACAAGATCTACCTCACGATCGATATCGACGGCGTCGATCCGGCGTTTGCTCCGGCCGTCGGCAATCCGGAGCCGTTCGGGCTCGCGCCCATGCAGGTCAAGAAGGTCATCGGGATGCTCGCGCCGGACCTGGTCGGGATGGATCTGAACGAGGTGAGTCCTGCATGGGACTTCGGCCAAACGTCGTTGCTCGCCGCGCGCCTCATTCGGGAGGCGATCGTGGCCGTTGGCGAGGCGCGCGGGCACCTCGAATGAGCGCCGGCTGACATCCCCGGACGAGGGACGCCGAAGACTTCAGAACCTCGGAGGAAAAGGGCGCGACGAGCTCTGGTCGCACGCGGGACCGCGGCCTCCCCCGATTCCCTCCCCCTTGTCCTCGGGGAACCCGGGCCCCACGAATCCCGGCCGCGCATGCCCACCCGAAGGCGACGCCGGAAGAGCGGAACCGGAGCTCGTCCCAACCCGTGGCACGGGATAACACGCCCGGGCATGAAGTTTACGACAGACTCTGACGGCGTGCGCGAACGTTTATGAGCACTCGGCACGTAGGCGCTTTTCTCGATGCCATGGGCGACGGATGGAACGGCCCTCTGAACAAAGTCGACGCGTTCCGCTACGAAATCCCGCGGTCCTATAAGCCCGCCATGCGCACGAACGGCTTGGTGTTCATCGACGAATCGATGGTGCCGCAGCTCCGTCAAGACCAGGCGCCGGAGCAAGTGGCAAACGTCGCGACGATGCCTGGGATCCTCGGGGCCGCGATGGCCATGCCCGATATCCACTGGGGCTACGGATTTCCCATCGGCGGCGTCGCGGCCTTCGACTACGACGACGGTGTGATTTCGCCCGGCGGGATCGGTTACGACATCAACTGCGGCGTACGGCTCATCCGGACGAACCTCCTTGCAGCCGACGTCCGTTCGAACCTCCGAGCGTTGACGGACGCGTGCTTCGAGAACGTCCCCAGCGGCGTGGGCGAAGGAGGGATCACGAAAGTGTCGCGGCAGGACCTCGCGAAGCTCGCGACCGAAGGGGTCGGCTGGTCGGTCGAGAAGGGATACGCATGGTCCGACGACCCCGACCACATCGAGGCGCGCGGCCACCTCGAGGACGCGGACTTTTCGAAAGTCGGCGAGCGGGCCATTGCGCGCGGAAAGGACCAGGTCGGAAGCCTCGGCGCCGGGAACCACTTCGTGGAGATCCAGAAGGTCGACCGGGTGGACGACGAACGGGCCGCGAAAGCTCTGGGGATCCAGGAGCCGGGCCAGGTGTGCGTGATGGTCCACACCGGATCCCGCGGGTTCGGCCACCAGATCGCCACGGACTACATCGAGGTGTGCGAACGGGTCGTGAAGCGGGAGAAGATCGACTTGCCCGACCTCCAGCTCGCCTGCGCGCCGATCGGCTCGAAGGAGGGGCTCGACTATTGGCGGGCCATGTGTTGCGGCGCAAACTTCGCCTGGAACAACCGCCAGGTGATCACGTACGGGGTACGGAACGCGTTCTCGAAGGTCCTCGGCCAATCTCCGGAGGCGCTCGGCATGGACATCGTCTACGATGTGTGCCACAACATCGGGAAAGTGGAGCATCACGTCATCGAGGGCGCGCGACGCAAGGTCGTCGTCCATCGGAAAGGGGCGACCCGCGCCTTCCCCGCGGGACACCCGGAGACTCCGGCCGAGTACAAGGCGGTCGGCCAGCCCGTCCTCATCCCGGGAGACATGGGCACCTGCTCGTTCGTCCTCGTTGGCCTGCCGACCGCGATGGAGCGATCCTTCGGCTCGAGCTGCCATGGCGCCGGGCGCCAGATGTCGCGAAAGGCCGCGACTCGGAAGTACGATGCGAACGAGGTCGTGAAATCCCTCGACAAGCACGGAATCTATCTTCGGGCGGCCTCGCGGGCCGGAATCGTCGAGGAAGCCCCCGGAGCCTACAAGAACGTCGAGGACGTCGTCCGGGTGGCTCAGGGAGCAGGACTGACGAAAATCGTCGCCCGGTTGGTCCCGCTCGGAGTCGTCAAAGGATGATCCTCACACTCCAACCCGTCGGCCGCACCGACGCTTCCGTCCTCGAACGAATCGGCTCGGAGCTTGCACCGTTTGGAGAGGTACGCATCGCGAGTCCGAAGCCCTTGCCGAGCCGACCCTTCGGTCACGGTTCGAGACGGTACCGAGCGGCAACGTTCGCTCGGGTCTGCCGATCCTCGGATGGCGATCGCGTCATCGCGATCACGGACGTCGAGCTCAGCGACCCGGAGCTCGGACTGAGGCTGGTCTTCGGTCACGCGGACATCCAGGGCCGATGGGCGGTCGTCTCCCTGTCGCAGTTTGGGGGAGAGGGCGAGGACAAACTCGTCGAACGTGCCGTGAAGACCGTGGTCCACGAACTCGGACATACCCTGGGCCTCGTCCATCACGATGCGAATCCCCAATGCGTGATGTTCTTCTCCGAGAAACTCGCGGATACGGATCGGAAGGGTCGGGACTTTTGCCAACCTTGCGCGGATTCGGCGAATCTTACCTTGTCGCGCCTACGAACGTGAAGCGGGCCGAGATCTCGAAGCGGTCTCCGTAGCGCCGGGGCATCTCGGTCTCCAAGAACCGGAGCCCTCGCTCATATTCACCCGGAGGGAGGAGGTCGAACGTCGAGAGGTACCGATGTCGTACCCGGTCGAGTTGCTCTTCCGTCGTGAGCCTTCGAACGTACGCGCGGTCGTCGACGATGGGGGCCCGAAAGCCCGCCGCCTCAAGCGCGTGGACGATCGCCGGAATCGGCGGGAACCGTTTTTGATCGATGGCCAAGAGGCTTGGAAAGGCCTCTTCCAATATGCCGAGGCGACGCGTGGCCATGTCCGAGGTCGCGACGACGACTCGATGCGCCACCCGCGCGACGTCATGGAGGGCCGCGCCATAGTCGCCGAGATGGTGGAGCACCATGACGACCATGGCGAGATCGAAGGTGTCTGCCCGGAACGGCAGGCGGTGGCCATCGCCCTCGACACACTCGAACAGACCTTTCGCGCGGGCGATCCGGAGCATGGCGCCCGAGGAATCGAGGGCCACGACGCGATTCGTCGTCGAGAGGAGCTGTGCAAATCGGCCGGTCCCGGCTCCGAGGTCGAGCACGCGCTCCCCGTCCCGCAGGCGTCCGACTTCGACGAGTCCGCGGAGCCAGAACTCGCGGTCCGTCGCCCCGTCGGCCCGAACGTGATCGTAGTCCGCGGCATGTTGCGAATAGTCGACGGCCACAAAACTTGCAAGAGGCGGGGGGCTTATCAGGCTAGCGGGGTCGGGCGATGACCATCGCGGAATTCAGTATCACGCCGATCGGGAAGGGCGTTAGCGTGGGGGAATACGTGGCGCGCTCCGTGGACATCGTGGACCGCAGCGGTCTCCCGTACCGCCTCAATCCCATGGGGACGGTGATCGAGGGCTCGTTCGACGAGATTCTCGCTCTCATCGCGCGCTGCCACAGGGCCGTCATGGAGGACTGCGAACGCGTCTCGACGATCGTCAAGATCGACGACCGCAAAGGTGCGTCGAAGCAACTCGAGGCGAAGGTCGCGGGAGTGGAGCGGCGCCTCGGCCGAAAGATCAGGACCTAGCCGGCGCTTTCCACAGGGAGAGTCCGATCGCCGCGACCGTTGCGGCCATCGCCCCGAATGCGAACGTCGCGGCCCCGACGGGGAAGGTCGGCGTCGGCGCGAAGGCGATCCACAGGAGTCCGGCGATCACGCCGGACGCCAGCTTCACCGCCCCAACGCACGTGTGATACGCGCCCAGCACCGTGGCCTTGATGTTCGGTGGGGCGAAGTCTGCAACGAGCGCGCGCTGCGTTCCTTCCGCCATCCCGTAGCTCAAACCGTAAAGGACGAAGGCGAGGACCAGGGTGGCGAGGAGGTCTGAGAAAACAAGGAGCGTCGCCATGGCGATGAAGGCGATGTACCCGGTCAGCACGACCGGCTTCCGTCCGACTCGATCGGACAAGATCCCCGCGGGGAACGCGTGAGCGGCGTACACGATGTTGTACACCACGTACAGCAGGATGGCCACGGTCGTCCCGTGTATCCCTGCACGCAATAGAAGAAACGCATAGGAAAAATCCGCGAACGAGAAGACGCTCGCGATCCCGATGAACGTCCAAAGCGGCTTCGGAATCCCGCGGAAGGTGACCCGAAGGGGCTGCTTCGGAGTGCGCTGACGGACCGGCTCGCGGACGAGGAAGACGATGAAGACGGAGATCACTGCAGGAATGGCGGCGAGGAGCAGGATGAGGCGATAGTTCGGGACGCCGGGGGAGGCAGCGATGGTCGCCAGGAGGACGAGAGTGATGATCGGACCCGCGATCGCCCCGGTCGTGTCCATGCTCCGGTGGAAACCGAACGCTTTCCCGCGGGTCTCGGCCGGCGTGGACTCAGTCAAGAGCGCGTCCCGGGGCGCGTCCCGGACGCCCTTCCCCGTCCGTTCCACGATCCGCATCCCGAGGAACTCCGGCCAGCTCTGCGCGAACGGAAAGAGGACCTTCATCAATGTCGAGAGGGCGTAGCCCGCCCCGACGAAGCGCTTCCGCTTCCCGGCCGCATCGGAGAACCGGCCCGAAAAGATCTTCATGAACGAGACGACGCTGTCCGAGAGCCCTTCCTGGATCCCGACGATGAGGGCGTTCGCGCCGAGGACCTGAATCAAGAAGAACGGCAGAATCGGCAAGATCATTTCGCTGCTGATGTCCGTGAAGAGGGACACGACCCCGAGGACGACGACGTTCGCGGTAAGTCCGTACGCGAGGGATCGACGGGTACCGGCCATGGGCTCACGGCGGAGGCGGATGGAACAAGAACGCCACGGCAATCACGGCGTACACCATCACGAGCAACGCGCCCTCGTACCAGTTGCTTCGGCCATCTGAGACGACCGCCGCAACGACGGCCGTCGCCAAGGCCAACGAGGCGAGCTCGAAGATTTCAAAGTCGAGCGTCATGACTTTCGCGGTCAGGAGAGAAACGAAGACGAGGATTGGCGCCACGAACAACGCGACCTGGGTCGTCGAAGTCGTCGCGACCGCGACGCTCAATTCCATCTTGTTTCTCCAGGCCATGAGGATCGCGCTGCCGTGTTCCGCGGCGTTCCCGACGATGGCCACGATGATGACTCCGATAAACAGTTCGGTCAGGCCCAGGCTCTGCCGCGCCGTCTCCAGAGAGCCGACCAGGATCTCGCTCTCGACCGCGACCAGGACCGTCGAAGCGACGAGGACGCTCAGGGCGAACCGTTTCTCCCAGCGCGGCTTCTCGGAGACTTCCGTCACCGGATTGAAGATGTCCCGGTGCGTGCGCAGGGAAAACAAGAGGCCGAACACGTAGGCCAAGAGCAGGATCCCGGCGATGCCCAGGCTCATCTCTTCTAGGGCCACGCCGGACCGAACCCCTGTCGAGAGGACATACAGCGCGGGCATCACGAGGCCGATGACCGCGACGACGAGCATCGTGATCTGAATTCCGGAAGCCTCGCGGGAGAAGTGCTGCGCTTTGTATTTCACGCCGCCTGCGAGCATGCTCAACCCGAGGACGAGAAGAAGGTTTCCGACAATCGAGCCGGTGAGCGACGCCTTGACGACCTCTGTTAAGCCGCGCGACAGCGCAAAGACGGCGATGATCAGCTCCGTTGCGTTCCCGAATGTCGCGTTGAGGAGACCGCCGACCCCGGGGCCCGCGTGCTTGCCGAGTTCCTCGGTCGCGAGCCCGAGGAACCATGCGAGCGGGACGATGGCGAGACCCGCGACCGCGAAGACGATGACGCCGGGCCCGAGCAGGAGGTCGAGGATCCAGCTCAGCGGGACGAAGAGGCCCAGCAGGAGGGCCCACGTGTACGCCCGCAACGGTTCGAAGTCCATCGCGTCCCGAAATGTCCGATCGTTCTTAACTCCGCGGGCAACGTTTAACTAGCGTCGGCCGAATGCGCGCCCCGATGATTTCTCCGGCGGAGATGCGCGTCCTCGATCGGAACGCCCAATACTTCGGCGTCTCGATCTTGGAACTGATGGAGAACGCCGGGAAAGCCGTGGCCGACGTCGCGCGGGCCGAGTTCGGCGCGGCCGGAAAGAACGTCCTCGTCCTCTGCGGCACCGGGAACAACGGCGGCGACGGCCTTGTGGCGGCTCGCCACCTCGCGAAAGAGGCGCGGGTCACCGTCCTCCTCGCACGATCGCCGGACCAATTCGTCACCCAGGAGTCGGGGACGAACTTCGAGCGGCTGAGGGACGTGCAAATCCTGGCGGGCCTCGACAAGAGCGAGGAAGCGATCGCGGCGGCGGAGCTGTTGATCGACGCCCTCCTCGGGATCGGCGCGGAAGGCCCACTTCGCGAGCCGTACGCCGCGCTCATCCGCCAGATGAACGCCTCCGGCAAGCCGATCCTCAGTGTGGACGTCCCCAGCGGGTTCGGAACGGACCTCGCCGTCCGACCGACGGTCACCGTCACGCTCCATGATGTGAAGGAGGGGATGACGGCCCAGAACTCCGGACGGATCCGCGTGGCGGACATCGGCATCCCCGTGAGAATCGCCGCGATGATCGGGCCCGGCGAATTCACGCTCTATCCGGTTCCGAGGGCGACGAGCCACAAGGGTCAGAATGGACGTGTCCTGGTGATCGCCGGGGGACCGTATACCGGCGCCCCCGCGCTCGTCGGATACGGCGCCCTCGGGGTCGGCGCGGATCTCATCCATGTCGCGACTCCGGCCCTAGCGGCCTCGGTGGTCGCATCGTATTCGCCGATGTTCATCGTGCATCCGCTTGTCGGCCACCGGCTGCTCCGGGAGGACACGCGGCAGATCCTGGACTTGGCCTCGCGGGCCGACGCGATCGCGATCGGTCCCGGACTCGGCGACGCTGAGGGGACCTTCGATGCCGTGCGGGACATCGTCCGGAGCATCTCGCTGCCGCTCGTCGTCGACGCGGACGCTATCCGGGCGGTGGCCGCGGACCCGAAGTGTCTTGTCGGGAAGCGCGCGGTCATCACGCCTCACTCCCGAGAATTCCAGACCCTGACGGGCAAGGCCCTCCCGGATCCACCCGAGGAACGCGCCGAGATCGTCCGAGAAGCAGCGAAGACGTTCGGGGCCACCATCCTCCTGAAGGGTCATGTCGACATCGTGACCGACGGGCTGCACGTCAAGTTCAACTACACGGGGAATCCCGGGATGACGGTGGGCGGGACGGGCGACGTCTTGTGCGGGGTCGTGGCCGGGCTCATGTCGAAAGGAATGTCCCCGTTCGATGCCGCGCGCCTGGCCGCATTCACGAACGGGTATGCCGGCGACCTCGCCTTCAAGGTCAAGAGTTACGGGTTGACCTCGGTCGACGTCGCCGAAAACCTGGGTCGCGTCCTGGCCGAGTTTCTCTGACCAACGCGAATCGACCGCGGACCCGGCACAACCATTAAGCCGACCTGCCCTTGGAGCCGGCGTGGATCTCGAGCCGGTTCCCGATGAGCCCGCGCTCATGGCGGACGACATCCTGGTCGTGGCGGACCTACACATCGGGATCGAGGAAGAGCTGCACGAGAAAGGAATCCGGGTCCCGAGCCGGGCGGAGGTGATGGGCCGAAAGCTCATCGAGCTGGCGGACCGTCGAGGCGCGAACCGACTCGTCATCTTGGGCGACGTGAAGCATCTCGTGCCGAAGATGGCCTCTCGCGAGCGACGGGACGTCTACGTGTTCTTCCGCGACCTCGCGCCGAGATTCCGGGAAGTATACATCGCCCAAGGCAACCACGACGGCATGCTGAAGAACATCGTGCCTCGCAGCGTGCGCTTCAAACCGGCGTACGGCTTCCGAATCGAGGATGTCGGATTCTGCCACGGACACGCCTGGCCCTACAAGAAGGTCATGGAGGGATCGGTCCTCGTCATGGGACACAACCATCCGGCGGCCGCGTTTCGCGACGCGTTGGGATCCCGGCAGATCCTCCCGTGCTGGATGCGTGTGCCGTTCCTTCGAAAGCACAAACGATACCCCAAGCTCCCGCGCGAGGCGATCGTCGTGCCCTCGTTCAACGAGCTCTGCGGCGGAATGCCCGTGAACGATGTCCGTGCCCGGTTCATCGGACCCCTCTTCGACGAGGACCTCGTCCGGGTGGAAGATGCGTCCGTGCACCTCCTCGATGGGACGAACCTCGGACGATTGCGAGACATCAAAGTGGACCTGGGCTTCCGGCCCGAGGACTACCGGCAGTGAGGTGAGCGGGCGAGATGCGCTGGAAGTGGCGGCTGGGCTTTCTGTTCATCGCGGCGCTCGAGATTCCGTTGTTGCTGTGGATTTCGACCGTGATGGCCGCCCCGCCAGAAATCCTCCTCTACGCCGGCGGCATCCTCGGACTGGCGCTGATGGCGATGCTGCTCGTTCGACCTCTCTTGTTCATCGTCTTAATCGGATGGCTCGGGGGCCTGATAGGCTCCGCGTGGTACTTCGTCCGATTCCTGCCCCCGACCGCAGCGCTCGGACTTGGAGCGACCGTGTCCACCGTGGTGTCGGCGGTCGGAGCACCCCTCGTGTTTCGCACACTCAACTTCGCCGTTAAACACCGGCTATGGATCAGGCACTAGCCCTAAACCGATCGGGCTGCATTCGGAAGTCCAAGACTGACGGACCCTTTCGTAGCCGTCCCTAGGTCCACGATCTCGACTGTTCCCGGAGACCGATGGGCCCGGTCGGAATCGAACCGACGACCTCGACTTTGTAAGAGTCGCATCATAGCCACTAGACTACGGGCCCGCGGAACGAAGGGTCGTGGCCACATTAAGGCTTCCCGGAGCGCTCAGTCCAAATCCTTGGCCGCGGCCTGCGCGAACCGCAAGATCGCCGCGTCGAGATCGGAGACCACGCGCTCCGGCGGTACCACGAGCACCACCATGGCGCGTCGGCCGATTTCTTGGATGACCACGGTCGCGTCGTCGGACTCGAGGAGGACGCGGTGCGGCGCCGTGTGGCCCAGCTCCGTCGCGGCGGTCATCCCGGCGCCGAGGATTGCGGCGCACATGATCGAGAACGTCTCCTGCGAGACACTTCGCGGAAGCTCGGCCGCCACGATCCCGCCATCGCGATTGACGACCGCGACCGCCTCCGCCTTCGTCACATCGCGGAGCGCGCGGACCATGTCCGCCAAGGCGGTCACGCCCCGCCCTCCCGTTCGAAGACGCATTCGTGTCCGCCCGTGCTCACGCACTCCACTTCCGCCAGGCGCACTCGGTGTTTCGTTTTCGCCTCAAGGAGCTTCGAGAGAATCCCGCGAAGCCGGTGGCACGTCTCTACGTCCCCCCCGGGCATCGCCTCGATCGAGCCGCGCACCCTCGCGCCCGAGTCGGTGAAGGAAACCTCCTCTGCCCAGCCCCGCTCGAGGATCACTTTCTTGCCGAACTCGAGCGGATCTTCGCCGAGCGCCAAGTTCCTCGTGACTTCCTCGGCGAGGACCATGCCCTCTCGGAAGAAGAGGCCGTGGCAGGCGTACGACATGACGCTCTCGTAGAGCTTGCGGATCGAATCGAGTTCTTGCTGAGAAACCTTGACGAATCGGGCCAATGGCCGGCCGAACCTGGGAACGGCCTATAAAGGTTCCGCGGCTGTTATCCACGCCTTCCCGACGACGCACACTTCAGCCGCCGCGGCACTCAGGGCAGACGAGCAAGTTGCGATCCCACACGAGGTTCGTCGAATACACTCCGCACGCCTCGCAGTGGCCCTCGATGCCCTTCGCGAACTCCGACTCGAGTCCGGCCCGAGCGTATTCCCGCGTGACTTCGATCAGTTGGGGCCAGACCCGGATGATGTCGTTCTCTGTGATCATCCCGACGAGCTTTCCGTCCTGGACGACGGGGAGTCTTCGGATCTTGCGTTGCGACATCAGCTTCGCAGCCTCGGCGACTTCCTCATGCGGATGGATCACGACCACGGGGGACGTCATGATGTCTCGGACGAGGACGCGGCTCGGTTGTTTGTCTGGCGCGGCGACTTTCGTCACGATATCCCGCTCCGTGACGATGCCCATCGGCTTGCCCGTCTCGACCACGACGAGGCTCCCGATCTCCCGGTCTCGCATGAGGCCAGCGGCGTCCTTCGCGGTCGCGTCGGCCGGAATCGTCACCGGGGACTGCGTCATGATTTCGACGACGGGAACGCGGGCGCGCATGACATGCGGTGAATGAGAGGTCGGGGCCGATAAAGGTTGCGAGTACAATCGCACAGTGCGCGTTTCAATCGGTGGAGACGGAGGGCCACTCCGGATTGGCAATCGAAGAATCGTGCCGACAATGTTAAGGCACGCGCCTTGTTGTCGAGGCGAATGTCGTACGCGGACCGGGATGGCGAACTCGCTGTCCGCATCGCGCGCGAGGCCCTCGAGGCCTACGTCGTCAAACGCGTGAAACGAACCGTTGAAGTCCCCAAGGCATTCGAAAAGAAGTCCGGAGCGTTCGTGACGCTCAACGAACATCCGAGTGGCTTGCTGCGCGGTTGCATCGGCTACCCGCAACCGTTCTTCCCGCTCGTCAAGTCGATCGAGAAAGGCGCGGAAGGCGCCGCGGAGGACCCACGGTTCCCGCGGTTGACCCCGGAAGAACTCGACCGCGTCACCGTAGAGGTGAGCATCCTGACCCCGCCTCAACTGATTGAAGTGAAGAAGCCGAAGGACCTCGCGAAGTCCGTCACCCTCGGCGAGGATGGTTTGAGTGTCGCCCAGGGTCCATACCGAGGACTCTTGCTCCCGCAGGTCGCCGTCGAGTATGCCTGGGACGCGGCCGAATTCTTGTCCGAGGCGTGCATGAAAGCGGGCCTCTTGGCGGATGCGTGGCTCGACCCCGCGACCCGGGTCTACAAGTTCCAGGCCGAGGTCTTCGCGGAAACCCAGCCCCGCGGTCCCGTCGTGCGCCGGACCTTGGAGGCGGCGCATGCGGGTCATTAGCGGCCGCGTGTTCTTTCGCGGCCAGCTCGAGCCCTTGAGCATCGGAATTGATGAAACCGGCCAGATCGCCGCGATCAAGAAAGTGCTCCGAGGCGACGAACAGATTGACCACGGCGATGCGCTGATCCTCCCAGGATGCGTCGACCTCCACGTCCATATGAGGGACCCGGGGCTCCGGTACAAAGAAGATTTCCCGAGCGGGACCCGGTCGGCGGCGATCGGCGGCGTGACGACGGTGGCGGACATGCCGAACACGGTCCCGGCGGCGATCACGACAGCCGCGCTTGATGCGAAGGCCGCGGAGCTCCAAGGACGGGCCGCGGTGGACTATGCACTGTATGCTGCGCCGCAATCCCCGGAGGCAGTCCCGCGACTCGCCAAAGCGGTCGCATTCAAAGTCTACATGGCCGAGTCGACGGGAAATCTCGAGGTGACCGTGCCGCGACTAGAAGAAATCCTTCGAGCCGCGGAAGCGCAGCCGAAACTCGTCGTCGTCCATGCGGAGGACCCGAAAAAATTCAACAGGCAGAAAGCGAAGGACCTCCGAGGCCACGACGCGGCGCGACCGAAGGTCGCCGAGGAAGCCGCCATCGCGACCCTGGCGCGCATCCGCGGCGGAGCGAGGGTGCACGTCGCTCACGTCACTTGTGTGGATGCCCTCAACTCGGTGCCTGCGGGGGCGACATGCGAGGTGACGCCCCACCACCTCTTCCTCGACTGGTCAAAGCCGCTCGGAGCCCGAGGCAAAGTGAATCCCCCGCTCCGATCACCCACGGATCGCGACGCGCTCTGGGGGGCCTTCCGCCAGGGCCGCATCGACGCGGTCGCGAGCGACCACGCCCCTCACACGATTGAGGAGAAGAGCGGCCTCTTCGAGGAGGCGCCCGCCGGACTCCCCGGCGTCGCGACGGCGTTCCCGCTCCTGATGCGTCGAATCCGGGCGGGCGACCTGGACCTCCCGCGACTCGTCTCGGCGATGGCAGTGCGACCCGCCGAAATCTTGGGAATCGCGAAGGGGACGATCGAGGTGGGCCGGGATGGAGACCTCGTCGTTGTGGACCCGCGCAACATCGAGGCCGTCACGGCGAAACGGGTGCGGTACAAATGCGGGTGGACACCGTTCGAGGGAATGGAAGCCTGCTTCCCTCGAGCCGTGTACCTCCGAGGAGAAACAATCGTCGAAGACGGCGAGGCCATCTCCGAGGGGCAGGGCCGATTGATTCGCGCTTCGACGTAACGGACGATCACGACGCGTGAAGCGCATCCTCGATCGCGTAGTAATATTCGCCGGCGGACTTCTGCTCTCGATCCAAGCGGGAGTCGAGCTTGTTGATTCGCGGGCGATTCGTGTCCGCGTCCCGCCGGAATGTGATGCCAACCATTTTCAGGAACTTGTTCATCCCGTCCCGCATCGGGAATGGACCTTCGCCCACACCGGTGCGGCCCGGATCGCCGGAGAAGACCATGATGCTGTCCGACACCATGTCGATGAAGTACACGTCGTGGTCGACGATGAGCCCGGTCCGGGCTTCCTTCTCCATGACCCGTCGGATCGTCCGCGCCGCCTCCATCCGCTGGTTCGAATCGAGATATGCGGACGGCTCGTCGATCAGGTAGATGTCGGCATCCCGGCCGAGGCACAGGGCGATGGCGACGCGCTGCAACTCGCCGCCGGACAACGTCGAGACATCCCGCTCCAGCATCCCTTTGACCTTGAGCGGCTGGAGGATCTCCGTCTCGAAGTAGCCGGTGTCCGCCTTCTTTCCGACCGCGTTGCGCAGCAACTCCCCGACGGTGCCTTCGTAGACGGCCTCGAGGTATTGCGGCTTGTACGAGACCTGCCACCGTCCCTCCACGGCGCCCGACGTGGGCGTCTCCTGGCCCGCGAGCATCTTGACGAACGTGGTCTTGCCGGTCGCATTTGGTCCGACCACGCCGACGACCTCGCCTTTTCGCAGCCGTCCCGGATGGACGGTGAGCTCGAAGCCCTCGAACCGTTTCGTGAGTCCGTCGAACGTGACGAGCGTCTCGCCCTTCCAGTCGCTTCGAGGCGGGCGGGTGTCGAAGCGGATCTCGCGATCCCGGAAGCGGATGTTCTCCTCCTTCAGGTAGCCGCCGAGATATACGTTGATCGCGGTGCGGACCGGCCGCGGCTGCGCAATGATTCCGTACGCGCCCTCCTCGCCGTACATGAGGAAGACGGTGTCTGCGAGGAAATCGAGGACGGCCAGGTCGTGTTCCACGACGACGACATATTTCTCCTGCGAGAGGGACTGGATGACCTTCGCGACTTGCAGCCGTTGGTAGATGTCGAGGTAAGACGATGGCTCGTCGAAGAAGTAGATGTCGGCCTCTTTGAGCATCGTTGCGGCGATCGCCATGCGTTGCAACTCGCCGCCCGACAGCTGCGCGATGTCCCGATCCAGGAACGATTCGAGGTCGAGGGACACCGTCAGCTCGGCGAGGCGACCTCTCTTGTCGATCTTCGTCAAGAGATCTCGGACACGGCCCGTGTAAATCTTGCTCAATTTGTCGACATACTGCGGCTTGATGGCGGTGGTGAGTTTCTTGTTCGCAATCTTCGCGAGGTAGTCGTGGAGCTCCGTTCCGGCGAAGTAGTCGAGCACTTCTTCCCAATAGGCTTTTTTTCGGCGGTAGTGGCCGAGATTCGGCGCGACCTCTCCGCTCAGGAGGCCGACGCAGGTGGTCTTGCCGATACCGTTCGGGCCGAGCAGGCCGATGACCTCCCCCTGCTTCGGAACCGGTAGACGGAAGAGACGGAAGGCGTTCTTTCCGTATTGATGGACCAAATCTTCCTTGAGAGCCTCAGGAAGGCCGATGATCCGAATCGCATCGAACGGACACTTTTTCGTGCAGATTCCGCACGAGATGCACGTCTCTTCGCTGATCGCGGCCTTCGTGGTCTCCGGATCAATCCAGATGACCTCGGTGCCGGTCCGCTGCGGTGGGCAGAAGGCGATGCATTCGAGATGGCAGCGCTTGGGCTGACATCGATCCTTGAACACAACGGCGACGCGCACTGTGAATTTGATGAACCCTGAGCTATTTAAACATATGACGGAGAGCTCGGACGCGCAGAACCTTTATCCGAGTCACGACCATCCTTTCCACTGTGATGCGATGATCCCGGGCGGACGTGTCAACCCGCGGCAGATGCGCCAGGCCATGAAGCGGATGGGCATCGAACAAGAAGAACTCGAGGGCGTCGAGGAAGTCGTCATCCGCACCGCGAACAAGGAGTACGTGATCCGGGATCCGAACGTCACGGCGATGACCGCCCAGGGTCAGAAGATCTGGACGGTCGTCGGCGAGCCCATCGTCCGGGATCGAGCCGATGCGAAGAAGCCTGATGCGAGCGAGGGACCGGCGATCCCGGAAGAGGACGTCCAACTCGTCGCCGAGAAGGCCGGCGTCTCCGAAGCGGAAGCGCGCAAAGCACTCGAAGAGTGCGGCGGCGAGCCCGCGGAAGCGATCATCCGCTTGATGAGCCGATGAACATCGAGCGGGTCCGATCGATCCTCGGCGTCTGGGCGCCAATGGCGATCGGGCTGTTCATCATCTTGACATCAATCAATTTCTACTTCACCGCGAATCTCACGAATGGACTCTTCGTGGGGAACCTGGAATCGTGGCGGCTCGTGTGTTCCGCAGGTGCTTTCTTCGTCGGTGGAGTCTTGCTCCTCTCCACCTTTGGGCGGTATCGGAAGACGAAGGCGGCCCGCCTCGAACAACGAATGAACCGGGCCAAATGACGCTGGAGACCCGGATCATTCCTTACGACGGCGCGAACGCGCGACGACGAGGGCGATGACGATCGCGATGACGACGATCACGACGATGATACCGTATGTGACCGTCGAACCGCCGAGGATCCCCACCGACGCCCAGCTCGCGTGCACGACCAGTGGGCCGTTCACCGTCACGGAGACTTCGGTCGCGGAGGAGCTCACGCCGCCGGTCCAGCCCGAGAAGCGATAGGTCTGTCCGCCGTAGGACACCTCTTCTGGCGCGCGGAGCGTTGCCTGCGTCCCGGCGGCATACCACCCGCCCCCATCGATCTGAACCTGAATGTCGCTGTCCACGCGGACGAGGTATTCGACCTTCCACGTCGCGCGCGCCGACTTGGGTCCGTCCATCGGGATCGGATTCGACAAGGCGCCGGATGCTCCCGACGCGTCCCCGCTCCAACCGGCGAAGGCTTGGCGCTCCGTCCCGCTCACGGGAATGATCGATGCATTCACCGACGCGAGTCCGAACGATCCGTTCGCATACCACCCGCTCCCGGAAGAGCTGCCGAATGTCGTTTCGACCGTGAGATAGTATTGCACTTGCCAGGCGGCCACGACGAGGTGCGCGCGGTCCATCGTGATGGAGGAGGACCCGGACGAGTCGGTGCCCGAGGCGTCTCCGTACCAGCCTTGGAACAGCGCGCGAGCGCCGACACCGAGGGACACCGTGCCCATGTCGAGACGCGCCATGGTCTGCGTGCCGGCGTCGTACCAACCCGCGGTCAATGCCGTGCCGTACGGGGTGTTGATCTGGAGGTTGTATTGAAGCTTCCAACTGGCGATCGCGACCTTCGGTCCATCCATAAGGATGGACGCCGTTGGGCTGGACCCGGAAGCGTCCCCGCTCCATCCCGCGAAGATACGACGCGATCCGGAGGACACCGGCACCGTCGCAGGCGCGGTCGCAGTCGCAGGTGACCCGGACGCGTACCATCCCGTGCCGGTGACAGCCCCGTAGGTGGACTGAACTTCCAAATAGAACTCGGTCCCGAACAGCGCGACGGCGGTCTTCGGACCATCCATCAAGATTGGGTCGGAGGTCGTATTGGGGCCCGTCGCGTCGCCGCCCCAACCGTGGAATGCGAGGCGTTCCCCCGGCCCCACGGCTTGAATCGGGCTCGTGATTGCCGCCGTGGCCGTCGCGCCGCTGGGCCACCAGCCTTCACCAGTCGTCAAGGGATCGGAAGAGACGACGGTCAGGTAGAACTGTGTCTTGAAGCGGGCCGTCACGCTCATGCCGGTGCTAATCGTGATCGCGTGAGACGGAGCCCCATGGTCGCTCCACTCCAAATAGAGGTACTGGACGCCCGGGGCACCGGCCTGCAGGGTATTGACCGCAATCGTGTGGGTCGAACCGAGCGCGAGCCAGAACGTCTGAGGCCCCGCTTGCGGCAATCCGCCGTCCAGGGTGAAGTTCAACCCCGCGGGGTCGGTCGCAATCACGAGGGTGCGTTCGGGCTGGAAGGTCGCGGTGGCATCGACCGCAGCGTTCGCGGTGACGCCGTGGGCCCGCGCCCCCGAATCGCTCCAAGAAACGAAAACGAAACGAGAATCCGGAGCGATGAGTTGGGGCGATGGCGCTTCGAGCCAATGGGCCGATCCTTGGTCCCACCACAACGTCGCCGGAACTCCGTACGATTGGTTGTCGACGAGAATTGTGGGGCCGGTCGGAGAAATCGCAAACTTAGCTTGGAACTGTTTCTTGAAGCTTGCAGCCACGGTCAAATCTGAGTCCAAGGTCACGGTATGCGTCCGGGCTCCACCGTCGCTCCATGACGTCCAGATGTACCGCGCCGTTGGGTTGATGATCTGCGGATCCGGCGTGCTGACCGAATGCGTCGACCCGATCACGACGACCTTCTGGGCCGGACTCGTGTACGTCGTTCCGTCAATCTGCACCTTGAGGCCCGCCGGGTTCGTGGAAGCGGTGAGCGTCGCCCCGGGGAAGCCGGGGTTGCGCGCGAAGTAGATCTCGTAGTCAGAACCATCGGAGGTGCGGCCGTCGGTCCAGAGGACGTACGCCTGGTTCTGCGGTCCGACCTCAATCGCGAAGTAGTCGCCAGGACGAACGAGCGAAGACGATGACTCCTCGTCCGTGACTTTGAGGTTCGTGGACCACGTCTGGCCGCCGTTCGTTGAGTTCGCGTAGAAGATGTTGTGGTTGCCGGTCCGATCGTCGAGCCAGGCGGCGTGGACGGTCCCCGCGCTGTCGATCGCGAGATCCGGCATCCGCTGATCGCCGGTCGTCACATCGTTCACGCGCACGTTGGTGCCCCACGATTGTCCGCCGTTCGTCGAGGCCGCGATCATGACGTCGAGGCCCCCGCCGCGGCTGTCCGTCCAGATGTTGTAAATCGTCCCCGAGTTCGGGTCCACGCCCATGGCCGGCATGGGCAACGACCAAGATCCGGCCCCTTGCGCCGAGCCCGGAACGCTGTTCACGCGGACGTCCGGATGCCAAGTCATTCCCCGGTCCCAGGACCAATCGAAGAGGATGTCGTTCGAACCGAAGTCCCACCAAGTCAGGTACACGGTCCCGTTGGTCGAAGTCTGGATGATCGCGCCGAGGACGCCGCCAGGATTGTCATCGGGAAACTGGAACGGGGACCAGTGCGCGCCGCCGTCATCGGACCAGCTGACCATCATCTCGTTCCCTTCGTCCCATGCGGCGTAGATCCGGCCGAACGGATCCACAGTGATCGAGTCCTTGTCTGTGAGGCCTCCCCCGCCGGTCCTGAAGTGAGGGCTGCTCCACGTCTGCCCATCCGTCGTGTTCGCGACATTCAGTCCCGTCGGATTGCAATCGAACTCAAGGTAGGCATATTGCACGCGATCGTCGGGCGCGAGGGCCATCCACGGATCCGAGTTGTGGCAACCCTGGCCCGGATGGGACTGGTTCATCAGAATGTTCGGCGCCCAAGTGGCTCCCTGATCAACCGAGTACGACGCTCCGACACGAAGGCCCGCCGCGGTATCGCCATTCGTTTCCTTCCACCCGGCAAAAATCGTTCCGGAATGGTTCACGACCATCGTCGGTTCGACTTGATCAGTGAAGCCCGAACTTCCGTCCGTCACGCGGATGTTCGGAAAGAACGGCTGCGTGGTCGTGGGAGCGCTCATCGGAGACGATGCCGAACCGCTCACGGTCCCGTTCGAAACGTGACCCGACGCGGCCGCCGCAAAACCGGGCAGTGCCACCGCAACGCTTGCAAGGACAATCAGAACGCGAACTACACCAGAAGGCTGCAACCGCCTCTCCCCCGCCTAGTGAAGGAACAGTTCCGCCGCGACATAACCCTTTCCGTTCCGCGCGCTCTCGAGATCGAGACCGAGAAAGCTAAATACGATGTCTTGGTTGAGAACGGCGCTAGGCTTGACCGGGGGGTTGGGCGTCCCCTTGTAGACCCAAATCGTCCTCATGGGGCGGTGACAATCGGGGGCGGTGCTCCCAGTCTGGCGCTGGTCCGGATGCCGACGTTGAGGTTCTGTCCCGCGGGGCTGGAGGCGACAGGGATCGCAGCTGGAGAGCGGCGATCCCCGTCCCGATCGTGGGGAACGGGTCAGGCACGGAAGTGAGCAGCCTCACCGCGGACTACCAACGCTCGCGGGGGTGCGGGACCGAGGACGCATCCGGGTCACCCGGCGTCGGAGCTGAGCATCCACCTCGATGGCCTAGCTTCCCTCTCAACGCTCGGTCAGTTTCATCTGCTTCGTCTCGAGGACCAGGGCGCCCATCCCGAACCGCTTGATGACCAGGTCGTACAGGATCTCGTCCCGAACCTCGTTCCGACGCTCTGGCACGGCGTATGCCGGCTCGTTCGTCGGGACCGGCAGGCCGAGCTTCACGAGTCCCCGGCGGGCTTCCTCTCGCTCTTCTCGAGGAGGCTGCGGCGCGTCGATTGCCCCGCCGAAGCCGCATTCCCGGAGTTCTCGAAGGAAGATTGGACGACGAAAGAGTTTCTGCAGGACCGCCACGGCGAGCCGCACCTGGTCCGTCTCATCCCGCGTGGCCTCGCGGCACCGGGAACCCACGAGCTCGTACAGGTTCGGCTCTCGGTGTGCGGACGTGCCGTAGACCTTCGCGGGCGGGATCTCTTTTTCGCGGAGGATGCCGGCGTCGGCGAGGGCTTTCAGATACCCCGTCACGAACAGCCGATGGAACGGATATCCGTCCTGACGGAGCTGTTTCGTGAGCGCGCTGATCGAGCGTTCCTGTTCGCGAAGGTACGAGACCACGAGGTCCTTGAGGTTGCGCTCAGGGACAAACAACGACTCCCGACCCGGACCTGGTAACAAACCGGATAACAAATAAACGTTTCCAGCCGAAACTTTGCTCACAGACCGAGTGCAAAAATCATCTTATGCTAGGCGCCCTGTCGTCTTTCAGTTCGCGCTTACTCCCCCTTTCTTTTTTGTTTTCCTCCATACGCCGACGACTAGCTCCCGGTGATAACGGCCTCGGAACGGTTATACGCGCTCCTTCCAATGGAATGCCTTGCTATGAGCCAAGGAGACCGTATCCGCACCTTCATCCACGGTTTTGATGACAAGCTAGGCGGCGGCATCCCGGAGGGCCACGTCGTCCTCCTCGCGGGAGAGCCGGGGACGATGAAGTCCACGATCGCGTTCAACATGATCTACCAAAACGCGCTTCGCGACGGGAGGCCGGGCACCTACATCTCCCTGGAGCAGGGTCGTGAGAACCTCACGCGCCACCTGGACCAGATGAGCCTGAGCCCGCGGGATGTCGAGAACAAGGTCAGCATCGTGGACCTCGGCATGATCCGTCGAAACCTGGACGGGATGGCCGACCGCACGTGGCTCGAGATCTTCAAGATGTACGCGCTGAACCTGAAGCGCTCCATGAACTACGACATCCTCGTCGTCGATTCGCTCCCGGTCCTCGAGGTCATGTCGCGGTTCGAAAACCCGCGCGAAGACCTCTTTCAGCTGTTCGAGTGGATCCGCGATCTGAAGGCGACCACGATCCTGATCAGCGAGATGAAACCGGGCAGCGAGGACTTCGGCAAGAACGGCGAGGAATATCTCAGCGACGGAATCATCCACACGAAGATGGAACGCGTCGACGACGCGAACATCCAGCGACGGATTCGGTGCGTGAAACTGCGCGGCACGAACCATTCGCCGAACTACTACACGCTCATTTTCCAGAGTGGGATCTTGCAAGCGACGCGGATCATCGCGGAGTAGCGCTGATCAGAGCCGAGTCGCGATTCCGAATTTGGGCCAAAAACCTAATGTGCGCGCCGTCGCATCCCGCGATTCCGAGGCACAGGCCCGCCGCCTGCGCGTCCGAAGGAGGCAAGGCCCACACGGCCCTTCTCGTCGTTCGTGTTTTCGTGACGCTTGCGGTTGCGATTTTCCTCCTCGTCCAACTGCCTTCTTCCGGTCCGCGCCCGGCCGTGCCTGAGGCCGTCCCGATCGGTAGCCCGGTGACGTTCCGAACGGATGCGACCGAGGCTGAGATTACTTCGGCAGGCGCGCATCTCCTCGAATCGTATGCATCCTTCGCCGTCGCCCGCGGCTCCGACGGAACGCTCGCGATCCTCCGGGCCCACGGACGGTACGCGATGCCATTCGAGCGCGGATCGGTGCTTCAATTCGCGGCGGGCGCCGTGGACGTCGCGACGCTGCGGTCCCATTCGGTCCCGTGGTCGGTGGACACTCGCGGGATGAGCGTGGGTGTCATTCACTTCGTTGCACCAGTCAAGTCGGAGTGGCAAGACGAACTCGCGTCACGCGGCCTCGCGCTCCTTCGATATGTCCCGCAAGATGGTTTTGTGGTCCGTGGTCAGCTCTCGGACCTTCAAGGTCTGTCAGCCTTGCAGTACGTGGACTGGGTGGGCCCCTACGAAACCGCCTGGAAAATTCGACCGGGGACACCGACCAGTGGCGTCCTGAATGTCCGGATTGTCGTCCTCTCGGGAGAAAGTCCCGAAACCATCGAGGCCTGGCTGGGCCACGCAGGCATCCCGCTGGACAGGGGCACAGGAACCGGGCCGGCCATTCTGGGCGCGTTCGGAACTGGAGATTTCCGATGGGTCCTCGCGCGAATCCCCGCCAGACTCGTCTCCTCGCTCGCGGACCAGGCCGCCGTCGAGTTCATCGATCCAGTCCAACCCGTCCATCCCTTCAACGCAGAGACGGATTGGGTAATCCAGACGAACCTCACGGGGAACGACCGGTACTGGACCTACGGCCTCGACGGGACCGGACAAGTCATCGGCATGGCCGACACCGGCCTCGACTACGACGGCGCGCCCTTCCGGCACAGTGCCGCGGCGATCACGATCGGGGACATCTACAACACGACCGACGTGACTCGACGCAAGGTGGTGCGGTACGTGAACATGGGCGTCCTCACGGGAGCCCTCACATGGCCTGGAGGAGGCGGCCCCTGGGATCCGTTCTCGATCAAGGACTGTGCGAACGGCCACGGGACCGGGGTCGCATCGACCTTGGCGGGGAACGACAACGGAATCGGCGCTTCGCCGAACGATGGGAACGCCTTGGGGGCGAAAATCTACCTTCAGGACGTCGGCGGTTTCCAGGGCCTCGCGATCTGTCCCAACGAGGGACTGATCTACATCCCGGAGAACTACAACGATCTCTTCGGCCCGGCCGGGCTCGTCTACAACGATCCGGTAGCGCCGGTCCGGATCCACAGCGACAGCTGGGGTGCGGACACGAACGTGTACGACGTCCAAGCGCGGATGGTCGATGCATTCGTCTGGGCTCATCCGGACATGACGATCGTCTTCGCCGCGGGGAATGCCGGGAGCAACGCGGGGACGATCGGGACGCCGGCAACCGCGAAAGACGTGGTCGCCGTCGGCGGGGCGTACAACCCGGACACCGGCGGAAGCCTCGACCAGAACGACCTGGCGCCGCAGGCGAGCCGCGGGCCGACCACCGACGGCCGGATCAAACCGACGATCGTCACGATCTTCGATGGGGACTCGGCGATGTCGGACGGCGACCCGTCGAGCGGCACAGGCCTCGCGGACGCGCACTGGGCCGGGACGAGTTACTCGACGCCGGCCGCGGCCGCCGCGGCGGCGATCATCCGCCAGTACTTCGTGGACGGATGGTATCCCTCCGGTGCCCCGATCGCGAACAACTCGATGACCCCGAGCGCGGCGCTCATCCGGGCGATCCTCATTGCGTCCGGACAGCAGGTCACCGGGAGCGGGACCGTCGCTCGGTCCTCGGCGGACACCTGGCCGAACAACGAACAGGGATTCGGGCGAGTCCTGCTGTCGAAGGTCCTCCCGATCTCGGCGGCGGGAGACACGTTCAAAACCCAGGTGGTCGATGGCACCGCGGGACTGCTCACCGGGGACGTCGTCGCGTACGCGTTCCACGTGAGCTCCGCGGGCCCCGCGAAGTTCGTCCTGACATGGAACGATTACCCCGGGACGATCGGCGCGACGAAGGCCCTCGTGAACGATCTGGACCTCGAGGTGACTGCCCCGAACGGGACCGTGTACCGGGGGAACCACTTCGCGCCGTTCGCGCAGGGACAGTCGCTGCCGGGCGGGAGCTTCGACGCAACCAACGTCGAAGAAGCCGTGATCCTGAGGAACGCGGCCGCGGGCGATTGGACGGTCCGCGTCATCGGATCGAACGTGCCGGTAGGGCCGCAGCTGTTCGCCCTCGTCGCGACCGGAAATCTCGATGCCTCGTACGGCCGGCTGTCTCTGGATCGGGTCGCGTACTCCGAGGCCGACACAATCCGAATCTCGGTGCAGGACTCGGATGCAACGTCGGTGGTGGCTCACGTCGCCTCGGGAATCGAGCCGGGGGGCGAGAATGTCACCCTGACGCGGGGCGGTCCCGACGAAACGTGGCACGGCTCGATCGCCACCGCCTTCGGGACTCCGACGCCGGACAACATCCTCCAGGTCCGCGAAGGCGACGTCGTGACCGCGACGTATCAGGACCTCTCGCCTCCGCACATCGCGACGGCGAGCGCGAAGATTCTCGCGAGCGGCCCGACGATTCACGACGTGACCGTCACGGCGATCGGCTCTACGACAGCCACGGTCCGGTGGACGACGGTGGAGCCGGCGACGACGGAGGTGCGATACGGCACGAACGCCGGCTCCCTTCCGTTCGGCGCAAATGGGTCCAATCTCCAAACGGGACACACGATCACTCTGACGAATCTCCGCCCGGAGACGCGATACTTCCTCGAGGTCACGTCCAGTGGGCGGCTCGCCAATGCGACCACGGACACGAACGCGGGAGCCGACTACCAATTCCAGACGTCTGCGGTGGGCGATGTCCTCCTCGTCGTTGGAGGGGGTTCGTTCCCTCCCGAGCGCGAGGCATCGTACGCGGCCGCCCTCAGCGGCAACGCGTGGACGTGGTCCTTGTGGCGCGTCGCGGAACTCGGCCTGCCTCCGCTTGGGGTCCTCCAGGCCCGTCGCGCGGTCATCTGGCAAGTCGGATTGGAGCAGTACCCGCCGTTCAATGCGTCCGCGAGGACGTTGGTGCAGAGTTACCTCGACGGAGGCGGTCGGCTGTTTGTCTCTTCCCATGACTCCGCATGGGCCCTCGGCAGCACTTTGTCCCCCTTCGCGACCGCGCAAACGGAGGCGTGGGTCCGAGCCGTACTCAAGGCGACGTTTGTGTGCGACCCTCGGACCGTCGGCCAAGTGAAAGGCGTTTCTGCCGACCCGATCAGCGGCTCGTATGTGGGAGGCGTCGTCTACACGCCGCACCGGGACGGCGGGGCGGACGACCAGCTCTTTCCGGGTGCGGCGGGGGGGACCTTTGCGACGGATTGGACGGACAACATGGTCCAAAGTCCGTCCGGGGGACCCGTGTGCGCCCAAAACCGGCCGATCGGCCTGCGCTGGGTCTCCTCGTCGCCGAACGGGACCGCAGGCCAAGGGGCCTGGGGCGGAACCCCGTCGCGCCTCGCCTACTTCGCGTTCGAGATCACAGGCATCGATTCGACCGCGACGAACCTGAACCCGGCGAGCCCGACGCGGGCGGCGATCCTCGATGCGGCCCTCCGCTGGCTCGTGAGCACTTCGCCGACCGGACTGGACCGCGACCACCCGGATGTGAACATCACCTCGCCA
>DATMDM010000036.1:0-9942 GCA_035557795.1 Thermoplasmata archaeon | reverse complement strand
AGGAGCGGAAGCCGGAGCTCGGCGTCGCTCGCGCGGTCGGCTTCCTGCGGTCCGACCTGCTGACGACCTTCGCCCTCGAGGGGACCTTCTACGCGGTCGTCGCGGCGGCGCTTGGCGCCCTGGCGGGCCTCGGCCTCGGGTACGTCATGGTGTACTTCTTCGACAGGCTCGTTCCCCACGGCGACGTCGCCGTGACGTTCCACTTCGACCCGGCGTCCGTCCTCACGGCGTTCGTCGCGGGGACCGCGCTCACCTGGGTCACGATCCTCCTGGCCTCTTGGCGGGTGAGCCGCCTGAACATCGTGCGGGCGATCCGGGATCTCCCGGAACCCGGGACGCAAGAGCGGTCGCGGGACGTCCTCGTCGCGGGGATCCTCGTGGCCCTCGGCGGAATCGCGCTCACGGTCTGGGGCTTCGCCGCGGACACCGGCATGGGGAAGATCCCGGGGCCGCCGGTCCTGGCGCTGGGACTCGGCATCGCCGCGGCGTCCCGCGGTTGGGCTCGGGCCTCGATGACCCTGGCCGCGGCCTTCAACCTCGCGTGGATCTTGCTGCCCTTCACCTTGCTGAATCAGGCCACGGACAACGTGTCGATCGCATTCGTGATGGTGGGCGTGATCCTGGTCGGCTCCGGCATCCTGATCGCCGTTTTCAACGTGAGCGAGGCCCTGCGGGCCCTCCTCCGGCGAGCGAACCGCGGCGCCGGCCGGCCCGTGCTGAAGACCGCCGTCTCGTACCCGATGGACAAGCGCTTCCGGACGGGCATGACCGTCGCGATGTTCGCGCTCATCCTGTTCATGGTCACGTTGATCTCGATGCTCCAGGGACTCCAGGCCGCGAGCCTCGACTCGTTCGTGCAGCAACAGTCCGGTGGGTACGACGTGATCGCGTACACGACGTCGTACGGGGAGATCCCGAACTTCCGGCAACGCCTGCAGCAGAACTTCAGCGAGTCGCTCTTCGCCGGGGGCTGGAACGGCACGTCGAGCGCGAGCGTCATGCCGGCGAAGGTCCAGACCGTCGGAGGCAACCGGACGTACGACTACACGCTGTGGGGCGTCGACAATTTCCTGATCCAGTCGAATCAGTACGGCTTCACGAGCTACCTGCCGTCGTACGTCAACGAATCGAGCGGCGCGCGGGAGACCCTCGCGACCCGCGAACAGGTGTGGCTCTCCCTGCGGTACAATCACACCCTGGCCATCGTCGACCGCACGGCCGCGGGCCCGAACCAGTTCGTGCCGGACGAGAGCCGCTTGCGCGTGGTGCCGGGAGACCGCATCCGCGCGTTCGACGCCGCAGGTCGCACCGTCAACCTGACGATCGTCGGCGTCCTCGAGCAGGCGCTCCAGTTCACGTCCGGCGTGTTCGTCG
The DNA here is from genome assembly GCA_035557795.1 of Thermoplasmata archaeon. Taxonomy (GTDB): domain Archaea; phylum Thermoplasmatota; class Thermoplasmata; order RBG-16-68-12; family RBG-16-68-12; genus RBG-16-68-12. Next base: position 8,568 of record DATMDM010000036.1, on the reverse strand, counting down.
ACCAGAGCGTGGTGCGCGGGGTGTTCCCGCCGGAAGAGCGGTACACGGCGTACTTCTTCCAGATGACGCCCGGCGTGGACGTCCCGGCGTTCCGGGCGAACCTCGAGCGCGTGTTCTTCGTGTATGGCCTGCAGACGATCGATATCCGCGAGCAGATCGGGCAAGCGTTCGACGCGTCGCAGGAGGTCCTGACGCTTATGCAGGCGTACCTGGGGATCGGACTCCTCGTCGGGATCGCGGGCCTGGCGGTGATCACGCTTCGCGCGGTCGTCGAACGGCGGACGCAGATCGGCGCCTTGCGGGCGATCGGCTTCACGCGCGGGATGGTCCTGTCGACGTTCCTCGTCGAGATCGCCCTAATCGCGGTCCTGGGGATCGGAATCGGGGTCGCCCTCGGAATCGTCCTGGCGTACAAGATCTACATCGTGTACTTCGCGGACATCGTCGTATTCAGCGTGCCTTGGCTGAACCTCACCCTGATCGTCGGGCTCGCGTCCATCGCGGCGGTAGCGAGCGCGGCCCAACCCGCCATCCGCGCGTCCCGCATCCCGCCGGCGGAAGCGCTGCGGTACATCGAGTGACACCACTCCGGAGGCCTCCGAGTTCCAGCGAAATCATACCTCTAAGTGGAGGTATGTTCCGAGGCGATGAGCTGCTCGATCCGGGCCCGCCGCCGGGCGAACTCCTGTTCCGCCTTGCGGTGGTAGGCGGCCATGCGTCGTAGGAGATCCGCCTTCGCCTTCTCTGAGTCCACGCGGCCGACGTAGTCCTCGCGCCGCATCGAATGACCGTTCGAGCGTTCGTAGTGCCAGAAGTAGAAGTACCGCCGGCCATCGAAATCCCGGACCCTCGCACCGCATCCGATCTCCATCGTTTATACCTCTAAGTAGAGGTATATCGCACCCGGGCTTGAAGCCTCCGGTGGGGTGTGTGAATCACTCGCGCCAGTCGCGCGGAACAATCCTTTTATGGGCTCCGCGACTCTCGACCGCTCGTCGATGGGTGAACCGAAACTCCGGGAGAAGACGTGGGAGCCGGCCTACGAGGAAGACGTCCTAAAAGCGTGGCGGGCCGAGCCCGACCTGTACCGTTTTGCCCCGGAGCCCGGGCAGCCGACGTACGTGATCGACACCCCGCCGCCGTATCCGAGCGGCTCGTGGCACGTCGGCGCCGTCATGGCGTACGCGATGATCGACATGATCGCCCGAGCACAGCGCATGCTCGGACGCGCCGTGCTCTTCCCGTTCGGCCTCGACCGGAACGGGATCAATATCGAGCGGACCGTCGAGAAGAAGACGGGCAAGGCGCTCCACCGCTGGGACCGCGAGGCGTTCATCCAGGAGTGTCGCAAGGAGATCGAGGCGATCGGCAACGGCCTGCTCGAGCTAGCGGTCCGCGTCGGCATGTCGGCGGACTTCGACCACACGTACTACACGGACTCCGACGAGTACCGCGCGTTCAGCCAGGCGATCTTCCTCGAGCTGTGGCCGAAGGGGCTCTTCTACCGAGGCGAACGCCCGACGTTCTGGTGTCCCGTCTGCGAGACCCCGCTCGCGGAGGCCGACATCGATTACGAGGAGCGACCCTCGAACCTCGTGTGGATGAAGTTCCCGCTCACGTCGAAAGGGGAGATCCAAATCGCGACGACGCGACCGGAACTGCTCGCGGCGTGCCGAGCGGTGATCGTCCATCCTGACGATGCACGGTTCGCGGGCCTCCACGGCAAGAAGGCCCGGGTCCCGCTGTACGATCACGAGGTCCCGATCCTTGCCCATTCCACCGCGAGACCGGAGTTCGGGAGCGGGGCCGCGATGATCTGCTCGTACGGCGACATGGTGGACCTCCAGCTGTTCCGCGAACTGCGCCTCGAACCCGTGAAGGCGATCGATGAGCACGGGAAGATGACGGACGCCGCGGGACCGCTGAAGGGACTGAAGGTCGAGGCCGCCCGCGCGAAGGCGATCGAACTCCTCCGGGCCGGCGGCTTCCTCGAGAAGCTCGAGCCGATCCAGCACCAGACGCCGATCTGCTCGCGCACCCTGAACCCGATCGAGTTCCTCTCCTCCGATGCGTGGTACCTGAAGCAACTCGAGTTCCGCGACGACCTTCGACGCCTGGCACAGGAGATGGAGTTCCGGCCGACGCGGCATCGGCAGCTCGTCCTCGACTGGATCGACAGCCTGACGATCGACTGGCCGATCTCCCGCCTGCGGTATTACCACACGGAGATCCCGCTGTGGTACTGCAAGAAATGCGGCGAGACGCTCGCGCCGCCTCCGGGGAAATACTACCGACCGTGGAAGGATCCGGCGCCGTTCGCGAAGTGCCCGAGGTGCAGCTCCAAGGAGTTCGTCGGCGAAGAGCGCGTGTTCGACACCTGGATGGACTCGAGCGTGTCGAACCTCTTCCTCACGCGGTACCGCACGCACCCCGACTTCTTCGCCGCGAACTTCCCGCTCTCGCTTCGGCCGCAGGGCCGCGAGATTGTCCGGACGTGGCTCTACTACACGATGCTCAAGTCATGGCTCGTGCGGAGGTCGAAGCCGTTCCACCGCGTCTTCATTCACGGACTCGGCCTCGACGCCCGCGGTCGCGCGATGCATCGCACCCAGGGGAACGTGATCGATCCATGGCCGCTGCTCAGGAAGCACGGCGCCGACGCAATCCGCCTCTTCGTCGCGGGTGAGACGAACCCGGGAGACGACTTTCGCATCAGCGAGGCGAAGATCGGCGGCGCCGCGAAGTTCGTCACGAAGCTCTGGAACGTCGCGCGGTTCATCTCGTCGTTCGAGGAGCCCGAGGCAGGGAAGCTCCAGCCCTCCGACGAATGGATCCTCGCGGAGCTGAACCGGCTCGTCGAATCGTGCCGCGGGGCGTACGAGGACCTGAACCTGTTCCTCCCGGCGAACCGGGGTCGGGACTTCCTCTGGAACCTGTTCGCGCCCCACTACGTGGAGATGGTGAAGGCCCGCGCGTACGAGGGCGACACGGGCGCTCGATGGACGCTGCACGCGTGCCTGCAGGATCTCCTGCGCCTCCTCGCGCCCGTCACCCCGTTCTCGACGGACAAGATCTGGCGGTCCGTGTATGACGGGAGCGTGCACGCGGAGCGCTTCCCCATGCCGCGGGACGGCATCCCCGCGTCCCGGGCAGACTTCACGGACGGACTCCTCGCCTTCAATGCAGACGTCTGGAAGCGGAAACGAGACCAGGGACTCTCGCTGAACGTCGAACTCCCCGGAGTCGAGATCCCTTCGAGCCTGAAGCCGTTCGAAGGGGACCTGAAGAGGATGCATCACCTGGCGTGAGGTCGGCCGTCATGACCATTGACCCCGATCGATTCGCGGGGACCCTGATCTGCACGGGGGCGGTGGTCGGTCTAGTCGGCTCGATCGCGACGATGTCCGTTTTCCTGGGCGTCCCCTCGTTCGGGCTCGTCCTCTTACTCGGCGTATATGCATTTCGGAAGCGGAAGGAGGGACGGCTGCTCGCGGCCGCCGTGGTTTGGTTCGCCGCCCTGGGCGCCCTCGGGAGCTTCCCTCCCTTCTTCTTCTTTCGCGGCTACGGCCTGCTCCTGGGGGGCTACTACTGGATCGCCTCGATTCCGGTCCTCGGGATGGCGCTCGCCGTCGCGGGCGCGGTGGTCAAGCTCCTCCTCCCCCAGCGAGCCTGATGCGGGGCCGCGTCCGTCACCCTTTCCGCAACACGATCGTGAGGACGTCGGCGTCTTTCAGCGGATGATCGAGGCCGACCTTCTGCCCCGGGAACTGCGCGGACGGGCCCCACACGTTCGCGTATCGGAACCGCTTGCGCCAATCGCGGTGGATCGCGTCGCACACCATACCGACGTCGGAATCCTGCTTCACGATCATCGGATCCGCCATGTCCGCCTCCTTCCCTTGCGGCTTCAGGAAGACGCGCATGAACCGAAGGGTCGAGTAGATCTCGTCCTTCAGGCGCGTGAGACCGACGCCCTTCTCCGCCGAGATCGGGACGAGCTTCCATCCCGGAAGCTTGGCCTGGAGTTGCTTCACGTAGTCCGACGAGACGAGATCGATCTTGTTCACGACGACGAACGCCCTCAGGAACATGCGGTTCCCCGCGAGGACGTCGATGAGCTGGTCTTCCGTGATGTCCTGCCGCACGACGACGGTCCCGTTCAGGTAGCCCCACTCCCGGCAGATGTCCGCGACCATCTCCGCATCGAGCTTCGTCAGCTTGACCGTCGGATTCACGGTGAGCCCGCCACGGTTCGCCTTCGTGAGCGTGACGTCCGCCGGCCGCTCGTTCAGGCGGATGCCGGCGAGATGCAGTTCGTCCGCGAGGACATCGACGTGGGTCTCGAACACGTCGATCATCAACAGGATCAGATCGCATGCTCGGGCGACGGACAGGACCTCCTTCCCGCGCCCGCGGCCCTTCGAGGCGCCTCGGATGAGCCCGGGCATGTCGAGCACCTGGATCTTGGCCCCGCGGTGCTCCATGAGGCCGGGGATCACATCCAGCGTGGTGAAGTCGTACGCGGCGACCTCGCTCGTCGCGTCCGTGATCTGATTGAGGAGGGTCGACTTGCCGACGCTCGGAAAGCCGACGAGGCCGACCGTCGCGTTCCCGCTCTTCTTGACCGCGTAGCTCGGTCCTCCCCCGCCCCCCTTGAGGCGTCGCGTCTCCTGCTCGTCCTTGAGCCGCGCGAGCTTCGCCTTCAGCCGCCCGATGTGGTGCTGGGTCGCCTTGTTGTACGGCGTCTTCTGGATCTCGTCCTCGACCGCCTTGATCTGTTCCTCGATCGCCATGCGATGTGAAAGCGAGCGGGTCGGACCACTAAAAACCTTTCAACGCCCGCGCTTCGCGGGCTCCTCGAGTCCGATCTCGTTTCCCTCTGGATCGCGGAAGGTGGTGATGCGACCGAAACTCTCGGATCGAATCGAGTCCACGTTCACCCCGCGGCGCGAGAGCTCGGTGACCACGGCCTCGATGTCCTTGACCAGGAACTCCATGTGCCAGCTGTCGCTCCGGGTGTGCGCCTCGCGTTCCGAATGAAGGGCGATGGAGCAACCGCCCGCGCGGAGGTCAGCAAAGTGAGGGTTCTCATAGGCAATCGGCAGGCCAAGCGTTTCGTGGTAGAACGCCCGCATCTGGTCGAAATCGCGGACCCACAGGAATACTGTCTCGAGTTTCGCATCGGCCAGGGGACCGGACACCGCTTTGGTCACTGCGTCACCATGGGGACATGGAGGATCGGCGGGAAAAGCGTCTCTACCCGCTACCACACCGTGCGAATGCCTTCGGGCTCCAAGCCCTTGACTGCGTACAGGACCAACCGCCAGGAACGGGCCGTGTATGGCGACAAGTCGAGGCCGCCGAGCACCCGGTGGACGAACAGGCCCGCGGCGTCGAGCATCTCCTTGAGCTCCGGGAGGGTGTACGCGCGGACGGACGCGGTGAATTCCCGCGTCCCTTTCCGGTCGATGATCACCTGGCGGGTCTCGAACCGCCCCCGGAGCAGGTCGAACGAGGCGTCCTCGAGGACGACGGTCCCGTCGTCCCGAGCCTGCCAGCTCTGCGACGGCAACCTCGCCACCAAGCTGTCGCGGTTGAACAGCTCCATCAGGAATTTCCCTCGCGGACGCAGCGCACGCGCGATCCCCCGCAGGACCTGACGGTCTTCCTCCGGTCGATCGAAGTATCCGAACGACGTGAACATCGAGATCGCCGCGTCGAAGGCGTTGCGGTACGGGAGGCGGCGCATGTCCCCCTGGACGAATGTCGGCTTGACACGGGCTGTGCGTGCGGCTTTGCGGGCCTCTGCGAGGAGCGGGGCGGAGAGGTCGAAGCCGGTCACCCGATACCCGCGCTTCGCGAGCTCGATCGTGTGGCGGCCTGCGCCGCACGCGACGTCGAGGATGCGTCCGCCCTTCCGGAGGTGGAGGATCTTGTCGATCGCCTCGACCTGGGCCGGGGTCTCCGGGTGGACGTAGCGGATCAGATAGTCGGATCCGAAGAAATCCTCATACCACCGTTTCGGGACCTTGGCCATCGGCGGGCCGCGAACGACGTGGGCGGGGAAAATCCTTGCGCGCTTACGCTCGCCCGACCTGGGTCCCAGCTTTGCCTGCCACTGCGGGAGCGAGGTGCTCGAGGTCCGTGATGACCGCGTGCTGCCCGCCGTGCTCGAGGAACTCGACGACCGCCTCGACCTTCGGTCCCATGCTCCCGGGCGGGAACTGGCCGTCGGCGAGATGCTTCTTCGCTTCCGCGATCGTGAGGCGATCCAGGAACCGTTGGCTCGGCTTGCCGAAATCCAAGGCGATCTGGGGGACGTCCGTCGCGATTACGAGGTGCTTCCATCCGATCGCCTTTCCGAGGACCGCAGCCGCGAGGTCCTTGTCGATCACTGCCTCAACGCCGACCAGCTTGCCATCTTTGCGGATGACGGGGATGCCGCCGCCACCCGCCGCGATCACGACGCGTCCCTCGCCGTTGCCGACCAGCGTGCGGATGATATCCTTCTCGATGACATCCACGGGCCGCGGGGACGGCACGATCCGCCGCCAGCCCCCGCGCTGGTCGTACGCCATCTTCCAGCCTTTCGCTTTCTTCACGAGGATTTCGTCGTCACGTAGATAGTACGGGCCGATCGGTTTCGTGGGATTCGTGAAGGCGGGGTCGTCTGCATGGACGAGGACTTGCGTCACGACGCAGGCGACGTCTCGATTGATTTTGCGGGCGGCGAACTCATTCCGGAGGGCTTGCTCGAGGAGATAGCCGACAAGCGCCTGGCTCTCGGCGCCGCACACGTCGAGTGGCATCGGAGGGACCAGGTGCCTCGTCTCCTCGTTCTGTAGGAGGATATTCCCCACCTGCGGGCCGTTCCCATGCGTCAAGACTACATCATGGCCGGCCGCAACGAGATCTGTGAGGCGCGATGCCGTCGCCTCAATTCGCCGCCGTTGGGCGGCCGCATCCGCGGTCTCGCCCGCGGGCTGGAGCGCGTTCCCGCCGATCGCGACGACGAGCTTGGTCATCCCTCAAACCCTCGATGGAAGTCTCGTGCTATTTTGAGGAATCTATATGAAGGTTCGGCCGCAGGAATTCGAATCTCGAACACCGGCCTTCGTGAGCAGGCATCGGATGTGCGCGCGGGGGATGAGAGACGAACTCGAAGCACCGGACGAAGGACAAAGGTACTTGCGCGGACTCGGGATGCGAGAACCCGAGGTGGGGCATGAAGCGAGAAGAGCTTCTCGAACTGATGCAGACGCTGGACGACGCGTGGAACAAGCAAGACTGGCCAGTTTTCCGTAAGCGACACGCCGCGGACACGGCCGTGTACTGGCCGGGACAGCCGGACCCGACTCGCGGGCGGCCCAACCATGAGTCCGAGGCCAAAGAATTCTTCAAGACGTTCCCCGACAACCACCTGATCAACCGGCCCTACAAGATCCTCTTCGCGGACGGCAACCATACCTGTTCAGTGGCCGACTTCTACGGAACGATGAAGGGGCCCATGAAGACCGCGGTCGGCAAGACGATCCCGCCGACGAACAAGGGCTTCCACGTCGAGTTCTGCACCGTGGCCACCTGGAACGAGAAGGGCGAGATCACCGAGGAGAGGCTCTTCTACGACCTTGTCGGGCTGATGAGGCAGATCGGGCTAACGTAATCGTGCGCTAGACCCGGCCCCGGGGTTTGCCGCGCAAACGAGATCGCGAGGCGACCGGAACCTGCGCTCGCAGGATCGCGTCTCCTCCCCGGGCGGGTCAAGAAAGGGGGACAACTATTTATCAAGAAGGCCGCATCGCATCGTTCTGTGAGTCCCGAGAAAATCTCGGTGCAGGCCTGGAAGCTCCTCTTGCGGTTCCGCAAGACCGTGTGGTTCCGGGTCACGTACCTCGTCCTCCTGGGGCTCATCGTCCCCAACCTGCTCCCGTTCAGCGCCGGGGGACTTGGTTGTCTGGTCATCATCCTCGTGCCCCTCGCGGTCTTCCTCGTGCCCTACTACCTCGGGGAACGGTCGGTGAAACGCTTCGCGCTGAACGCGCTCCCCGTGATCCTAATCGCCATCCTCGTCGGTGGAGCTCTGTCGACCAATCTCCTCCTCTCTCAAGCGGACGCGGTTCCCCTCGCCAGCACCCCGGGCCCCTTCATGAGTCCGACGATGGCCCTGGCGAACGGGACAGTCCTCCCGTACCGGGCCGATCCGACGCAAGCGTTCACCTTCCGGGTGAGGCTGAAGACGATGGCCAACGCGACGCCGGGCTCTTTCGCGGTGTTCATGAATCTCACGACGATCTCGGGCCTCGCCTCATACGCCACATCCGACTTCCCGATGACCTTTAGCCCGGGGCCGAGGAGTTCCAACAACACGCACAACGGCACCTGGTACGAGTTGACCAACTTCAATCTCTCCAGCCAGATCTACGGATACGGATTTTCGGTCTGGGACAAGGACGCGAACTGGACGCTCACGAATCTCGACTTCGGCCCGCTGACCGCGCCCGTCGCGAACTTCTACGGCCTGTTCGTCTACTTCACCGCGTTCTCGATGATCCTGCCGTTCACCTTCTA
>DATMDM010000035.1:0-1113 GCA_035557795.1 Thermoplasmata archaeon | reverse complement strand
TCAGGGAGCGGAAGGCGGCGGAGGAAGCCCTCCTTCGCGCGCGAGAGGAGCTCGCACGCGTCGCACGTGTTTCGACGGTGGGCGAGTTGGCCGCCTCGATTGCCCACGAGATCAACCAACCGCTCGCCGCCGTCGCAACGTATGCGGGCGCCGCGCTGCTCTGGCTTCTCCGCGACCCGCCGAACCTCGAGAGGGCGCGAGACGCGTTGCAACGCACCATCCACGAAGGCGAGCACGCCGGGGAGATCGTCTCGCGCGTCCGTGCCCTGCTGAAGAAGGCGCCTCCTCGTACGGAAGCGGTCGACATCGACGAGGTGATCCTCGAAGTGCTCGATCTGAGCCGGAACGAGCTACAGCGGAACGGAATCTCGATCCGGACGCAGCTGGCGACCGATACGCCGCTGGTCCGCGGCGACAGGATCCAGCTGCAGCAGGTCGTGTTGAACCTCATCCTCAACGCGGTCGATGCGATGAGCGAGCCGGGCACCTCGCCCCGCGAGCTGTCGATCGCCTCACGGAGGGAGGAGGCGAACCAGGTTCTCGTCGAAGTCTGCGACTCGGGGCAGGGCTTTCAGGCCGAGACGATGGAACGCATATTCGATCCTTTTTTCACCACCAAGCCCGACGGGATGGGAATGGGACTCTCCATCAGCCGCTCGATCGTGGTCGCCCATGGTGGCCGCCTCTGGGCGATGGCGAACAAGCCACGGGGAGCCGTCTTCCAGTTCGCGCTTCCGGCGGGCGAGTCCGATACCCATCCAAAGGCGTGAGTTACGCATCCCTCGGTCGCGTGGAATCCGGCGAGACCATGGAGTACTCCTGACGTCGTTTCCGCATCCGGGAGAACCTTACGGTATCCGTCGTCGACGACGGGACATCACCCTCGTCTTCTTCCCTTCGCTAGTGGATTACGCCGCTACGCGACCGCAGATTGGTGGACGGTGCCTTCGACAGGCAAGGTGAACAGAATGGTTGCGCCGGGGCCGGCCTTGCGAGAGGGCCAGATCCGGCCACCGTGTTGCTCGACGATCGAACGGCAAATCGACAGCCCCATGCCCATGCCGCCAGCTTTGGTCGTGTAGAATGCGTCGAAGGCGCGGTCGCAGGCCTCCG
>DATMDM010000034.1:0-43234 GCA_035557795.1 Thermoplasmata archaeon | reverse complement strand
ACGGACCTGTTCGTCCTCTTCCTGGCGTTCGAGACGTCGAGCCTGAGCACCTTCGCCCTCGTCGCGTTCCGAAAGCGCGACAAGCAGGCCACCGAGGCGGCGGTCAAGTTCTTCATCATCGGCGCGGTGAGCTCCGGAATCATCCTGTTCGGCATCTCGCTGATTTACGGGATCGCCGGCACGACGTCGATCGGGAAGACGACGACCGACCTCTTGCTCCTGCGGAACGGCCTCACCCTCGCCGGCCATCCAGAGATCGAACCCCCCCTGATCATCGCCCTCGTCCTGCTGATCGCGGGCTTCGGGTTCAAGGTCGCGGTCGTGCCATTCCACATGTGGGCGCCCGACGTGTACCAAGGCTCGCCGACGACGATCAGCGTCCTCCTCACATCGGCCTCGAAGAACGTCGGCATCGTGGCGCTGTTCCGTGTCTTCCTCATCGGCCTCCTGAGTGTCCAGGTCGACTGGGTCGCCACGTTGGCGATCCTCGCGATCGTGACCCAGACCGTCGGGAACGTCGTCGCGATTCCCCAGCGGTCGATCAAACGCATGCTCGCGTACTCCAGCATCGCTCAGGCCGGGTACATCCTGATTGCCTTGGCCGTCGGCGCGATCGCGCTGCAGTCGAGTCCGCCTCACACCGACAACGCCGCGTACGTGGCGGCGTTCGGGCTCGTCGGCGGCATGCTTCACGTGTTCGTCTACGGGGCAATGAAGGCGGGATCGTTCCTCGTCGTCGCCGGCACCGAGTCCCGCGGGATCCCGGACGACATCGAGGCCTACAAAGGGCTGAGCCGGCGCATGCCGTTCATGGCCTTCTCGATGCTCGTCTTCCTCCTCAGCCTCGCGGGCATCCCGCCGCTTGGCGGGTTCTTTTCGAAGTTTGTCTTGTTCTCGAGCGCGGTGAACGCAGCCGCGTTCAACCAATGGTACTTGGCGCTCGCCGTTGCCGGCGTCTTGAACAGCGCCCTTTCCCTCTACTATTACGCGCGGGTGATCTGGTACATGTACATCCTCGAACCGGAGGTCGGCACCGCGAAGGAGGCGGTCCCCCGGTCCATCGAGGCGGCCGTCTTCGTCGCCCTGGCGATTGTCATGTTGACCGCCATCCTCGCCGTGTTCTTCCTCGGATACCTCACGGACGCGGCTCGGTCGTTCTTCGGATTCTGAACGAAGCCAGGACACCGGTTCGCACACGGCTCCGCTCCGAAGCCTTTTATCTCCCGCCCGGACCATGAGGAGACGTATGGCCTCTCCATCCTCGGGTTCGCGGGTCATCCTCCATGTGGACATGGATGCCTTCTACGCGTCCGTCGAGATCCGGGAGAATCCGGCGCTCGAGGGGAAGCCCGTCGTCGTCGGAGCCGACCCGCGAGAGCATCGCCGCGGCGTCGTCTTGACGGCGAGTTACGAGGCCCGCCGGTTCGGCGTTCGCTCGGCGATGTCGTGCGTCGAGGCGGCGCGGCGCTGTCCAGAGGCCGTGTTCGTGCCGCCGCATTTCGAGCTGTACGGCCGAGTCAGCGGGGAGATCATGGACACGCTCCGCACCTTCGCCGACCGCCTTCAGCCCTCCGGGATTGAGGAAGGGTACCTCGACGTCACCGTCCGAAGTGGCGGCAATTTCTCTCGTGCCCACGAACTCGCCCGCGAAATCAAGGCCGCGGTCCGCAAGCAGCACCGCCTCTCCTGCACAATCGGAATCGCACCGACGAAAGCGGTCGCGAAGATTGCCTCGGATTTCGAGAAGCCGGATGGGTTGACGGTGGTGGCCCGGGACGACGTGGCCGCATTTCTCGCGCCGATATCCGTTCGGAAGATCCTCGGCGTCGGCCCGAAGACGGCGGACCGGCTGAAAGAACTCGGACTCGAGGTGATCGAAGATCTGCAAACGTACAACCGCCAAGACCTCGTCGAGCAGCTCGGTGCGTTCGGGGAGTACCTGCAAGACGTCGCGATGGGCCGCGACGCCGAGGAGGTCGTCGAGCCGACCGGTCCACCGGAGTCGATCAGCACGGAGACGACGTTCGAGAAGGATCTGGACGCCTATGATGACGTCTGGCCCGAGCTCGAAGCCCTCGCGAAGTCGTTGCACGAGCAACTCCTCCATGAGAAGTTTGCGTACCGCACAGTCTCACTCAAGGCGAAATACTCGAACTTCGAGATCCACACGCGCTCGAAGAGCCTGAAGATCCACACGACGGACCTCGAACCGATCCTCATTCTGATCCAGACGATGCTCAGAGAGGTCCTTGCGTCGGGGAGGAAGGTCCGGCTCGTCGGGGTGCGGTTGTCCAACCTCCTCGAGCGGGCCGCGCCCCAGACGACGTTGTCGAAATGGACCGCGGTGCGGGAGCCGCTCACCGAGTCGTGAACGGTCCGGAAACGATGACTTCCACCGGGATTTCCTCAAGGGTGCGCGGAAGTGCCGCGAGGATTCTTGGATTGTCGTCGTTCACGTAGATGCAGATACAGTCCCGGCCCTCCTTTCGGCCAATCCCGACGCCGACGACCCCGGGCATGCTCATGAGGCGCGCCTCGTGCCTGCGCTTCACGGTCTTGACCTTGACCATCGTCTCCCCCCGAACGCGTGCGGACATATGCATATCGCGAGCGGCGTCAGCTCCGCAGTCATGTCGGCCCTAGGGCAGTGGACGATGGCAGTACGGGCAGACCGTGGCGTCGAACCGAATCTGCCGACCGCACTCCGGACAGAACCGGAGCCCCATTCCGAGGGCGCCGGGCCCACTCGCGGCATATCGAGCGGCGATGTAGATGATTGCGGAGATAAGGATTCCGAGCAAGATGGTCAACCCGGCGTCCTGGCGAAACTGAGGCGTGGGTGATCCCCAATCGTAGGACAGGATGACACTGAGCCCGATGATGAAGAAGACAATGGTCATCACCGCTGCGGCTTTGCGTTCCCTCTCTTCTGGAATCGCCCCCTGACGACTCGCCGGTTGGACCGCGCCCACGCGAATTCCCCGTCGCGCCAAGAGGGCACGACGATTTGCGGTATCGCGTCTCACGAGAAATCTTTGCCGGAGGTCACGGGGGAGGAGGACGGATGAATCCGTCCTGCATGAGGAATTTCGTTTCCTCGCGGGCCCTTCGAATCAACTCGAGGGCTCCTTGATAGAGGGCGTCTCGGGTCTTCGTCTCCCGCGCGATTCCCTGTTCCATCGCCTTGAGGGCCACCGCGGTCGCCTCCCGGGCAAACACGTCGATCTCATCCATCGTGGGCACGATGTGCGTCTCGTCGAGGCCCTTTTCCTCTGCGACCTTCGCGAGCTCCTCCGCCGCCGCGATGCACATCTCGTCCGTGATCGTCCGTGCACGCACGTCCAGCGTCCCGCGAAAGATCCCAGGGAAACCCAGGCTGTTGTTCACCTGGTTCGGGAAATCGGACCGGCCGGTCGCGATGACGCGGGCTCCGGCCTCTGCGGCCTCCCATGGCCAGATCTCCGGCACGGGGTTCGCGATCACGAAGAGGATTGCATCGTCCGCCATCGAGGCGACCCAATCCTTCTGGATTACCCCCGGTCCAGGCTTCGATGCGGCGATTGCGACGTCCGCGTCTCGCATCGCCTCCGCGATACCACCCTCCCGATCGCCTCCGTTCGTCGTCAGCGCGAGCTCCCATTTCTCCGCATAGTCGTTTGCCGCCACCTCGATATCCTCCCGATGACGACAGACGATCCCCTTCGAGTCGACCAGGATGATGTGCTCGGGCTTCGCACCCGCCGCGATGAGGAGCTTCGCGGTCCGGATGTTCGACGCACCGGCGCCGATGAGTGTGATTGCGACGTCGGGCATCTTCTTGGCAACGACCTTCAGGGCGTTGATGAGGCCGGCGAGGTTGATCGTCGCGGTCCCCTGCTGGTCGTCGTGCCACACGGCGATCTCGCATTCCTTCCGAAGCCGTTGGAGGATGTGGAAACACTTCGGCTGCGCGATGTCCTCAAGGTTCACGCCACCGAACGAGGGGGTGATGAGCTTGACCGTCTCGATGATCTTCTCCGGGTCCTTCGTCGCAAGGGGGATCGGAAATGCGTCGACGCCGCCGAGGTACTTGAACAACAGGGACTTGCCCTCCATCACCGGCAATCCGGCTTCCGGCCCAATGTCCCCGAGGCCGAGGACGCGTGTGCCGTCCGTGACGATGGCGACTTGATTCCACTTGTTGGTCAGGGTCCAAACCTTGTTCGGGTCCGCGGCGATGTCGAGGCAGGGTTGCGCGACGCCGGGCGTGTACCAGATCGCGAAATCGTTGAAGCTCCGCACCGGCACGCGGGGCACGATCTCGATCTTGCCTTGATAGTACGGGTGGTACTTTGCGGACTGTTCCTTCGGGAGGTTCGCACGCTTCAGGTTCTCCTCGATTTCCTCTGGCGTCGGCGGCTTCACCTCCTTGCCACCCGCGCGCTTCTTCGTGGTCACCATCGAAGCACCAGAAAGGAGTTGGGCGATGAGACGGGATGGCTTCCTTAAACTTTTGGTCCTTGCTTCACTCCGGGAGACCTACCGGCTCTTACGAAGAGCTACGTGGATTACCAGAATCCCGGCCGCCGAGTTAGGGCACGGCCGTCATCGTGTTTTGGCCACACGACGAGCACGGAGCGTTGGCGGTGCCATCGGACGCGGCTTCCACTGAATGGCCAGAATTCCCCCGACCAAGCTCAGCATGAACCCGACCGGAAACAGCACTCCGAGCAATCCGCCGCCGATTAGCAGGCTGGGCACGGAGGACAAAACGACGATGAGCCCCCAATGCAGGTGGCGCCGTGGCACCATCCACAACCCGAGTGCGCCAACCAAGATGAGCGTGCCTGAGATCAGGCCAACAGAAACCAACACGGCAGGAGCAAGCACGGCGAGTTTTGGGATGTATACCCCCGCAACGCCACTGGCCAGGACCACAAGCCCGCCGGCTAGGGACAGTAGGATTGCCCGAACTGGCTTCATCCGATGAGATTGCGAGATCCTGAAGTCCCCCTCGCCAGCACTATCGCTCGGTACGTATTGGAAGCTGTCGGCTGCTTCAAACAGGCCCTTCCCCGAACCTTTATCCCGACCGGTCGACTCGGGTCGCCGTGCTCACCGCCGTCGTGGACCGTTCGGGGCGAGGCGGCACCCGAAAGGTCAAAGCCACGTTCGAGGAAGTGGCCGCGCGATACGCGGAACGTGGTCATACCGTCTCCTGGCCCGTGTCCGCGGAAATCGTCTCGATGGCGATCATGGGCGCGACCAAGTCGAAGGACTCTGCTCATACCCTGTTCGTCTCCGTCCGAGCGGTCGAGTCGGGCCTACTCGACGGCCTCATCGCCCACGAAATGGGCCACATGCTCCGAACTGAATCGGGCCATCCTTCCCACAGTGCCGAGGTCTTCCGTGCGCTGTCGCGCGAAGTCCGCATCCCTCGGGCCGCAGAAGGCGCGTTCGGTCAGGCATTCAACCACATCCAAGACATTTACGCCGACGACCTCGCGTTCCTCGTCTTCGCGACGGACGGGGACGACCGCGCGTACGAGTTCTTCTCGGGGTGGATCGAGGGCAACACGACGATGCGCGGCCGGAACCGCTGGAAGAACGTCGGCCTCGCGGCAACGAACGGGTTCGCCCTAGGCAATCTCGTCCGCCACGGTCGACTCTCGAAAGACGATCCGTTGTGGGATCGAGCGCGCGCGTTCGACCGCGAGGCCGGTCTGGAAGTCGTCGGCGCCCTCGCGAACTTCTACGCGAATCTGCCGGAAAATCCAACGCCGGACACGTTCGTGGGTCAAGTGAAGGCGCTCGCGACGGTGATGACGCAAGCTGCGTCCTCGTAGATGCCGCAACGTTTAATACTCGCCCCATGCTGCTTCGATATCTCTAGAGGTACCATCGTGGCCGAGGAACTCGAGACCGCTCAGATTCCACCGCACATCATGGCGGCGATGCGCGAGCGCATGAAGATGGCGCAGCGCATGTCCCACATCCAGCACAAGATTGTGGTCATGTCAGGGAAGGGTGGCGTGGGCAAGTCAAGCGTTGCCGCGAACCTCGCTTGCGTGCTTGCAGAGGACGGCTCCGTGGGCCTCGTCGACGCGGACGTCACCGGGCCCGACATCCCGATGCTCATGGGGGTCCAGGACGCGCAGGTCAGGGCCACGGACACTGGGATGGAACCGACGGTCGGCCCCGCCGGCGTCAAGGTCATCTCGATGGCCCAGCTGATCGACCGCGACACGGCGGTCGTCTGGCGCGGGCCGTTGAAAATCAAGGCGCTCAAACAGATGCTTTCCGACGTCGAGTGGGGGGATTTGGATTACCTGGTCATTGATTTGCCGCCGGGGACGAGCGACGAACCCCTCAGCGTTGCGCAGGAAATCCCCGACGCGGACGGCGCGATCGTCGTCACGACGCCCCAGCAGGTTTCCCTCCTTGACGTTCGCAAGTCGATTGCCTTCGCGAAGGCCGTCAAGATGGACATCCTCGGTGTGATCGAGAACATGAGCGGCTTCGTGTGCCCGCATTGTGGCAAGCAGACGGACATTTTCAAGGTCGGCGGCGGCGAGGACGCCGCGAAGGAGCTCGGGCTGCCTTTCCTGGGCCGGGTGCCCCTCGATCCTCGGATCGTGATCGGGGGCGACTCGGGCAAGCCCTTCGTGCTTGAGCACCCGGACTCCGAGGCCACGAAGGCGTTCCGGGCCATCGTGAAGAACCTGAAACCCCACCTCAAGGAAGTCAAGCCCCGGCCCACCGGACCTCTGGCGAAGTGACGACCTCGTCCGGATTTCATCCTGGGCGGCAGCCCGGAGCGACGATTGCGTGCCGCCGAGTTCACGACCACTGCGCGACGAGTGCCTCGATCTGGGGTCGCGGGACTGCTCCGACGATGCCGTCGACCGGCTTGCCGTCTTTGAAGAGGAGCATCGTCGGGATCGATGTGATTCGGAATCGCTCCGCGGTCCGCGGGCTTTCATCGACGTTCAACTTTCCGAGACGAAGGCTCGCCGCGTGGGCGCTCGCGACCTGCTCGAGGATCGGGGCGACCCGGTGGCATGGGCCGCACCACTCGGCCCAGAAATCGACGAGGATGAGACCCCGTTTCTGAGTCTCCAAGTCGAACGTCGCGTCCGTGAGCTGAATCGGTCCAGACCAGGCGAGGGTCGGGGGCCTGGGCGAAGAGGCGGCCATGAGCTCCCGCAGCTTTCGGGCCCGGATCGCGGCGAGCTCTGGATCGTCCACGGCGGCGAGCACCTCGGCAGCACGATAAAAGGGTTTGTCGCGGCCTAGCGGGAGACCTTCGCCATCGGCCCGAATTCCTCCGCCAGCGGGCCGAGGAGGCGTACCTCGCGCCGGACGAGAGCGATCTCGCGCTCATTGAAGGCCGTCGGGTCGAACGGGATAAGGAGGATCGCCTCCCGCATTGCGACGGACTCGTTCAGGTCGTGCACGAGCGCGAGCACAGACCCGAAATCGTTGTGAGACACGAGGTATTCAAGGCCGTCGAGCAAGACGACGGGATTCTCGCTCACTTCGATAAAGTGTTCCACCGCGAGGGCGACTTTCTCCGGGGGACTCGGACGCACCGCGTTCTTTTCCGTCGCCACCCGGCTGAGCCACAGGATCGGCGTTCGCTCGAGGCCGTACTCCGTCATGACGGCCTTCGGGGCGCGTCGGGTGATGCACAGCCCCTGCGTGCCGTGCGTCACGAAGTCCTTGAAGATCTCGAACGCCTGGCTCGCGTCCCGCTCGAGGACCGCGTACGTGTGGCCCCGGTCCAACGTGTACGTCGGCTTCGTGAGCAGGTGCGCCTCCGCCTCGGGGACGATCAGCTCTTGCAAAAACGACTTCTCACGGACCCCAAAGGCGATGAGCCCGACGAGAGCCATCTCGACGATGAAACCGGGTGCCCGCAGGTCGATCCCGAAGTTCGGCAAGAGGATCTCGAAGAGCAGTTCGCCGACCGCGAAGCCGGAGATCCCAAAGATGATGAGGAATGTGTCTCGGCGGACTTCTTCGTCCGGTTTCGTCCGCCGCATGTGCACGATGAACCGGTACGGCGCGTACAGGATGAGGGTCGCCACGGCGAAGCCATTGATGAAGAGGAAGTAGGGCTCGAACGAGATGAACGTCGGATTTACTTGGACGACTTGGACAGGGGAGACGAGGATCGTGACGATCGTCACGAACATGATGAAGACATAGAACACGTAGGAATTCGGAAATTCGTTCGTCATGTAGTGGAAGAAGTCCTTGCGCGACGTAATTCCGGCCGTCGTCGCCACGACGATGAACGCGCCGATGGTGATGCCGAACAGGTAATCGAACGTCGCCTGGACGCGTTTCGACAGGACGATCCCCGCCTGGACCGCCGGCGCCGAGCCCTGCCCCGGCTCCGTGATGTAAATGCTAATCAGGACGTTGGAGATGATCGCGCAAACGAGGAGGGAGACAGCGAACAGCAGGACATGCTTCTGGAACGGGCGGCCGGTCTTCTGCCGCGCGATCGCGACGATGATGACCGCCGACAGAAAGAGCGCGCTCGCCGCGCTCAGGTAGGTTACAATGCTAGTTGCATCCGCCAGGGACGCTCACCCGTTCTGGATATACACTAGCCTCCCTCGAGGCTATTTAAGCGGTCCCCGCCTGTTATCTGAAGCGATTCCGTAGCCGATGCGGACCCGGTGTTCTCAGCAATAATAATCGTAACGGAGAATCAACGGGTCCCTCTTCATATGGGCTTACGAGGACATCTCTTTCGGTCCCTTGCCTTCTCAGTCCTCTAACACGCTCGGCATCAACCCCGAGGATCTCGATCTCCTCTCGCGGACCGTGCTCCGCCTCGGCGGGTACGCGGAAGGCCTGTTCGACTTCCACGACTTCGGTTTCGACAAGAACTCGCTGAAGGACCACATCTCCAACGTCCATGCAACCCTCAAGCGGCTCAAGGAGAACGCCCCGCCGGAAGGCCTCCCGCTCCGACCGCCGAACATCCCGGCCGGTGCGTTCTGGGAAGACCAGGGGGAAGTGTGGAACTACCTCCAGACCCTGCGGTTCGCCGCCGGGGCGACGATGATGACGGAGCAGTACAGCCCCCACATGACGACGGAGAACCTGCACCGGGCCATGACGGCGAAGATCTTCCGGGAATGCGTCATCGGCATCCTGGACGACTTGATCGACAAGGGCAACTACTCCTACCTGGAGGCCAAGGACCTACACCACATGGTCCTCAGCTCGATGCTCGACCCGGACTTTGACTCGACCAGCTTCACGAAACGCCTCGTGACGATGCTGCGCCAAGAGCAAATCCCGCTGTTCGACTTGATCAACAACATCGTGCGTGGCTTCAACGTCCTGTGGAACAACTCGCCGCACGGTCACGATTACTTCTACCAGATGGAGATCATGGACGAGCGGGTGGCCCTCGGCCAGGCCCTGTCCATGTTCGAGAAAGAGCCGAACTTCTCGATCGCGCGGATGGAGAAGATCACGGAGGCGTTCTACGCGCCGGACGACACGATGCACTGGTGGGAGAAGCTCGGCGGGCACGTCTCCGCGGCGAGCCGGCACAACCTGATCGACATGGCCTTCACCGACCAGGCGTACGACATCCGGCGGATGAAGAACTTCCTGGCCGGGTGGTATTACTACGACGCCGCGGTCATCCTGATGGACCATGTCGTGAGCATCCACCACGACCTTCGGAACGGCATCGCCAACCTCTCCCTGATCGCGATGCGGGAGAAGGAGCTCCGCGAACTCACCTCGATCCGGAACTACAACCCGCACCTGACGATTGAGGACTACGACGGTCACCTGCGCCGAATCGCCGACCTGACGTCGAAGGCGATCCGCCTCGCGACGACCGACATCCATGACGAGAACCTCGTTTATCCGTTCATGACGATCATGATGCCCGTCGTGATGATGGCGGACTGGATCGGCAACCGCGACGACATGATTCACACGTTCCTCGAGGCGATCGCGCCGGCGATCAAGCACGTGGCCACCAACGGGACCGTTCCGACCCGGGCGATTATCGAGGTCGCCGGGGAAGCGGCCCGCGGGCAGTGAACGGTTCAGTCGCCCCGGCCTACGGGTTCGCACCGGTTTCTCAGGAGGCCCGTTGCCTCCCGCGAACGTCACCACACCATACGCCGGAAATGGTTATATAAGTCGGGGCGATAGGACAGATTGGGACCGCCTTGATGACGACCTCCTTGGATTTTGGAGTAGCCAAGGAGATGGCCCTCGTCGAGGCGAAGATCCGGCGAAGCATCGTGTCCGAGGAACCCCTCCTCCATGACATCGCCCGGTATGTGATCGAGGCGGGCGGCAAGCGCATCCGGCCGATGGTCACCCTCCTCGCGTTCCGGGCCCTGGGTGGCACGGACGTCTCGCAGGCGATCGACCTCGCCGCGGCCCTCGAGCTCATCCACTCGGCGACCCTGATCCACGACGACATCAACGACGGCGGGGAGATGCGCCGCGGGCGCCTCACCGCGTACAAGAAGTTCGGGCTTCAGAACGCCCTGATCACGGGCGACTTCCTGTTCGTGAAGGCGTTCGGCATCGGAGGGAAGTTCGATGCGGAAATCGTCGAGCTCACGGCCGACGCGTGCGCCGCCCTAGCCGAAGGAGAGATTCGTCAGAAACGCCACGCGTTCGACACGAGCGTGAGCCATCAGGAGTACGTCGACATCATCACACGGAAGACGGCGCTGCCGATCATGGCGGGGGCGAAGATCATCGGGCTCATCGCCGGGGCCCGCCTCGAGGACATCGAGGCCGTCGGCGAATACGGCCTGAACCTCGGCATCGCCTTCCAAATCGTGGACGATATCCTCGACGTCATCGGGGACGGCGCGCGTCTCGGGAAACGCACGGGTACGGACTTGCGGGAGGGAAACGTGACCCTCGTCGCGATCCACGCCCTGAACGACGGCAGTTCGATTGACGTCCGCGCACTCGGGCGTCTCATCGCGAAGCGCCGCAAACGGGAGGAGGATGTCCAGCGGGGGCTTGGGCTCCTCCGGGATTCCGGCGCGATCGAGAAAGCCCGCGCGGAGGCGTTCGGCTTCGGCCAGCTCGCGAAGAAGGCCCTCGACCCGCTCCCTGAGAGCGACGCGAAAGCGAGCATGGCCCAACTCATCGACTACGTCCTCTCGCGCGACTCGTGAGGGGGCGGCGCGATGCCCTCGCCCTATGACGTGATCGTGGTCGGCTCGGGACCCGCGGGTGCCACGGCGGCTCGGTATGCCGCGCGTCGCGGCCTGAAAGTGCTGCTCGTGGACAAGCGCAAGGAGATCGGCGTCCCGGTCCAGTGTGGCGAGTATGTCGCCCACAACGAGGAGGTCCGCGCGATCTTCCCGACCGTCACCGAACTCGACGATCTCATGGTGGTCCCATATCGAGTCCGAGAAATCGACACCCCCGTCATCCGGGTCTGGTCCCCGAACGGTCGACGGTACGACATCCCGTTCCAGGGTTTCACCGTGCGGCGCGACAAGATGGACCAAGGGATCGCCGCGCAGGCCGTTCAGGAAGGCGCGGAGCTGATGACGGAGACGACCGTGGTCCGCGTGCGAGGAGACGAGGTCGAAACGAACCGCGGGACATTCCACGGCAAAGTCGTCGTCGGATCCGACGGCCCGCGATCGACCGTCGCGAAGTCGGTCGGGCTCGAGTGGCCCATTTCGGCGCCCGCGATGAGCGCGACCGCGGAGGGCGACTTCAGCGACGCAACGGACATGTTCTTTGGCAACCTCGCGCCGGGCGGATACGCATGGATCATCCCGAAGGCGGGATGCGCGAACGTCGGCCTCGGGACCTGGGAGCGCTTCCGCGGGAACCTGCGCGACCTGTTCAACAAGTTCGTCACGGCTCGGGGCCTCGAGCCCGGCAAGGCGACGGGCGGTTTCGTTCCGGTCCTCGGGCCCCCGCCTCGGACCGTGAAGGACAACGTCATGCTGGTCGGCGACGCCGCCGGCATGGTCATGGCGACGAACGGCGGCGGGAATAACGTGGCGATGATTGCCGGCCGTTTCGCAGGCCTGACCGCGGCGGACCATCTCCTCGACGGCACGCCGCTCGACGCGTACGAGACGCGCTGGAGGACAGCCGTCGGTGGGCCTTTGACCGAAGGGGTCCGGATCAAGCGCTTTGCCGATCGATTCTTCGGGTCCGACCGGCTGCTCGACGCCGCGATGATCCTCCTCGGCCGCCGTCGGATGGCGCGCGCGATCCGCTGCCAGCGACTCTTCCTCCCAGGCAGTGCGAAGGTCTTATAGACCTCCGGACCATCGACGGCGGAACCGATGGACTTTCAGTTTCTCGGCGGCGCCTCGGAAGTCGGCCGCCTCGGGATGATCCTGAAGAAGGGACCGACTTCCCTGCTCTTCGATTACGGGCTGCTGCCCCGGGATCCGCCGCAGTACCCGATGCCCGCCCCTCCCGTGGACGGGATGTTCATCAGCCACGCCCACCTCGACCACACGGGGATGATCCCGTGGGTCACCCGCCGGCAAGACGTGGACGTTGTCCTGACGCCGCCGACCGCCGATGTCGCGGACCTCCTCCTGGTGGACTCCCTGAAGATCGCGGATGCGGAAGGCTTCGACGCCCCGTTCGACGACGGAGACCTGCGGACCGCGCGCCGCAGGTATCGGACGATCGACTTCGGGGACAACGTCGACATCGGAGACCTCGAGGTCACGGCCCATCCCGCCGGCCACATCCCCGGGGCAACGATGTACGAAGTGAACGGGACGGAGACCACCTTGTTCACAGGAGACTTGCATACGCTCACGACGGATCTGGTGTGGGGCGCCCGTCCGGTGCATTGCGACACCCTGTTCATCGAGTCCACCTACGCCGGCCGGCAGCACCCGGAGCGGCTCAAGTCCGAACACGCGTTCCTGCGGAAGATCGAACAAGTCGTGAACCGCGGCGGGCTCGCGCTCGTCCCCTCGTTTGCGGTCGGCCGGACGCAGGACGTGCTGCTGACGCTCGCGAAGGCCCGGCATGAGGTCTGGCTGGACGGGATGGGGAAAAAAGTGAACTCGATCTATGTTGAAAGCCCGGAGTATGTCCGCTCGGTGAAAGCATTGCGAAAGGCGATGAACCGGACCCATGTCGTGCGGAGCCATCGGGAGGGCGAACTCGCATTGCGCGGCGAGGTGATCGTGACGACGAGCGGGATGCTCGATGGCGGCCCGGTCTTGCGGTACCTGGAGAAAATTCGCGAGGATCCGCGAAGCGCGGTCCTCCTGACCGGCTACCAAGTCGAAGGCACGAACGGGCGGCGCCTCGTCGAAGAAGGCGTGATCGATCTGTACGGCGTCACGGTCGATATCAAGTGCGAGTGGCAGAAGTTCGACTTCAGCGCCCACGCAGGCCACGACGATCTCATTCGGTTTATCGAGGGCTGCGACCCGCAACGGGTCGTGCTCATGCATGGGGAGAACCGCCAGATTCTCGCCGATGCACTCGAGGGTCGAGAGGTCTTGTTGCCCCAAGAGGGGCAGTGGCATTCGTTCTAGATTCCCACGTTCTTCGCGATCATGGCCCGCAGCGCTTTCCCAACGTATTTCAGGAGTCTCGGATCCTCCTTGATGAGGGCCCAGCCGACTTTTGACGGAAAGTCGATGTCGCCTTTCTTCTCAATCAGATGGAGCATCTCCGGGCTGTCGAAGATGTCGAACAGTTCCTCGAACTGGTCATCGGAAAGCCTGCTGAAGCTCTCATGAATCGCGAGGTCTTTGCGGAGTTCCTTCCCAATGGATTTCGTCCACGCTCGATGGTACCGATGGAGCACCCGTCCGGAGAAGTCGTTCGTCTCCAACGCCTCGATCGCCGTTTGCGCCGCGAAGCTCGAGCAGGTGAGAGCCGTAAAGATTCCGCCTCCGGACACCGCTTTCGCTTGGCATGCTGCGTCTCCGACGACGAGGACGTTGTCCGCGTAGGTGCGACGGGGAAAACCAAGCGGGATGCCGCCCGCGATGTACAGGATCGGCTGGGCCCCTTTCGTGTACTGCCGTACTTCGGGCCGAGTCAGCATCTTCTCCAGGTACGCGTACGCGTTCCCTTCGCCAACGCACAGTCCCACCCGGGCCGTGTCGCCGCTCGGGATGATCCATCCGAAGAAGCCCGGCGCGATCTCGTTCCCGATGAACAGCGTGACGAATCCGGGGTCCCCTCGGACGCCGGTCATCTCCACCTCAAAGCCGGGGAGGATCTTCCTCGGTCGGAGGATGTTGAACCACTTCGCCACGTTCGAGCGAACGCCGTCGCAACCGACGAGCAGTTTGCAGTGCAGTTTCCGGGGCTCCCCATCCTGGTCAATCGAAATCTCGACGCCGCCGTCCTCCCTGCGCGCGGCTTGCGCCTGCGCCCCCAGGAAGGTGTGGGCTCCCTTCCGGACGGCATCTGTCGCGATTGCCCGGTCGAACATCGCCCGTTGTACGACGACCGCCTGCGTGCGATGGCCATCGATCACGAGCCGTCGACCCGAGGGCGAGTACAGCTCCGCGCCGTGGACTGCCCCGATGATCGTCTCTTTGCAGTCCACGTATTCGAAGACGCGCGGAGTGACGAGACCGCCGCATTGGATTGGCTCCCCGATCTCGCGGTGCTCCTCGACGAGGGCGACCTCGTACCCGGCCTGCGCGACTTTGCCCGCGAGATAGCCGCCGGCCGGGCCTGCACCAATCACGACCACGTCAAAGGAGCGCGCCGACGTGACCACGTTCCGGCATCACTCCTTTAGATTCATGATGATCTCGAGGAAGTTCTCCAGGTGTCTCGACAGGGACGCATTGTCGGTGTAGCCGCACGCGGACAGGTCCGGCGCCGCGATCAAGGCCGCGGAACCGTCGACGATCACGTCCGTCGCGATCAGGCCTTTACGGTTCACGACGCTCGCCCCTTCCGGGATCTTCTGACCGGGCTCCGTGATGATCGTGAACCGGATGCCGCGGGCGATCGCCTGCTCGATCTTCTTCCCCACGTTCTCCCGAATCTCCGAGAACGTCGGCGTGGAGACGATGCACGTCTCCGAGGACTGGTCGATCAGCTCGCCGATCTTCTCGAGGACCCGCGGCTTCGAGACGATCGTGTAGACGAGCTGCGGCTCCCCCTTAGACCGGAGGACCTCGTGGAGCATGTCGAGCTTCGCGAACGTGTCCTCCAGGTGGTCGATCACGCGTCCCTTGACCTTGCTGGGCGCTTCCGGCTTGAAGATCGTCGGGCGCCCGCGGGTCGAGATGGCGAATCCTTTCTGGCATAGGCTCTGCAACACCTTGTACGCCGACGTCCGGGGGATCTTCGCGGTCTCGGCGATGGTTTCCGCGCTCCCGTACCCGTGGGCGACGAGCGCGATGTATCCGCGGGCCTCGTATCCGGAGAGGCCGATCGACTCGAGGGTCTTCGTGGCCCGCTCGAATTCCTGGTCGAGGTCGACGCCGCCCGCCACCAACTTCGACAAATCCTGAGGAACCACGGCGCCACGATACTCACGGCCGGTTTTTATCTTTTCGAATGGAGGCGTCGGTGTTGGATTGCGAAACGCAGAGCAAGCCTTTATCCGACGGGAGCCTTCCTTCGCGTTCATGGGTTCGGCGCGCCCAGCCGTCCTCGCTGTGGTAGCCTTCCTTCTGGTGTTCTGGAGTGTCTTCACCCCCGCGGTCGGCCAGAATCCCGCCGGTCACATGGTCGTCTCGACGGACTACGAACTGTTCGGAACCTCCGACCTGAATGGCGGCGGCCACGTGACGTGGACGCTGACCGGGGTCAAGGCGACGGACCTCCGCGCGAAAATTCTGCACCTGTTCGACGAATACGGTCAGATCCCGCGCGGCTTTCCTTTCGAAGGCGCGGCGACATCCGCGAACGGCAACGGGGTCTTGGACGCCGCCGAGGGCGCAAACTACACGGACCGGGTCGAGAACGTGCTCGAGGGGTCCGGCGGCCAGGGGACGCTCGCACAATACATGCGGCTGTGGCCCTTCGACCTCCGAGAGAAGAACGCGGATCCCGCGGTAGGCTTCTCACACAGCACGGCGGGCCTTGCGAACACGAACCTCAGCACATCCGCCGACGTCGAGATCCGGATGCTCTTCGAGGCGAACACGACGACGCGAAATGCGCGCGTGTCGCTCCCCACCGAGTCGCTGGTCGATTCCCTTTACCGCGTCTTTTGGTATGAGGCCGCTCAATCACCGAACCTGAACGCTTCGGGGTTGTATCCCGGATGGCCGTTCCTCGTGGAGGGCGGCTGGAACATCGTTCCCGCACCCGGCTGTCCGGCCGGTATCCCATCCCCGTGTGAAGCCCTGTGGGCCGGGAACCCCGCGACCGGCACGTATGCCAACAACACCGTGGCGGCCGCTCGGACGACGGCGGACCCCGTCCGCGCGATTTCCTCCGCTGTCTACATCCCGTTCGACCTCCGCTTCGCCTCCCAGGCCTGGACCACGTTCAACTACACCGGCCAAGTCGCGGATGCGCAGGATCGGCTCCGACTTCAGATCGCCCACGCGCCCGCATTTACGGATTGGACGAACCTCTTGTTCGGAACCAGTCCGGATCTGCCGCAGACCACTCGCGGCGTTTGGTCCAACGTACGGGTCAACCTGACGGGCTACCTCGGCGACCGGGTGCGACTCCGATTGAACTTCACTTCGGACGCCACGGGCAGCGCTCGGGGATTCTTCATTCGTGACTTCGCGCTCCACGCGCCCTCTTTCTACGAGGGAGAGGTCGTCCAGGACGATACCCACTATCTGGTCGGCCCGCTGAGCTTCTCGAGCCCCGTCGTCCGATCCGGGGGGCTCCAAGTCATCCGGACCCCCGGCGGGGAGATCCTCTTTTACAGTTCGACGCGGAATGCGTCCTCGATTCCGAACGAGACGATCCGCTACGCGGCGTTTGACGTGTTCGAGAACCCTCAGGTTCTGTTCGCCGTCATGCTCGTCGCTTCGTACGCGATCTCGCGCCTCCAGCATGGCGCGTACCTGAGATACCGCGAATCCCATCCCGCGGCGTATCGGCTCGCGGTCCACAAGGCCAAGTGGCTCCATCGGCTCGGAGCCTTGGCCATGGCCCTCCTCGTCCTGTTCTATTTCGTCCCGACGGCAACGTGGATCCTCGGTGTCCGCGTCTTCATCTCCGGGCTCGTGTACTGGCTATTTGCCATCGCCCTGGCCGTGGTGCTCGGATTCGGAACGCGAGCGTACTACTCCGGGAAGGTCGAGCGCGCGGCGTCCGTCGAGAGCGAGGAGGAGCAGGTCGTCGTTAGGAAGGTTGCGATCCCGACGGGCCCTTCGGAAGCGGGAGCCGTCCTCGGAACCTGCCCGCATTGCCAGCGCGAGATCCTCGGGACCGATCCGACGTATCGTTGCACGTGCGGCGCGATGTACCACCTATCGTGTGCCGCGAGCCTGACCCAATGCCCGAACTGCCGCACTCCGATTACGGTCGAGGCTGACCGCGCGACCACCGACGTCTCGATGCGATGCGAGTCGTGCGGTGAGTTGCAGACCGTCCCGCAGGGGACCGACCCCCGCGTGGCGCCCTGCTCGAACTGCAGCGAATTCCTGCGTCATCTGGACGAGGGCAGGCGCTACCTCGTCGTCGCGGGCAATCCGTCGATCGGCTTCGCATGGCTGAGGGACCTCACGAAACTGGGTCGGCCCGCCATCTGCATGACGTCCGCGGCTGCGGAGCGGATGCGCCTCGAGTTTGGCGTGAAGGACGTCCCCGTCGTGCAAGTCTCGAGTCACGGGGTTGATGCGATCGATCCGAAGGAACTCGATCCCGTCGGGTTGAGACCGATCCTGCAAGTGACGCGAGAACGGAAGGGCGGGGTGATCCTGTACGACGGCTTGGACCAGATCATCTCCGAGTCGTCGCTCGCCGATGTCATCCGATTTCTCCGGAAGGCAAACGACATGGCGTTCGTGCACGGGGTGACCGTGATTGCGCGGGTCTCGCCCGGAGCCCTCTCCGAGGAGGACATCCGACGACTCAACGCCGAGTTCGACGAGTACCTCGACCTGTCCGCGCAGCTCTGACCGGCGTCATTCCGGGCCGCTCCACCGAACGCCGATCGAGTGTTCGACACCGAGATGGTCCAAGATTCGTGCGACGACGAAGTCAACCAGGTCCGCGATCCGTTTCGGCTTCCCGTAAAATCCCGGGGATGCGGGCATGATGACGACGCCGAGGCGTGCGAGCTTCAGCATGTTCTCCAGGGCGATTGCGCCGACCGGGGTCTCACGAGGGACCAGGATCAGTTTCCGATTTTCCTTGATCGCCACGGCGGCGGCTCGCGTGACGAGATTATCGGCGATGCCTGTGGCGATCTTTGCGAGCGTCGTCCCACTGCACGGTACCACGACGACGGCCCGGAAGAGAGACGAGCCCGACGCAGGCGCCGCCGCCAGATTGTCCTCGCCGTAAGTCGACCGTGCCCCTGCGGCAAATTCCTTCATCGTCAGACCGGTCTCAATCTCGATGACCGCTTGGGCGTCCTTCGTGGTAACGAGATCGGCGCGGTCCCCGAGAATCTCGATGAGGCGCCGCGCATATTCCACGCCGGAGGCGCCCGAGACGGCAACTAGGATCCTCGGGTCGGAAGACACACTCGTGAGAGGAGGGGAGTCCACATGAAGATTCCGCGGGATCGGGGTCCGCGTGGCCTCGGACATCATGGTCCCAGGAATCAACCTTAAACAAGGTTAACTCTCGGGGATGCGGAAGAGACAAGTCCCCGCTCCGAATCCGTACACCGTGGTTCGCGGCATCGTCCGTCGGGCAACCCTCGGGGATTTGGATCTCCTCGTCCGCCATCGCCGCGGCATGTGGAGGGCAATCGCAAGGATCTCGAAAGCGGACCTCGACGCTGCCGACCGCGCGTACCGTCGTTGGGCACGGACGCAGATGAAGTCGAATCGGTTCGCCGGCTTCATCGTCGATGTCGGAGAGGAACCCGTCGCGAGTGGCTGTGTCTGGCTCATGCAAGTTCAGCCGAGGCCGAACTGGAAAGGGACCACGGCTGCGTATCTTCTCTCGATGTTCACGGAGCCGGCCCATCGCGGTCGCGGGCACGGAGCTCGCATCGTGCGCGAAACGATTCGATTCGCAAGGGCACGCGGAATCCACGTGATGCTCCTCCACGCTTCGGCATTTGGCGAGCCGATCTACACCCGCCTCGGATTCGAACGAACAACGGAGATGCGTTTGTTCTTAGACCTCGAAAAACGTCGGAGTGGGCGCGTGGGTACCTCCGAGAAAACCGCTCGACGCGCGAGATGACAATCCGCTCCGTGAGAGCACGCAAGCCTTCAAATACGACCTTGATTTATGAAGCGCGAACCCGACGCGTGTTCCCGATGACGACCGCATACGATGTACCTCCGGTCCTCCTGATCGAACGCATCAAGGAGAAGTTGCAGGCGGAAGGCAAGATCAAGCCGCCAGAATGGGCGGCGTTCGCCCGCACGGGCGTGAACACGGAGAAGGCCCCGGTGCAAAAGGACTGGTGGTATCGCCGGGTCGCCGCGGTCTTGCGGAAGGTCTACTTGCACGGGCCGGTCGGCACGTCGCGCCTCGCGGCGGAGTTCGGCGGACGCCGGGATGACGGTTCCGCGCCGTATCACCCGCGCCGCGGCTCGCGCTCGGTCGCCCGCGAGGCGATGCAGCAGCTCGAGGCGTTGGGTCTCCTCACGAAGACGGACAAGAAGGGCCGCTCGATTAGCGCCCAGGGCCGCAAGCTCCTCGATTCCCTCGCGCACGACATCTTGATGGAACTCGCGAAGACGAATCCCGAGCTCACGAAGTACGCGGGAGGCCCGTGATCCGATGTCGATGGACCAGGACGAGCTCGATGCGATCCGTCGGCGAAAGATGGCGGAGCTGCAGCAGGCCCAGGTGCAGGCCCAGGCCGAGCAACAGTATCGGGACCAGCAACAAGCCCAACGGCAGACGATTCTCCGTCAGATCTTGACCCCGGAAGCGCGCGAGCGGCTTGGACGGATCGAGCTCGCGTACCCGGAGCTCAAGGAGAACATCGAGAACCAACTCATCGCGCTCGCGCAAAGCGGCCGGGTGCAGCGGATGATCGACGACCCGACCCTCCGGCAAATCCTCGAGCGCGTGATTCCCCGCAAGCGGGACATCAAGATCGAGAGGCGTTGACCGTGGCGAGGAACAAGCCGTACGCGAAGAAGCTCCGCCTCCTTCGGGCGGTCAAGTCGAATCGGCGTGTCCCCGCGTGGGTCATCCAGCGGACGAAACGGCGATTCACGCGCCACCCGAAGAAGCGGTCGTGGCGACGAAACAAGCTGAAGGCGTGAGGCCATGGCCGAGCAGGAAGAGGAACGCATCATGGTCATCCCCTTGCGGGCCGCCTGGGCGGCGTCTCGCACGGACCGAACCCCGCGGGCGATCAAGGCGATTCGCGAGCACGTGCAGCAACACCTGAAGCCGGACCGAATCTTCATCGACGATGTTTTGAACGAGTACTTGTGGAAGCGCGGCCGCGAGCATCCGCCCCGCCGGATCCGCGTCAAGGCGATCAAGTTCGAGGACGGCTCCGCCGTCGTCTCCCTCCCGGAGGACTGAGGGACCCATTTGCTTCGGCGGCTCCAGATCGCGGGGAACCCTTACATCGGCGTTTTCTGCGCGGCGAACGACGAGCTGCTGATCGTGGCCCCGGACGTCCCTAAGTCTGCGATCCGGCACATCGTCGGTGCGCTCGAGACCTCCCCCATCGTCACGAGCGTCGGGCACTCGACCGTCGTCGGCTCGCTCCTCGCGTTGAATTCGAAAGGCATCCTCGCGTCCCCGTTCATCGAGGAGGCGGAGCTCGACGCGATCGGCGACGCGGTCTATCCGCTCCCGCATCGGCTCAGCGCGGTCGGGAACAACGTCCTGTGCAACGACTACGGGGCGGTAGTCCATCCGGGCTACGACGACGAAGCGGTCACGTTCATCGGAGAGGTCCTCGGGGTGAATGTCGTGCGCGGCACCGTCGCGGGCATCAAGACCGTCGGCAGCGTCGCGGTCGCGACGAACAAGGGCGTCCTTTGCCATCCGCACGCGCGTCCGGGGGAGATGGAGGTCGTCAAGTCCACGTTGCGGGTGCCCGTCGTGATCACGACCGCGAACTACGGCGCCGCTCAGGTCGGCGCGTGCATGGTCGCGAACTCCCACGGGGCCGTCGTAGGCTCGCGGACCACACCCATCGAGCTGGGGAGAATCGAGGAAGGCCTCGGGTTGTTTTAGCTCTGCCGTTTACAAACCGTCCGGCAAGTTTGATATATCATGGGATTGGTAGGTATCCTGACCATGAAAACCCTGGTCCTGTGCGTCGATCGGGACAACGACATCGGCGCCAAGACGGGGCTTCGGACCCCTCTCATCGGTCGCGACCAGAATCTGGCGGCGGCGACGAAGCTCGGGCTCGCGGATCCCGAAGATTCCGACGTCAACGCCCTGCTGAGCGCGGTCTCGATCTACGACGGCCTCCAGAAAGAGAACACGGACGCGGAGGTCGCGACGATCTGCGGGGATGTCCGCGTCGGTGCCGTCTCGGATCTCGTCCTGACGAAGCAACTCGACCAGGTCCTCGAACAGCTCCGGCCGGATCGCGTGTTCCTCGTCTCCGACGGAGCCGAGGACGAAGCGTTCTCGCCGATCATCGGCTCGCGGATCCGGGTCGACCACGTGCGTCGGGTGTACGTCCGGCAGACGCCGACCGCGGAATCGTTGTACTACACGATCGGCCGGCAGCTGAAGAATCCCCGAGTGCGCCGTAAGATTGTGGCCCCCCTGGGATTCGTCCTCCTGCTGTTCGGCGCGATCTATCTGGCCCTCCCCAACGCGGCCTCGGGCCTCGCCCTCATCCTCGCGGGCCTGTATTTCATCATGATCTCGTTGCCGTTCCAGAGCATCGGCGACGTGTTCAAGAAAGGCGGCGAGTACTACGACCGGGTCCGGGATTCCGTTGCCACGGGGAACCTGGGGATCTTCTTCAACGTCTCCGCCCTCATCCTGATCCTCGTCGGGATCTTCTTCGGAGCGGATACCGCGGGCCGGAACGGCGGGACTTCCTACGTGTCGCAGTTCCTCTGGTTCGTCATCGGCGCGGTCTGGTGGATCGTCATCGGCACGCTGCTCTTCGAAGGCGGCAAGGTCATCAGCGCCTACCTTCGTCATGGCCGGGCTCCCCGGCACGCGGTCGCCGTCGCGGTGACGTTCGTCGCGCTGGGCCTCTTGGTCCTCGGGATGACGCAGATCCTCCAGACGATCCTCGGGGAGTACAACCCGGCCGCCTCCTTGCCGCTGATTTATCTGAGCATGGGCCTCGCCCTGTTTCTCGTCGCGGTCACCGGTCTCTCATACCGAACGCGGGCGGAGCGCCCGGATTCGGCCGATGAGAGCTAGCCGCCCCGAGGGTTCGGATGGAATTCGAGGCCTGGGAGCCGTTCTACGAAGAGATCCGGAAAGATTTCGGATTCTCCCGGGAAAAGGACGAGGCGGTTGCCGTCGAGCTCGACAAGCTCCTTGGCGGGACTCGGGTGGCCGACTCGGGCCTTCGAAAGATCATCCGAGGGAAGGAAGTGACGGTGGCCGGAAACGGTCCGAACGTCGCACAGGAGATCGGCGAGGCCCGCGGGGTTCTCCTCACCGCGGACGAGGCCACCTCGGTCGCGCTTGAGAAAGGTCTCCTTCCGGCCATCCTCGTGACCGACCTGGACGGGACGGTGACGGATCAAGTGAAAGCGAATGTCGAGGGAACGATCGCGGTGATCCATGGCCATGGCGACAACGGGCCGGCGGTGCGACAATGGGCCCCGCGGTTCTCCGGGGCGACGGTGGCGACGACACAATCCAGGCCCGTCGGAGGCCTTCGGAATTTCGGAGGCTTCACGGACGGAGATCGGGCCGTGTTCCTCGCGGATCACTTCGGCGCCGCACGTATCCGATTGGTCGGCTTCGACTTCGAGCAACCGAATGCAAAGGACCTCGACCGCCACACGAAACAGCGAAAGCTCGACTGGGCGTACATCCTCCTCGGCAGTCTCCATCGAGACGAGCTCGAACTATGAGAGCGGCTTCCGGGACTTCAACGTCCGCCAACTGAGGATCGGTTCTCGCGCCGCCTGGACTTCGTCGACGCGCGCGACCGCGGTGTTGTGAGGCGCGGAGTGCAACGTTTCGGGATCCTCCTTCACGATTTTCTTGAGGGCCTCCACGAACCCGTCCAGCGTTTCCTTCGTCTCCGTCTCCGTTGGCTCGACCATGAGCGCTTCTTCGACCAGGTGCGGGAAGTACACCGTCGGCGGATGGTAGCCGAAATCCATGAGGCGCTTGGCGAGGTCCACCGTGCGGACGCCTCGCTCGGCCGCGAGCTTCGCGGCACTCGCGACGAACTCATGCTTCCGGAGCCCGCCGAACGGCACGTCGAGGACCCCGGCCAGCCGGTGACGGATGTAATTCGCGTTCAGCACCGCCCGGTCGGAGACCTCCTTGAGGCCGTCTCCGCCCATCCGGAGAATGTAGGCGTACGCTCGCACCAGGAGGGCGAAGTTCCCGTACCACGCGCGCACTTTCCCGATCGACTTCGGGCGGTCGTAGTTCAGGTGATAGCCGCGGCCGTTCAGCCCGATCACCGGCACCGGAAGGAACGGCTCAAGCGGTTTCTTGACGCCGACGGGTCCGGCCCCCGGGCCCCCGCCGCCATGGGGCGTCGTGAAGGTCTTGTGCAGATTGAAGTGGACGATGTCGAAATTCATCTTGCCCGGGGAGGTGCGGCCCAGGATCGCATTGAAATTCGCGCCGTCGTAATAGAGGAGGCCGCCCGCGTCGTGGACGATCTGCGCTATGTCCAGGACGTGCTCTTCGAAGATCCCGAGGGTGTTCGGATTCGTCAGCATGAGTGCGAGCGTCTTCGGACCCGCCGCGGCCTCGAGCGCTTTGAGGTCGACGCGTCCGTCCTTCGATGGAATCTCGATGAGGTCGAACCCGAGCATCCCCGCCGAGGCGGGGTTCGTGCCGTGTGCGGTGTCGGGGATGATCACCTCATGCCGTTCCTCCCCGCGCTCCCGGTGGTACGCCTGCGCGAGGAGCAAGCCTGTGTACTCGCCTTGGGCTCCCGCCGCGGGCTGCAACGTGACCGCATTCATCCCCGCGATCCGTGCGAGGAGGTCCTGCAGCTCGTACAGGACGCGGAGCGCCCCTTGGACGGTGGACTCGTCCTGATCCGGATGGATCCGGGCAACGGTCGGGAGGGCCGCGAGTTCCTCCGTGAATTTCGGGTTGAATTTCATCGTGCACGATCCGAGCGGATAGAATCCGGTGTCGATTCCAAAGTTCATTTGCGAGAGACGCGTGAAGTGCCGCACCACATCGTGCTCGGACAGGTTCGGGATGGCGAGTTGGTCCCGCCGAATCTTCGCGGGGACGAGATCCTCGAGGTCAATCGCGCTGTCCGGGCCGGATCGCTTCTCCATCAGAAGCGGCTCGTCCCAGTATGCTTGGCGGAAGTTCATCGGAATGCCTCTAACGCACCGAGGAGACGTTGCACCGCCTCCGGGGTATGGCGACCCGTCGTTGCGAAAAGCGCGGCATCACTCAGTTCCGGGAGTTGACGGGTCAGCGGTAGGCCGCCGTGGATGCCCTTCTCCAGGAGAGCCCTGTGGACTGGCGCATAGCCCTTCTTCCGTCGGACCACGAACTCGTTGAAATGGGCGCCGTGGAAGAGCGGGGCCTCAAATCCGGTGATCTTGTCGATCGCACCCGCGAGTTCCTTCGCGCGACGAATGTTCTCCGCGGCGACTCGCCGGAGGCCATTGGAGCCGAGGACCGCCATGTACGTCGCGGCCGCGACCGCAAGGAGCGATTCGTTCGTGCAGATGTTCGACATCGCCTTCTCGCGGCGGATATGTTGCTCGCGCGTCTGGAGCGTCATGCAGAATGCGCGATGGCCTTTCGCGTCTCGCGTCAAGCCGATCACGCGTCCGGGCATTTTCCGGATGTGTTGTTGTCGGCACCCGAAGATTCCCAAGAGTGGACCGCCGAAGTTCATCTGCGTGCCGAGCGGTTGTCCTTCTCCGACAACGATGTCCGCTCCGAAGTCCCCTGGAGGACGGACGACCGCTTGGGCGATCGGATTCACCCCGACGACTAGCACCCCGTTCGTCATGGCTCGAATTTCCTCGAGCTGTTCTTCGAATCGGCCGAAGAAGTTCGGATTCTCGATGTACACGCCGCAGACGTCGGGAGAAAGAGAACCCTTCAGCTTCGCGAGATCGAGCATCCCGCTCTCCCGGTCGTAGTCCACTTCGCGGACCTCGAGGCCCGCGCCGAGGACGTAGTTCGCGAGCACCGCCCGTCGGTTGTGCCGCAACGCACGCGGGATGAGGAAGATCCGACCCCCGTGGATTCGATGAGCCATTCGGGCCGCTTCGCCGAGCGCCGTCGAGCCGTCGTACATCGACGTGTTCGCCGCGTCCATCCCGGTGAGCTCGCAGATGAGGCTCTGATACTCCCAGAGCGCCTGGAGGAGGCCTTGACTGATCTCGGGCTGGTACGGCGTGTACGACGTGTAGAACTCGGAGCGGGAGACGACGGCCCGCACGCTCGCGGGCACGAAGTGATCGTACAAGCCTCCCCCGAGGAACGTGGGCATGTCGACCACGGTCCGATTCGCCGCGAGCATCGAAGTCACGCGCGCGACGACGCGGTCCTCCGGCAATCCGTCCGGGATGTCGAGCTTCGAAATCCGCACGGCGGAGGGAATGTCCGCGAAGAGGTCGTCGACGCTCCGCAGGCCCATCTCCCGGAGCATCTCGTCCTCGTCCGAGGGCATGCGGTCTCTGCGGAGAGAGGAGCGGAGCTTAAGGGTTTTGAATGGGTCCGCGCGAGGGGTGCTCGACGGAGTCTATTTGCCCCGAGCAAACATTCGGCGCATGGAGGAAACGTTTGCTTCCCCGAGTCATCGCTTCTCTGTTGCTCCTGCTCGCCGGCGTTTGGTGGGGCCTTGCCGTCGTCGCGTGGATCGGATGGGAGAGACGCTTCGCATCTGCGGGTCTAAGGGAGGCACGCGAGGGAACACCGAAAAAGAAACGTGATTGGGCTTCCACGATCGTGGATGTGATTCAGTTCGGGCTGCCCGCAATCCTGGCGGTCGGCTTGGCGATCGACGGGCTCGACTCGGGCATCGTCTTCTACGGGTACCCCTGGTCGTTCGTCCCTCCGTTCGCGGAGGTCATCCAGGTTCTCGGTGCCGTCCTGTTGTTCCTCGGATTACCTCTGTTCACGTCGGGCGCATATCTGACCGGGAAGTACGTGTATGGCAAGCTTCCCGGGGAACGGCCTCTCCTTCAACGCGGACCCTACCGCTACATTCGGCATCCGATCTATCTGTCGTTCCTCCTCACTTCCGTGGGCTTCCTTCTCCTTGCGGAGAACCTCGTCATCCTTCCGCTCTTGTTCGCCCTGACGGCGCTCAAGTATCCGAAGCCCGAGGAGGAAGAGCTGATCCGGCTGTACGGAGACGCGTATCGGGAATACCGGAATCGCACCGGGCGATTCTTCCCAAGACTCCGACGGCGCTAGGTCGGAGTCCCCGGCAAACGGCCTGACCCATAAGTCGAGAAGTCCCGCACCAGACGGAGCCCGGAGCCTCCCTCCACGATTGCGGCGGATGCGAAGGCTATGGAGTTCTTGTACGCCTCGGTCGGGGCCTCGCCTCTCAAGGTCGAAGTCACCAGGGAGAAGAGCGTCCCGTGACCGACGACCGCCGCGGTGTCACCGTCCACCTCCTTCGCGATGTCCTCGAGACAGTCACGACATCGGACCGCAGCCCGCTCCAAAGATTCCTTGCTCGGGGGGACGAAGTCAAGGTCCGCCCATGCTTTCTTCTCCAGCGCCGCGTACTCGGGCTGTGGGATTCCCGATTCGTCGGCGGACCATTCCTTCAGGCACGAGCGCTTCGTGATCGACCGTCCGAACGCGCTTGCTAGGATGATGGCGCTTTCGATGCTCCTCCTCAGGGGGCTCGCGAAGACGGAGGAAGGAGGGTCCGCCGGCCACGCCCGACCGAGGGCACGGATCTGGTGCTCCCCTCGTTCCGAGAGCGGCGCTCGGTCGAAGTTCGACGTGTACGGAGGGCGGACGATTTCGCCGTGGCGGACGAGGACGAGCGTCGCGGTCATGCGGAAACGCCCCCGGACACGACGCCGATCACGCGAATCCTCTCGCCGTCTCTTAAGCTCTCGTCCGCGGGAATCGGTCCGTCGCCCCGGATCAAAATGTGTGCGTCCGGGGCAAGTCGAAGGGCCCGGAGCAAATCGACACCCCTGGCCGTTGGACCCAATTCGACGGACTCTTCCCTCCGACCCGGGAGAAGTTCCGCGGTGACGCGCATCGGGTCGTCGAGGACGCTCCCGGACTTAAGCGTTCTCCCGCGAGCGCAAACGTCGGAACACTTATCCGAACCTTCGGTCTCAGGATGATTCGCTGCCCAGGTCGCCTAGTCCGGTAGGGCGGCGGTCTCGAAAACCGCTGGGTTACCCCTCGCAGGTTCAAATCCTGCCCTGGGCGCTTCTCTCCATGAAGATAGCCGAAATTCCTTGTCGCCTCAGATTGCCGTCGCGTCCGTGGTGCGTTTCCCCTCAACGCAGGTCCCTCGCGCCTTTCCGGTTGGACGCGATATGGCGCGAACCTACCGAGGCCAGGGATTCGTCCTCCCTCAGCGAACAGCCATCTTCCATCAGTAGGTCCGTCTCGCCTCGCGCGAGCGGTGAGGGGGTGCGGGGTCTTTTCCGTTTCTCCGCGGAGAGCGTCTCGCAAAACCTAAAAGCTGGCCGCGCGGAATGGGGACCGCTCAGCCACGGTCGAGTGAGTCCTCACCGATGTCTACGTCTCTTGATTCGATGGGATGGCCCAGCACCCTTCCGGTGACGTGCTCGGCGACGGGCGGCTCGAGTCAGCCGGACTTCCTTCCGCGCCATCGCGTCAGGCAGGCGTCATCTCTATTTGAATCATCCTTTCGTTGCTCAGGATCGTCATCACAAACCGGATTCGTCGCGGCGCGACAATTTTGCAGCCGCAACCTTATCTGTCTCGGCCTCGATGCCGGGGCGAGGCCGGTGACCTTCCGCATTTCTCGGCTGGGTTTTTTCCTATTGCATCATGACGAATCCGCACTTTGCGTCTAGCAGGTGACACTCAATGGCGGATCGGCTGCAAGGTGCACCTGTCGCGGATCGCCTTCGGAACGGGGCGCGTGCATGGGCCGAAAGTCTGTCTCCGCTACGGATCCGGAGCGTGCGCATTTACCTCTCGGGACAAGTCATCTCCCTCATCGGAATCTGGATGCAGCAGACGGCGCAGTCGTGGGTCGTCTGGGAGCTGACCCACTCCGGCACCGCGTTGGGCATCGCCGCGATGCTCGCATTCTTGCCGACGTTTGTCCTCGGGCCGTGGATGGGCGTCTTCGCCGACCGCTGGGACCGACGGAAAGTGCTCATCGCAACCCAGTCCTTCGCGATGATCCTCGCGTTCGTGTTCGCGATCCTCGTCCAGACCCGGGTCATCGCATTGTGGCACGTGTTCGTCCTCGCGACTCTGCTCGGGATCGTGAGCGCGCTCGACTTCCCCTCGACGCAGGCGTTCATCGGGGACATCGCGGGCATGTCACGCGTCCGAGAGGCGATCATCTTGAACACGTCGATCTTCCAGGTGAGCCGGATGATCGGGCCGGCCCTCGCCGGCTGGGGGATCGGCTATCTCGGCGTTGCCTCCGCCTTCTGGATCAACGGCGTCACGTTCCTCGCGGTCATCGCGAGCCTCCTGATGATCCGAGGGAATCAGCTCCGTCGGACGTCGACCGGACGCCCGCTTCAGGAGTTCCGCGAAGGCCTCCTGTTCCTCCACAAGGAGACGAGGGCGCAAGACCTGCTCGCGTTCAGCGTCATGGTCACGTTCTTCGGCATCTCGAGCATCATCATCTTGCCCGCGGTCGTGTCGCTCGTCCTCGGAGGGGGCGCGGAGATGCTCGGATTTCTCCTCGCGTCCTCGGGGGCGGGTGCGCTGGTCGGCGCCCTCTTCCTGACACCGCTGGCCCAACGGGCTCGTCGAACAGGGAGCATGCTGGCCGCGAACGTTGTCTGGAGCGGCGTGTGGCTCGTCCTATTCTCCTTCACTCGGACATTCGTCTATGCCGCCATCGCGATCTTCTTCGTCTCGCTGACCATCCCGGTGGTGCTGACGACGGCGAACGGCCTACTCCAGATCCTCGCTCCGCCGGATATGCGCGGAAGGGTGCTGAGCATCTTCCTGATGATCAGTTTCGGCGCGCAGCCGATCGCCGCTCTCCTCATCGGAGTCGCCGCGGACGCCTTCACCCCGATGGGAGCCGTCCTATTGAACGGGGCCTTGATGATCGCCGCCGCCGGCGCTCTGGTCGGCCTCCGATCCGGACTCCTTTCCTGGGAGGCGCGACAGACGATGACCGGCGCCGCGGCCGGGCCGCCATCGCGATAGGCGCTTCACGTTGCCCATCAGAGTGGACATCACGGACGCCTCCACGGAGTCCGGCGCCCGCGGGACACGGCTGCGCGTTCGCCAAACCTTCCAGAGATAGAACCCGAGGACTGCGACCCCGATGGGACTCGCGAGTACGAGCAGGTCCAGGCCCAGTGGCAAACCGAACAAACCCGATGCCTCGACGGCGATCGTCTCGGATAGCGCGAAGGATTGATTCGCCGAGTCGTTGACGGAAAGCCGAATCACATACCGGCCTCTCGTCGTCCATGCGTGCGAGACCGCGCACCCGGTTGCGCCGGACCCATCTCCGAAGTCCCACGTGCAGTTGTACGGACCGATTCCGCCGGTCGGATGGGCGATGAGCTGAGCGGTCTCCCCCACGATTGCCGGGGTTGGGCCTACGCGGAAGCTCGCGATGAGGGCCATGATGACGTCGACGGATTGCGAGCTCGAACCGTGATGGCCGCTGGAATCGGTGACGCTCAACAGGACTCGGTACGAGCCGGTCGCATTCCACGCATGGGATGCCGAGCATCCGGTTCCCGACGTGTTGTCTCCGAAGTCCCATGAACAGGTATACCCGCCGGACCCACCGCCCCCGGTCGCGACAAAGGACACCGTTTCGTTTACCGCCGTAAGGGATGTCGTCATGCGGAACGTGACGTTGAGGGGCCCGCCCGGCGGGCCGAGGTCGGGTTGCACATCGACCGCGCGCGTATCCGATGTTCGGTTTCCGCCGGAATCGGACAGGACCACAACCACGACGTAATGCCCGACGGCCGCCCAGGCGTGAGACGTCGAGCAGGCCGTCGAGTTGCCCCCGTCGCTGAAGTCCCACCTGCAGGTGTAACCGCCGGCTCCGCCTCGACCGGTCCCGGAGAGGGAGACGGACTCGTTGACCCGGGGAAGGGACGTCGACATCGACATCGTCACGCTCAGCGGCTGCGGCGGAGGGCCGCTCAGCGAGGAGACCGCGATCGGCGACAGGGCGACCATCCGGCTCGCCCCCAACGAATCGGTCGCGCGAACGAACGGCGCGTAGTTGCCGGGATTTGGATACCTGTGCGAGACCCCGGGGCCAACACCGGACTGGCCGTCCCCGAAGTCCCAGGAATAGGAGAAGGGGTCGCCGCCTCCGCCCGTCGCCGTTGCGCTGAATTCGAACGACGTATCCGTGTTCCCCGATGCGGGCGCTCCGGAAGCCGTGACCTGGATGTTTGAGATGGTGACCGATACCGAGCCCGATGCCGTTCCGCCGTTCGCGTCGGTGACGACGACGCGGGCCTGATACGATCCGGGTTGCGCGAACGCGTGTGCCACTTGGATGCCCGAGCCCGTGGCTCCGTCCCCGAGGGACCACGCATAATCCGTGAATCCTCCCGGGCCGCCGGTGGCCTGCGCGGAGAATGTGAGGGATGTGCCTGGCGCGGCGGCCGAGGGATTTGCGTACGCAGCTGCCGCCGGAGATGAGCTCACGTCAACAGAGGTCGAAGCGGCGGCAGTCCCCGAGGCAGAATCGGTTGCCGTGCAGGTCACGGTCATCGCTCCCGCCGATTGGTACACATGGCTCACGGCCGAGCCGCTCCCGGCGTTTCCGTCGCCAAAGGTCCATCCGTACGAATACGGCGCAGCTCCGCCCGTGGCGGAGCACGTGAACGAGACCGACTGGCCGACGTCGGCGGCCTGACGCGGCGCGTTAACCGTCGCCCCGAGTGGGGCCGGGGGTGCCGAGACGCTCACGGTCTGCGTCGGTGCGACCTTGGCGCCTCCCAGGGAGTCGGTCGCGGTGACCGCGGGCGAATAGCTGCCCCCGGCGGTGTACGAGTGGGTGACGGGAGAACCGGTCCCCGTGGTCCCGTCTCCGAACGTCCACGTGAATGAATACGGGGAGCCGCTGCCTCCGCTCGCCGATGCCGTGAACGTGAAGACCGTGGTCGCGTCGCCGCTCGTCGGCGATACATCCGCGGTGACGCCGATGGCGGAGATCGTCACCGACGTGGAGGAAGAGGCAGTTCCCCCGTTTCCATCCGTCGCGGTGACCGTCGCCTGATACGACCCGGGCCCGGTATACGCGTGCGTGGCCGGCGCACCGGAACCGGACGAGCCGTCGCCGAACGTCCATTCGTACGAGAACGACCCATCGCCGCCCGAGGGAGATGCGCTGAACGTAAGCACCGTTCCCGGAGCCGCCAGGTCGTGATCGACGGACGCGGCCACGGACGGAAGCGGGCTGACGACGACGCTCTTCGACGCCGTCGCAATTCCCAGGAGGACGTCGGTGACGGTGCACGTCGCGTCGTAGGTTCCGGGCGACCCGAACGAGTGGGTGACCGTCGGACCCGTCCCGATTCCCCCGTCGCTGAGGGTCCACGCATAGACGTACGGCGGAGTTCCGCCGGACGCGCTGCACGCGAACGTGATGCTCTGGTCGACATCGGCGGCGGAACGGTCCGCGCTGACATGGGCACTCAGTGCGTCGGCGGGAGAAACGCCTGGGTTCGCCGATGCCGCTTGGACGACCGGGGGCCCCGGTGCGAGAGCTGGCCCCGCCCCGAGTCCCGCCCACGTCGGCACGAGGGCAAGGACGAGCAGCATCACGAGTGCCACAATGCCCCGTGCCCGCGCAAGGGCTGCCATCGGCACGATCCCTAACCCGTCGAACCTCCACGAGAGGTATTAGTACGCAACCCACCCGTTGAAACCGATTGTGTTCATTCGTAATCATGACGGCCTAGTCCCCGCGTCCACTTCGACCGCGGCTGCGACACTCGCGGGAGACGGCAGAAACCTAATGGCCGCGGCACCGCATGCCGAGCCATGGCCGCCCCGTTCGGCAAGCTCCTCTACCTGTATGTCGGCACCTCGGACTTCGATCGCGACCTGAAGTACTACACGAACGTCCTCGGTGCGAAGGTCTTGTGGAATCAACACGCGATGGGGGCCAAAGTCGCTGCGCTTCGATTGTGCGAAGGGCCCCAGTATCTGCTGGCCGACCACCGGCCCGCGCCGACGTGCCTGCCGCTGTTTGAGGTGAAGGACCTGAAGGCGAAGGCCAAGGAGCTCCGATCCCGAGGATGGAAATCCGAAGGTCGTTCCTTCGAGGTCCCTCCGGGCCCGTGCCTGGTCTTCAAGGATCCGAGCGGGAACGAGCTCGCACTCCTCGAGAACGCGCGCCCGAACGTGATGGGCGAAGGCTTTGAGGACTAGGACGGCTCTCATGCTGTCCGGCCCGAGGTGAGGTGATGCGGATGTTCGAGCACCCGAACGCGGCTCTCGTCGAGCGCTTGTACGCGGCGTTCGATGCGAAGGATGTCGCCTCGCTGGGCAAGCTGATCGCGGAGGACGCGGTGTGGCATGTCCCCGG
Source organism: Thermoplasmata archaeon (assembly GCA_035557795.1). Lineage (GTDB taxonomy): Archaea > Thermoplasmatota > Thermoplasmata > RBG-16-68-12 > RBG-16-68-12 > RBG-16-68-12. Next base: position 10,326 of record DATMDM010000034.1, on the reverse strand, counting down.
AACCAGCCCGGTCTCGGGAGATCACCGGGGCCAGGCGGCGATCTTCGCGTACTTTCAGAAACTCGCGGAGCTGACCGACGGCACGTTCCACGCGGAGCTCATCGACGTCCTCGCGAGCGACATGCATGCGGCTGCCTTGGCCGCCGCGAAGGGGACCCGGGGGGATCGCGTCTTCGAGCAAACCTACCTGCTCTTCCTGCGAATCGAAAACGACCGGATCGTCGAGGCGCGGTTGTTCAACGAGGACGAGGAAGCATTCCAGGCGTTCTGGTCCTAGGGATGCCATTCTCCCGGGGAGCTTCGATTGACACGTCTTTCGTCGCCGGCCCTGACCTGTGACCGGCCCCGTCGGAACCCGCTCAACAAACCCCGCGGACGTCTTGTCGGCTTCCATGATTGCAGACTTGCAGAACGCGTACATCAACGCGGTGGAACGGGTGGGAGCGAGCACGGTCAACGTGAGCACCGCGGGAGCGGCGTACGGTCCTCCGTTCGGGAGACCATGGCCGCGTCGGGGCTTCGGCTCCGGAGTCCTCCTCGACGCCCAGGGCCACGTCCTCACGACGCATCACGTGATCGACGGAGCGGCCAAGGTGATCGTGACCTTCGCAGACGGTCGCGTCCTCAGCGGGGCGGTGGTCGGCGGAGACGATGAGACGGATATCGCGATCATCAAGGTCGACGGGAAAGACTTCCAGGCGGCGGAGTTCGCGGACTCCGACCAGCTCAAGGTCGGCCAGCCCGTGCTGGCGATCGGGAATCCGCTCGGCCTTCCGGGCGGCCCGACGGTCACCTCCGGCGTGATCAGTTCGTTGCGGCGCAACCTGTCGTTCGGTCCCGGAGACGGCCTTCCCGTGATCCAGACGGATGCCGCGGTGAATCCGGGGAACAGCGGGGGTCCCCTCGTCGACTTGCAGGGACGGGTCGTGGCGATCAACACCGCGACGATTCCGTTCGCCGAGGGCATCGGGTTCGCGATTCCGATCAACGCGGCGCTCGGCGTCGCGCGCCAAATCCTCGAACACGGACACGTCCAGAGGCCCTGGCTCGGCGTCGCCGGCTACGACGTCGACCGCCGGGTCGCGGCGTACTACGGCATCACGAGCCGGCAAGGCGTGTTCCTCGCCGAGGTCTCGTCCGGATCTCCGGCGGAGGCCGCGGGTCTCCAGGTCGGCGACGTCCTCACGTCGCTCGGGGGCCGCGCTCTCAGCGGAGTCGCGGACCTCGTGGACGGACTCCGAGAGCGCGCGATCGGTGACACGATCGACATCCAGGCGGAACGTCGAGGCCAAGCGCTGCGCGTGAAAGCGAAACTGGCCAGCCGGCCGTTCTGAGCGCAAACCTTCAAAACCGGTTCCACGATGGGCGGACCATGCGCCCGCTCCACCCGGAGATCTGCCCGCGGTGCGGCAAGCCGACGTGGAACTGGTACTACCTTTCGACCCGGATCTGGATCGAGTGCGAGCATTGCGGTTTCAAGGACAGCGTGAGCAACACGCCGGTCAGTGGCGCGAACACGGACAGCTCGACGCGGAAAGTGCCGTCCTCACGGGCGTGAGTCGTCACCCGGGCGACGTCGAGCAACCATGAAATAGCGTCACGGCCGTGCGCCCTGCGAACCGATGGCGAGTGCGTTCCAGATCGTGGGGGCCGAGTGGCTCGTTCTCGCTCTCGGCATCTGCCTGATCGGCATTGTCGCCCTGGTCTTCGGCGCGCTGTGGATGTACCGCGACGCGCAAGCCCGGCGCATGGACGCGACCGTCTGGGTCGTTCTCTTGGTCGTCGCCACGCTGCTAGCCGGAATCATCGGTTTCGTGATCGTCCTCGTGATCTATCTGGTGGTTCGCGAGAGCCGTCCGATCGGCGGCGCCATGCCGATGGGCTACGGGCCGTACGGTCCGCCCCCCGCGGCGGTGATGCCGGCCGCATGTCCGGTGTGCGGACGCCCGATGATCTGGTATCCGCAGTACCAACGTTGGTATTGTCCGTCGTGCGGCGCGTATCGTTGAGATGATCTCAGAGTCGGCGGAATGCGGCCGTGAGGGTTCGAACGGTGTGCGGGCGCCAGTAGAGGACGTCGAACAGGGCCGGATCACCGTCCATCTTCAGGAATTGCCTGCGGATCATCGCGGTGCCGTACCAATAGCAGAACGCGTACGAGGCCCAGGTGCGGTTGCGCGCGTACCGGACGTCCCGCACCGCCTGCTTCCAGTCGACGAGGCCGGAGTGCATCGCGTACCGGAGGAGTTCGCGCCGCGGCTCGTCCCGGTGGACCATGAACGCGAGGTTCACCTCGGTCCCCCAGCGCAGCCGGTTCAGGGCCAGCGTCATGCGGTCTTCCGGCGTTTGGTCCCAGCGGAGGAACCACATGGCATTCTCCCCGATGCCCTCCTCGACAGGCCCCATCGGGCACGCTGCCAGGGAGACCGCGGCCTCCCGCGGGAAATCGCCGTGGAGATATTCCCACTCCCGCGTCGCCTGGTGCACGTGATGGCCCGGGTACGCCTCGTGGGCCGCCATGTCGCGGAGGGCGGGCCAGGTCCACCGCAAGTCGACGTTCAGCTTCACGGTGCTCTGGTAATCCCGCGTGTACTCGCAGATGCCGGAGATCGACCTTCCGTGCGTCGCGACGAGACGGACCCGCTCCGTCTTCGGCAGTTTGAACAGCCTTCGCGCATCACGCCGGGCGAGTCCCAGATATCGCTCCATGGTCGGCAAGACGGCGTGGGGCGTGACCCGATGTTCCCGTTCCCAGGTCTCCACTGCTGATCGGAGTCCATCGTCCCGCCCCACAGGCAGGATACGTCGGACCTCGCGGCGTAAGGAGTCCAGCTCGGCTTCGGCGGCCGGCCGCGGTGGGAGATCGTAGAAGTCGCGCACCTGTCGCGGCAGGGGAGGGGCCGGACCGCGAACCTGGCGGATGAGGGCACGCAGGGTGGGCAGGTGATCCTCGAGCCAGTCCCGTCGAAAGCCGCGCGGCTCTTTGCGGGTGAGGCGCCTCAGGCGCTCCAAGGCCTCTTCGATTTCCGCCCATGTGGCCAGGGGCGCCAGCCGAACCGGATCGAGGTTCCATGGAGTGAGGCGCGTGCCGTCCCGCGCCCTCGATCGACGATCGAGGGCGGAAGCGAGGCGGAGGAACGCCCGGGCTGGCTCATCCCCCACAGGCCGACGCGGCGGCACCTCGTCGGAAACGAGCCCAGGGTCAAAACAGTTTCGCGTATCTACTGGAGCGGCCACGTGTACGTCACGTAAAGGACCAGCGCCGACAAGCCGACGCAGAGCGCAACGACGATCCACGGGGCCACTTTGAGGGCCTTCTCATCCTCTTGGTCGAAGTAACGGATGAGGCCCGCAGCCGAGTGGAAGCCCGAGTCACGGTCCTTTGCCATGCGCGTCCCGATTCTCCAAGGAATCTCGGTCTTAAAACGTTTTCGAGCCCAGATTTGATGACCTGAAGCACATCCGAAGAGCATTAATACGGCGCGGCCGGATTCGGCCTCGTCCCCCGGTGGTGGCGCTCACACGGTCGACCCTGGCGTGGTCTACATCGGGAAGAAACCGACGATGAATTACGTGCTCGCGGTGGTGACGTATTTCAACGGAGGTTCTCGGGAGGTCGTCGTCAAAGCTCGCGGGCGCTCGATCTCCCGCGCGGTCGACGTCGCCGAGATCGTCCGCGGCCGATTCCTCCCCGACGCCGAGGTGCGGGATGTCCGCATCGCGACGGAGAAGGTGACCTCCGAAGACGGCCGCGCGACGAACGTGAGCGCCATTGAGATCGTGTTGTCGAAGTGAGCTGCGGTCCGGGGAAAGACACGACCGCGCCGCCGGAGTACGACAAAGAATCGAGGGCGAGTGTGATTCCGCTGCCTGTTCTCTTCCGGCCGGCCCGGCGACGCGGTCTCATCGACGAAGATGTGCCGATTTGATTCGATTCGAAGCGGGTTGATTCGGAAGGCACTTAAGGTGACCGAGCATCGTGACCGTGATGCCTATTTCGATCCTCGAAGCCCTCGTCGCGGTTGGCACCGCCTCCCTCGTCAGCGTGCTCATCTTCCACTTTGTGAAGGCATGGTGGGTACCCCTCGTGGTCCTCGGCGTGTTCTGGGCGACGGGCATCGTTGTCGGCCCGCTCACGAATCGGACCTTCATCCAGCCCGCCGATCTCTTCGACACGAGCGAGCTCCATCATGATCAAATCGTGGCCCTCTTGGGGGTCCTTGGAATTGTTGGCGCGGTGTGGGCCGAACTCCGCTTGCGCAGGGCGACTCGTCCGAAGAGAATCGCCGCTCATACGTGAGACCGGACGAGGGCCAGTGGCCGCCATAGCCTTTCGGGCTTCGCTAGATTTCGACCGAGTCATGAAAGGCGAGATCGCTCCCGGTGAGGCGAGTGACGAACTCGTGCGACTGATTCGGGCGATGCGGCATAGCCCGAACGCGAGGTTCGCGAAGCCCTGACCGGATTTCTTTGTCGAACACCAGAAGCCGCGGAAAGAGATTTATCGGCCTGGTGTCTAGCCGGCCCGCATGGCGACGGTCGAGGTCCTGCTGTTGCTGGCCGTCGCGGCGTTCCTGGCGGGCCTCGCGGGTTCCTATCTGGGGATCGGGGGCGGCATCTTCCTGATTCCCTTCATGACGCTGGCGCTCGGGATCGACATCAAGGTGGCGATTGCGACGAGCCTGATCGGCGTCATCGCGACCTCCTCTGGCGCCGCGTCCGTGTATGTACGGGATCATCTCACGAACTTGCGCCTCGCGATGTTCCTCGAGGTCGCGACGACCCTCGGCGCGATTGCGGGCGCCGTCGTCGGGATCCTCGTGCCGAATGTCTATCTCTTCCTCACGTTCGGCGTCGTCGTCCTCTACGCCGCGGCGTCGATGGTGCGGATCGCGGAGACGGCGAAAGATCGCGCGTACCGAGGTGGGGAGGAAGAACGGCCCCTCGTGAAGCGCCTGAACCTGAGCAGCGTCTACTTCGACCAGGAAGACCAAGGCGTGTACCGGTACCGAGTCGAACGCCCCGGCGCCGGGTTCGGCGCTAGCGCTGCCGCGGGCGTGTTCTCGGGCTTGCTCGGTGTCGGCGGTGGATTCATCAAAGTGCCCGCGATGAATATCTTGATGCGTGTGCCGATGAAGGCCGCAGTCGCGACGAGCAACTTCATGATCGGGGTCACGGCGGCCGCGAGTGCGTTCATCTACTACTCGCAGGGCCTCGTCAATCCGCAGCTCGCCGCGATGGTGATCGTCGGCGCGTTCACGGGCACGAACCTGGGCACCCGACTGCTCGTTCGATCGAAGGCCGCGAACGTTCGGTTCCTCTTCTCGATCTTTCTCGCGGGGCTCGGCATCGCGATGGCCGCCCGGGCGCTCGGGCTCTTCGGAGGGGTCCTGTGATCACGGCCCGAGCGGGCTTGCGTCTCGTCCAACACCGCATCGCGGCGCTGCGCCGCGCCGTGTTGACCGAGGTCGAGGATATCAATCGACTGATCTACCACATCCTCCGGGGCGGGGTCATCGTATCGGTCGCGTTCCTCCTCTTCGGGTTCATCTTGGCGGGCGTGACGGGCCATCCGCTCCCGGACAAATCGATTCCTCCGCGTCTCCTGGGAGCGGAGCTCCTTCGCTTCAGCCCCGCGGGATATCTGAACCTCGGCGTCCTCGTGTTGATCTTCACCCCCGTGGCCCGCGTCCTCCTGAGCCTGCTCTCGTTCCTGGAGGAGCGAGACCGCGCGTACGTCCTGATGACGGGAATCGTCCTCACGAACCTGCTGATCAGCGTCGTCCTGCTCGCGTGAACCTTTAAGCCCTCCCTCCCTTCGGGAGTCCGTGGACGAGATCCTCGCCGCGGCCCGCTCGGTCAACTGGCGCACGCTTGGAGATCGAGCCCTCTGCGATTCATGCCTCGGTCGTCTCTTCGGGAGACTCGGTCACGGCCTCACGAATCAAGCACGAGGCCGTGCGGTGCGGGAGATCGCGGTCATCGCAGAGGGACCGTGTTGGGTCTGTGGCGGCCTCATCGATCGGTACGACGACCTAGCGGCATTAGTTGCGCGAAAGCTCGAGCCCTGGGAATTCGAGACGTTCCGGGTCGGCTCGAAGATCGATTTCGAGATGGCCGCGCGGGAGGAATCTCTGTGGGCCGAGCTCGCTCTGACAGGCCCGGAGGCGCTGAAGGCCGAGGTCAACCGCGAAGTCGGCAAGCGTGTATCCGATCTGGCGCGGAAGGAAGCGGCCCTAGACCGCCCTGACGTCGTGGCGGTCCTCGACACCGCGTTCGACCATGTCGATCTCCAGGTGAATCCGCTCTACCTCCGTGGCCGCTACCGCAAGCTGTCCCGCGGCGTGCCGCAGACCCGCTGGCCATGCCGGCGCTGCCGCGGCAAAGGGTGTGACCGCTGCGGCGGCACGGGCAAGATGTACCCGACGAGCGTCGAGGAAGTGGTCGCGGCGGAGATCATGCGGGAATCGGGCGGCACGGGCCACGCGTTGCACGGGATGGGCCGCGAGGACGTGGACGCGCGGATGCTCGGTCGCGGGCGACCGTTCATCGTCGAGATCAAGGAGCCTCGCAAGCGTGGGATCGACCTAGAGGCGGCCGTGGGGCGCATTAACGCATCCGGCGTCGTCGAGGTCGATCGGCTGGTGCCTGCGACCGGGGCCGATGTCGTCACGCTGAAGGAGGACCGCGCCGCGAAGACCTACCGCGTCCTCCTGCGAATGGCCCCGCCCGTGGACGAAGCAAAGCTTAAAACGACGCTTCCGGTTTTGGTCGGCGAGCCGATCGCCCAGCGCACGCCTGGGCGGGTCGTTCACCGGCGCGCGGATACCACACGGGCTCGACGGTTGCTCTCGGCCGAAGTCGTCGGCGTGGAGGGAGACCGGGCGGAACTTCGCGTGACCGCGGAGGCGGGGACCTACATCAAGGAGTGGGTCCACGGAGACGGCGGCCGAACGAGGCCGTCCCTCGCGGAACGACTCGGCGCGGCGTGTGAGGTGCTCGAGCTCGACGTGCTCGACGTCCACGACGGCGGGTGAGGAGATGGTCAAGGCTTCGAAAGGGATCATGGAGAAGACGCGGCAGAAGTTCCGCCGCAGCCCCCGCCAGCGTGGGCTCTCCCCGATCACGAGGTCGTTGCAGTCGTTCAATGTCGGCGAGCGTGTGACGATCGTCATCGATTCGAGCGTCCAGAAGGGGTGGCCTCATCACCGGTTCCACGGCATGACCGGAACAGTCGTGGAGCGACGGGGCGCCGCCTTCGTTGTCGACGTCCGTTTCGGCGGTCGGATCAAGAAGGCCGTCGTCCGGCCCGAACACCTGAGGCGGGCGTAGGAGGGGGACCATGGAGGAGTCGTACGTGTCCCTCGCCGAGCTGAAGGTCATCCTGGAGAAGGAGAAGGCCGTCCGGGGCGAGGTGAACCCGGAGCAGCAGTATTCGCTCTCCCACGCTGCGCTGTTCGCGCGCGTCCCCGCGGAAAAAGTCCCCGCGATCGTGAAGGAGCTCATGGAGATCCCGCTGATGTCGCCCTTCAACGCGATGAAGATCGTCGACCTCATGCCGACGCACCTCGACGACGTCCGCGCGATCTTCGCGAAGGAGCGCTTCAGTCTGTCGAAAGAGGATGCGGACAAAGTCCTCGAGATTGTGGGGAAGTACCGCTGACGAGGCGACGCGCATGGAAGATTACGCCCGCATCCTCGATTTCTTACCGCAAGGTCACCCGGACCAGTCGAAGTTCCATCGGGAGCCGCTCGCGTACGCGCTCGGGATCGACGAGTTCAAACTCTTCGAGCTCGTGCCGAAGGAGGGCGTGACGTTGTCCGTCGGGCAGCGGGTGTACATCGGCAAGGACATCGACATGCGCAAGGAGGTGCTCCACGTGAAGCGCCGCGTCGGATACGAAGAGCTCACGACCGCCGCGCAGAAGGAACTGCCGTTCGTCATTCAGGAGACCGTGAAGGAGAAGGAGGCGAAGTTCGTCGACTTCTTCAACCGCGCGCAGGCGATCACGACGCGGTTCCACATGCTCGAACTATTGCCCGGACTCGGCAAGAAGACGATGTGGGCGATCCTCGAGGAGCGAAAGAAGGGTCCGTTCAAGTCGTTCCAGGATCTCGATCAGCGCGTCCCGAGCGTCCACCACCCCGAGAAGCTGATCGCGAAGCGGATCGAGATGGAGATTTCCGACCCGACGCAGAAGTATCGACTGTTCGTCGCCCGCTAGGCGGCCGACTTCACGAGTTCTGATTCGATTTCTCGGCAATCGTGCGCGGAGAGGCCGAGTTTCTTCCGCAACGCTTCGAGGAGTTCGCGCACATCCTCGGTCACGGGGCCGTCGTCCAGGGCTTGCGCGGCGACCGCGCGATAGATTCCGGCGCGGTTCTCGATTACTTCCTCAAGCACCTCGTTCTCGATGCGTTCCTGCTCTTCCCGCGAAATCCCGAGGTTCTCCCGGAGCTGCTCCACGAGGAGGCGTTCCGTCGCGGTGACCCGGCCGTCCTTCCAAGCGGTCATGACGGCTCGGGTGTAGTCCTCGAGGCGTTTCACCCGTTCGTCCATCGCGCGCTTGCGGCGGTCATCGATTCCCTCGAGGTATTCGAGGTCCAGCTCGTCGACGTTCATCGCCTCTCGCACGATGTCGGAGAGGGTCAGGTGGACGGACGTCGCGCGGTCGATCTCCTCGAGGCTCATCTCCTTCGTTGTGCCGGCGACCTTCACGGGCACATGGACTTTCGAGAGGCGTTCCTTGATCCCCATCGCACGCTCCCAGCCGCGCGGCGCGAGGTAGTACGCGAGCATGCGTTGCTTCTCGCCTTCGATGTGCGCCTTCGTCTCGGTGAGGAAGCCGTCGCGCACCATCTCATCGAGATACCGCGACAGGTGTTTCCTTTGGATCCCCGCCGCGAAGGCGATCGCTTTCTGAGTGAGCGCCTGCGGCAACACGTACCGCTCCTCCATATTCCGGAAGTCGGAAAAGTAGAGGAGGATCCGGTCTTCTGTCGTCATGGAGAGAGGCGAATTCTCCTTCACGGTTCGGGAAGTCCCGGCGACACGGATAATCCTTCGCGTGGCCGCTTCACCCATCCCGTCGCCACGTTCATAAGGTCTCGTTCGGTCCGTGGCACGGCGATGCTCTCCCTCCCGGTCCAGCCTGCGCCCGCCCAGTTCGCGGCAATCTTCGACGCGGACACGCGAGCCGCGATCGCGAGCGGGTTGTGCATCCAGTGCCGCGGCGCGAAGCTCCTCTGCGGTAAGGCACGCTGCCCGATCCTCGTGCGGTGGGACTTCATGATGAAGACCGCCCCGATGATCGACCGGGTGGAGATGGACGGATCGTCTCCGCCGGGTGTCTTCGTCGGCCGATTCGGGTATCCGAAGGTCTATGTCGGTCCGCTCGTGCCTCCGGTCCACGGCGACACGCAGATCCTCGACACCCCCGAAGCGTGGATCGGCCATTCGATGGAGGACATCGTTCACTTCCGGTCACAGCTCGTCCGAGGGATGCATCGCGTGCATGTGCAGGACGTGGACGGCGGGGGCCGAATCGTGGAGCGGACGCGAGAACTCGCCCTCGGGACCTCTCCCGCGGACGTCGAAGTCGGATTCTCCCGAAAGCCGCGCGGTCGCGTCGTCCTGGACGACAACGTCCAACCGTTCGGGCCCTCGGCTCCGTTGCGGCGTCTCGATGTCGGCACGCTGAAGGTCGACCCGAATCTCGATCGGGCCTTTTCGGACACGGATCTGCGGGCGAAAGAAGCGGTCGTCGACCTGTACGGCCGCGGCACCCCGGTCTCAAAGATTCAGCGGGCCTTCAGCGTGGGTGCCTTCGGGATCGAGAAGAACCGCCGGTTCGTGCCGACCCGCTGGTCCATCACGGCCGTCGACGACACGATCGGGAAGCAGCTCCGCGACCGCGTCGAGGCATTCCCTCTCATCAACGAGATCCGCGTCTACGAGGCAATCGGTTTTGACGACCGCTTTCTCGTCGTGATGATCCCGAGACCCTGGCGGTACGAGTTGATCGAAGCGTGGTATCCGAACACCCTCTGGAATCCGTTGGGCCGCGATATTGTCATGTTCGGAGATCACGAGGGTTTCGACGGCCGCACGACGTACGCGAGCATCGGCGGCTGCTATTACGCGGCGCGCCTCGCGGTGGGGGAGGCCCTGAGCCGGGAGCGGCGGCAAGCCGCGACGGTCATCCTCCGGGAGACCCATCCGGGATACATCATGCCGGTCGGCGTGTGGAACGTGCGCGAACATGTCCGAGAGGCGCTCCGCCGCCCACCGCAGCGCTTCCCGTCCATGGCCGAGACCCTGGCGTA
>DATMDM010000033.1:0-13605 GCA_035557795.1 Thermoplasmata archaeon | reverse complement strand
GGCGGTCGGCTTGGTCGGCGGCGCGACCGCGGTCCATCCGACCGCGAAGGCGAATGTCCGCCTCCTCGGGGTGAAGACGGCTCAGGAACTCGCGGAGGTGATTGCCGCAGTCGGGTTGGCGCAGAACTTCGCGGCCCTCCGCGCCTTGGCGACGGAAGGCATTCAGCGCGGGCACATGTCGCTCCACGCGCGCAACGTCGCGGCGACGGTCGGGGCCGTCGGCGAGGAAGTCGACCGAGTGGCCGAAATTCTCGTGAAAGAGCGGAAGGTGCGGATGGACCGAGCGAAGGAAGTCCTGACCGAGCTTCGGGCGCGAAAGTCCAAGTGAGGAATATCCTCGGGCGGAAATATTCGCATCGGAGTAGAACAGCTCAGACCAATAATATACGTGCTCGGGGCGATACCGACGATACTTTTGTACGAACGACCGACGTGGCGATTTTCCTTGTTACGGAATAGCACGAAGACCGCCGCTGACCGCCGTAAATATCCATACAGACCGATAAAAGTCGAGGCCTGCTCGATCGTGCCTTGCCATCTTTGAGAGATGTTTATCGTACATCAGTGCGTCAGACTTTCGTCCGACCGGCAGTCTTTTTTAGTTTGACGCTCCTTCGCGCGGCGGGATGGGTGCACACGGTACGCGTGGCGATCTACACTAGGGTCTCTACCGAGGACCAAGCCAAGGAGGGCTTTTCCCTGGAGGCGCAGCGCGAACGGCTGCAGGCGTACTGCCTCGCTCGGGACTGGTCGGTCGCGGCCCGCTACACCGATGAAGGTCACTCCGGCCGGAACATCCGCCGTCCGGCGTATCAGAAGATGATGGCCGAACGGGACGCGTGGGACGCGTTGCTCGTCATCAAGATGGACCGGATCCACCGGAACTCACGGAACTTCATGGAGATGATGGAGAACCTTGGGGAGTGGGGAAAGGATTTCGTGTCCGCCTCCGAGTCCCTCGACACCTCGACCGCAATGGGGCGCTTCGTCATGGACATCATTCAACGGATCGCCCAGCTCGAATCCGAGCAGATCGGCGAACGAGTGAAAATGGGGATGACCCAGAAGGCGCGCGTGGGCCCCGGCATCCTCGGATTCCATCCGCCTCTCGGCTACGACGTCGCGGAAGGCCGGCTCGTGTTGATCGAGGCCGAAGCCGAGGTCGTGCGAGAGATGTTCGATCTCTGCCTGGAGGGCCGGACCCTCGAGGAGACCGCGGCGAATCTGAACGCGAACGGACGGCGGACGAAACGCGACACCGCCTGGACGCCAATCAAGGTGTACCGCATTTTGCACAACCCGGTCTACGCCGGATTCCTCCGGTGGGATGGAATAGTCCGAAAAGGGGACCACGATCCGGTCGTGCACATGGAGACCTTCAATGAAGTGCAAGAGCGCCTGAGGTCGCGGGCGCTCCTGTCAAATGCCCACGGGCCTCCGGTCATCCTGGAGGCGTGACGGGTGGACGGCCGCTGTCAACGGTGCTGGAGCGCGAAGAACCTCGTGAGCCACGAGGTCGACGCGAACCCGCGAGCGGACCCCACCGTCCGGCGGGAGAAGGTCCTCCTCTGCAAGCACTGTGTGGACGGGTCTCCGGGGGACGTCCTCCTTTTCTGGGAAGTCTACATGCGCTTCGGGTCAACCCGCGAGATGCTTCAGCACTATTCCTCGGAGTCGGAGGATGAGGCGCTCCGGAAGCTGTGCGTCGAACGGGACCTGAACGAGCGCGAGGTGCTGCGGCGGGCACGAGGACTGCAGAGCGCAGAGGCGCTCAACAACGCGGTGAAGAAGGCGAACGCGTTCCTGACCTATGCGAGTCCTTACGGTTACGACTACGTCGACGGCGTGCTCCAGGTGAAGAACGAGGAGGCCCGCGTGGTCTCTCTGATTTTCCGACGCTATCTCGAGGGCAAAGGCATCGCCAAGATCTGCCAGGAGCTCAACCGGGACGGATACCGCACGAAGACCGGTCGGGCCTGGGCGAGCCAGACGATCGCGAACATCCTCAGCAATCCGGTGTACTGCGGCTTGGCGCGCCTGAACGGCGGTATCAAACGCGGGAAGCATGAGCCGCTGATCGAGATCGACACGTTCAACCGGGTGCAGCACGAGATGCAACGCAGGATTCGGCGACCCGACCAGAGGAAGGCCGATCCTCCGCAACTCCGGCTCGAAGACTACCGCGAATAGGTTCGACGCCCACGGGCCCTTCTCTCTTCACGCTCGCCCGGGAAGTTTGTGAAAAAATCCCGGGTGGAACGAACGATTTGGTGGTCTCCCGCGCCCTGGTTCCATTCACATTCGGTAATCCGAGCCGCAACGGGAGCCGCGAGGGGCTCGTATTGACAACACATAGTACTATGTGCGCACATAACACTATGGTTTGAGGAGATCTCCGTGCCAAAGCGTATCAAGGATCTCACGACGATTCAATTGACGACGCAAACGCGCGATCGCCTATACCGCCTGAAGTTCCGGAAGACGTACGACGAGTTTCTCATTGAGCTGTGCGACCTGTATGACCGCTCGGGAACAGGCGGCGAAAGTTGAGTCGAGGTCCCACATATATTTTCTAATATGGTCATGTAACAGCTAAACAAAACATAGCTCGCTACGATTCCCTCCATTTTCGGCTTCCTTGCTGATAGGGTTATGACTCATACGACCCTTTTCCTGCGAAGCCAATGATTGGTTGGGCGGAGAAGTACCGGCCCAAGACCCTCGACGAGATCGTCGGGAATCCCACCGCCGTCGCAGAACTGCGAAAGTGGGCCGCGGCCTGGGACAAGGGTCGGCCGGACAAGCGCGCGGTCATCCTTCAGGGCGACCCCGGCATTGGGAAGACGAGCGCCGCGCTCGCGCTCGCGAACGAAATGAGGTGGAGCGCGATCGAGATGAACGCTTCGGAGAGCCGGAACGCCGAGGCGATCCGGAAGATCGCGACGCGGGGTGCGGTCCTGCAGACCTTCACGGAGACGGGCGAATTCGTTCGTTCCAAGGAGGGTGGTCGCAAGCTGATCATCCTGGACGAAGCGGACAACGTCTTCGGCCGCGAAGATAAGGGAGGAATCGGAGCGATCGTCGAGATGATCCAGGAGACTCGACAACCGGTCGTCCTCATCGCGAACGACTACTACGCCCTCACCCGCCGCTCGTCCTCCCTGAAGCGACTATGCAGGACCATTAAATTTCAAGGCGTTCACGAGGATGCGATGAAAAACATACTTCGAACCATCGCCTCCAAGGAAGGGGTCGACGTGGCCGACGACGTCCACGACGTGATCGTCGAGAGGGCGGGCGGAGACCTACGGTCCGCGATCAACGACCTGGAGTCCCTCGCGGTCGGCAAACGCACGCTCGTCGCCGAAGCGACGCGAGCCCTGGGATATCGAGACCGGGCACGTACGATCTTTCCGGTCCTCGAGGAAATCTTGCGTTCCGGGGATGCGCGGCGCGCCCGCGATGCCGTTCGGGAACTCGACGAATCGCCGGAAGACCTGATCCTGTGGGTGGACCAGAACCTCGGTCATGAGTACTCCCGACCGGACGACCTGGTCCGCGGATACGAAGCGCTCAGCCGCGCGGACATCTACCTCGGGCGAACGCGACGGAGGCAGCGATATGGCCTCTGGTCGTACGCGAGCGAGATGATGTCGAGCGGCGTCGCGGTCGCTCGCAAAGGGCGTGCTCGGGGAAGCCAGCTCGAGTTCCCGTACTACCTGATCCAGATGTCGCGGTCCCGCGCGCAGCGAGGCGCCCGCAACTCCCTCGCGAAGAAGCTGGCAAAGATGTTGCACGTTTCCCAGTCGATCGTCCTCACCGATCTCTTGCCGACGATCCGGACTCTGTTCTCCGGGGACGAGGAGCTGCGAGTCCACCTCACCGCCGAGCTCGGCCTCGACGAACGGGAGGTGGCGTTCCTCCTCGACGAGTCGGAGACGAGCCATGCGGTGAAGCATCTTCTGGAGAAGGCTGCGAAAATCAAGGGCCTTCCGATCGGAGAACCGGGACGAGGTAGGCTTTCCTCCTTCGACACGGAGGACGATGCGGCCTGAGGGCGGAGCTCGACAGCGGGGGCTTGTCGACCGGCGCATCGTCTTCTCGGACGCAGAGCGGGACGTGAGTTACGTGTTCCCGTTCGTCGATCGAAGATGGCGCGTGCCGTTCGTGGTCGTAGCTCTATCCGTGGGAGCCCCGTTGGTCCTCGACGGTCCCTTCCGAGTGGATCAGTTCCGGTTCCGGACGGCGCTTCGCGCGAACGACCTTCGACGGATCGAATCAATCCCGCTCGAGGATCTGGAGCAGCTCGTCCATTACGATCCTTGGTGGGTGTTCCGTCGCGTCTCCGGCGTCGCCCGCGCCTGGATCGAAGCCGTGTTCGCGACGAACATCGCCGCTCCGTTCCTCCATCGGGGCCGAACGCACAAGGTCCGGGACCTCATTTTCTCCGCCGAGCTCGATCGCCTCGAGGAAATCGAGGCGAGAGCCGGACTTTTCCAACGCGTGACCTTCCACCCAGGCGACATCGAACTGCTCACCTTGCGAACTACACCTCGATCGCAGTCGAACCTTCGGACGGTCCGCACCACGAAAGCCCTTTAACCCGCTGCGTCATGCCGCGACGAATGGACCCGGAGAAGCAAGAGGTCCTCGAGCGCCAAGGATACCGGATCGTCGGCGAGCACAGCGGCGTCAAACTTTGCCACTGGACGAAAGCGAGCCTCACGAAAGGCGTCGGGTGCTACAAGCAGACGTTCTACGGAATCGAGAGTCACCGCTGCCTCCAGATGACGCCCGCCGTGGACGCGTGCAATCTGGCGTGCCAGTTCTGTTGGCGGACGCAAGAGTGGGGATCGGATTCTCTCCTGGCGGCGGACGACCCCGGGTTCATCGTCGACGAATCGATTCGCGGACAACGCGAGTTGCTGACGGGGTTCAAAGGCAACCCGAACGTGAGCCGCGAGCGGTTCCTCGAAGCGTGGCACCCGACGAATGTCGCAATCAGCCTCACGGGGGAGCCGACGTTGTACAAGCGACTCGGAGAGATGATCGACGAGTTCAAGCGTCGCAAGATGTCGACGTTCCTGGTGACGAACGGGACGACGCCATCCGTGCTGCGACGGATGCATTCGGAAGGCCGCCTCCCGACGCAGCTCTACGTGACCGTGGCGGCGCCGAACGCGGTAATCTACCGGAAGCTCGTCGCCGCGAAGTCCGATCACGAGTGGAACAAGCTGCGAGAGACACTCGCCCTCCTCCCGACGTTGCCGACCCGGACCGTGATCCGGCACACGCTCGTGGAAGGCTGGAACCTCGGTTGGGAGGACGAGTACGCGGACCTCGACCGACTCGGGAAGCCGATGTTCATCGAGTGCAAAGGATACAGCTTCCTCGGCGAGAGCCGGCTGCGGCTCCAGGCGGAGAACGTCCCGAGCCACGCCTCCATCCGGACCTTCGCGGAACGACTCGCGAATCGCCTCGGCTACCAGATCGCGGCCGAGCGCGAGGACAGCCGCGTGGTCCTGCTCACTCAGGACGGCGCGCTCCATCCTATTTTTCCATGAAGGAATCCACGACGGCGGCTTTTATTACCCGCATCGGATACGACGACGAAGGCCGTGGTGGACCTCCTCCAAATCCTGAATGATGCGTACAACACCCCGTGGCTGTACATCCTCATCGCGTTCGGCTACGCGGTGCTCGTCGCGCTCGTCTTGCCGATTCCGATCGAGATCGCTCTCCTGTTGCCCCTAATCGAAGGTCGTTGGGGATACCTCGCCAGCATCGGTCTGGCGATCGCGGCGGGGAAGACGCTCGGGGCGTGGCTGATCTTCTGGCTCGGCCTGAACCTCGAGGGCTCCGTGCGAAAGTGGTCCGAACGGTGGCGGGTCGCTCGGTGGTTCGTCGCGCGGGCCGAACGACTCGTCGGCAAGACCGGGTACACCGGCCTGTACCTCCTCCTCAGCGTCCCGATGATGAGCGATACGATCCCCATTTACGTCTACTCGCTGTTCAACGAGGAAGGAAAGGCGCTCGAGCGCAACATGTTCCTGATCGCGAACTTCCTCGCGGCCATCAATCGGGTCGCGATCCTCTCGATGGCGTTCGTGATCGGCGCGAACCTCATCCATGTGTGAGACCCACAGCCTTATCCTGCGTGCGTGATTCGAGCGGCCGTGTTCGAGCTGCCCTCGATCCTGACGGCAGAGTCCCTCCTGGACAAGGCGTTCGGGCGGGCCGCCAAGGCGACCGCCACGGGACCGGACCGGGTGGCGCGGGCACGCAACCTCGCGGTCGCGCGGGTGCGCGGCGCGGGGCAAGCGATCGAGTCGACGTTGCGCGGGTACGTGAAAGGCTTTCCGAGCCTCGACCGCCTCCCGCCGTTCTACCGCGAGCTCGTCGACGTGCTCGTCGACTTGGGCCGACTGAAAAAGCATCTCGGCGCCCTCGACTGGGCCGCCGACAAGGTGCGCGACATCACCCGACACTACCGCAAGCAGGTTGGGCGGGCCACGGGGAAGTCCATCGGCGAATTACGGCGCGAGGCGTACGGCCGTCTCTCGTCCGTCGTGAATCAGATCGCACCGGACCTCGACGCCCTGGTCGCCGCCCGAGTCGCCCTGCGGCGAATCCCGGAGGTGGACCCGGCGATCCCCACGATCGTGGTCGCGGGCTATCCGAACGTCGGCAAGAGCTCGTTCGTGCGGGCCGCCTCCACGGGTCGTCCGAAGGTCGCGGACTATCCGTTCACAACCAAAGGCGTGTCGCTCGGCCACTTCGACCGCGGAGTCCACCGCTACCAGATCCTGGACACACCCGGACTCCTCGACCGGCCGATGGACAAGAGGAACAAGATGGAGCGCCAAGCGATCGCGGCCCTCGCCCATCTCGCGAACGGCGTGCTGTTTCTCCTGGACCCGACGGAAACGTGCGGCTATCCGCTCGATGACCAGCGTCGGCTCCTCGCCGAAGTCCGGACGCTGTTCCCCAAGGTCCCGATCGTCGTCGCGGCCACGAAAAGTGACCTCGATGACGGCGCCCCTTCGGGTGAGCTTCGGGTGTCGGCCATGACCGGGTCGGGTGTGCGGGATGTGCTGGACTTGCTCTTGGCGCAGATCACCAGCCGCGGTCTTGCAACCGCGCCTCAACCGGTAGCGCCTTAGCGTCCATGCCTTTCATCGCGAGGCCGATGCCCTTCGAGACCTCCGCGACAGTCGACGGATCATCAAAGTGCGCGACCGCATCGACGATGGCGCGGCCGCGGCCCTCCGGGTTCTCGGACTTGAAAATCCCGGACCCGACGAAGACGCCATCGCAGCCCATGAGCATCATCAGCGCCGCGTCCGCGGGCGTCGCGACCCCGCCGGCCGCGAAGTTGACCACCGGGAGGCGCTGGATCTTCTTGACCTCCGTGAGGATCTGGAACACGCCTTCGGTGATCGTGTCGAGGTTCTCGTTGGCGAATACGACGTCGGCTTCCGAGACGCTCGCGGGCTCACCGTGGGTGCTGCGGATCTCCTTGAGCAGGACGGTGTAGCTGTCCGCAAATTTCGTGGCGATCAGGTACAGCTGTTCCTTGCTCTTGCTCTTGAGCTCGGCGATCGCACCGTTCACGAGCCGGACGTGGCGGACGGCCTCGATGATGTCCCCGGTGCCGGCTTCGCCTTTCGTGCGCATCATGGCGGCACCTTCCCAGACTCGCCGGACGGCCTCGCCGAGGTTCCGGCATCCGCACACGAACGGGACGCTGAAGGCCCTCTTGTTGACGTGGAAGAACGGGTCTGCAGGGGTGAGGACTTCGGACTCGTCGATCATGTCGACCCCCATCGACTCGAGGGCCCGCGCCTCCGCCTCGTGCCCGATGCGGCACTTGGCCATCACGGGCACCGTGACGGAGTCCATGATCTCCTGAATCTTGACCGGGTCAGCCATCCGCGCGACGCCGCCCGCCGCTCGGATGTCCGCGGGCACGCGCTCCAAGGCCATCACTGCGACCGATCCCGCTTCCTCCGCGATGGCGGCTTGCTCCGCGTTCGTGACGTCCATCACGACGCCACCTTTCTGCATCTTCGCGAAGCCGCGCTTCAGCAGTTCGGTCCCGAATCGCATCCGCGTCAGGTCGAGGTCGAGAGGGATGGTATTCCTCCGGGCCGAGCTTACGGTCCGTGGGTATTTCTAATTTGTGTGGCTGGCTCCGTGAACGTACGCGTGCGCTCTCGATCTCAAAATCCGGGCTCGCTGAGGGGGCGTCGGCTCGGAAGCCGCAACGCGCTCAGCGAGGCGACGAGGAACAACACGCCGACCGACAGGAGGCCGGACCAAGCCCAACCCGGACCCCACGTCTGCGTCAAGGGACCGTTCGCGCTTGTCACGGAAGCGGATCCCAGGAACGAGGCGCCGAAGTCGAAGAGACCGTCCGCGTGTGCGGCACCCGGAAAGGTCGTCGCAAAGACCACAGCGCCGACGAAAGCGAGGGCCGCGGATGACAAGCCAAGGATTGCGGGCAGAGGACCGGGCCAAGTCCTCCTAGTGCCGATAATCGTGAAGACGACGGCCGAAAGACCGACGACGAGCGTCAATGCGGCCAGAATCTGGACGGAGAGGAGGGCAGACCGGACGGACGGCCATGGGAGGTAGTTGCCGCTGATCGTCGCGTTCATCCCGGGCACCGTGTCCGTGGCCGAGTAGCCGAAGAGACCGTAGCCGCGGTTGTCGATGGCGACCGTGTTCTCAAAATACCTGTACGTGACGACCGTGAACCAGGGGCCGAGGAGCGCCGCGAGAGCGACCACCACGGCGAGGCCCATCGTAACGAGGACGATGAGCTCTCGCGGCGAGGCCGGCTGCCCCGGATGGGAACGAGCCGCTCCCAGTGGCTTCTCAAGAGTGTCTGTCATCCCGACTGCCTTCCGAATCGAGTCTCGAGCGACGCCGCCGAATGAGGACGACGGCCACGACGAGGGCCGAGACCCCACCACCAATCGCCCCAATCCATAAGGTGATGGGCGAGGACTCCGCGGGATATGCGAGGGAGGGGACCGCGGCGACGAGGCCCGACGATTCCAAGGGGTGACCGAGGGCCACATAGATTGCCTGGTTCGCATCATCATACGCCATTCGATTGGGTTCGTCGGGCAAGGCGATTTGATGGATGACGCGGTTGGAGGCGCCATCGATCACCCAGAGCACCCCGGACCCCGGCTGATCGGCGACGTAGACATAGCCATTCGAAGGGTTGAAGAGGACCGCCGTGGGCAGGAAGGACCCTGGAATCCTCGTGAGGACCCTCCCGGTCGTGGATTCAATCACCGCGATCCCCGCACCGCCCCACAGGCCCGCGTAGAGGTTTTCATTCAACGGGTCAAACGCGGCACAGGTGATGCCGAGGTCCGTTGCGTTAACCTCCCATAGAACGGTGAGATTCGCGCTGTCGAATGCGATTAGGTGGATGGGAGCGGGGTAGGTCACGTTGGGTTCCGTGAGAGCGAAGATCCGACCGTGGACCGAATCGATGGCCATGGGGCTGAGCGAGCCGTAGGCAGTTACGTTCCCGATGATTGTGTTGGTCTGGCCCGAGACGACGTCCATGCCCGTGTCCGTGGAAACGTAAAGATGGCCGCTTCGGCTGTCGTAGAGCACCCCCCAAGGCAATACGTTCGGGATGGCTCCGACCGTTCGATTCGTCCCCAGGTCGACAATCGAGAGGGTGTAGTTCCTCTCGTTGCCCACGAACAGCTCGTCCGCGAGTGGATCGTACGTCACCGAGTCGGGCGAGCTGAATCCCTGCAAGTGCCCGACGATCCGGTTGGTGGCCCCGTCAATGACGACGACGGAGGTCGACACGCGGTTCGTGGCGTAGATCCGGTTTCGGGAGGAATCGTACGCCACCGCGAACGGAGAGGCGTAGTCCTGGCCGATCGACGCCACCTGGCGGGCCACCGGATCGAGGTCCAGGAGGCCGTCCCCGAAGGCGGCGTAGACGTGGTGATTGACAGGGTCGTACGTCAGTGGCCCCGGATAGCCGAGGCCGGAAATCTCCCAGCGGAAGGCGTGAGTGCTTGGGTCGACGGCGACAATCGAGGTCTCATTCGCCACGTAGAGGTTCCGATCGTCAGGATCATAAACAACATGATTAGGGCCGTTGCAGCCGACATGAAACCCCGTGATGGTTCCGGCAACGCGCCGAGTGCGGGGATCGACAATCGCGACACCTCCGGTACAGACCTCCCTCACCGTTCCGTTTTCGTTTACATACCGCCCGTTGCTGCTTGAGACGTACAAATTCCCGTCGTCCGGGTTGAACGCGACCTCGTTGGGACCGTCCAAGCCCGAGAGCGCGCCAACGACGGCGTTCTTTCGGGGATCGATCACGGTCATCCCTCCGAGAACGCTCGCCACGTACAAATTGCCGTCTTGGGCGTCGAATGCGATCCCGGACGTCCACCAGAGTCCGCTAATCTGGGCGACCGCTGCGTGAAGCCTCACACTCAAGATGTCGATCGTGCTCCCAAGCCAGATCGGACCGCTGGATTGGAAGTTGTACGCGGCGTAGACGAGACCTTCGACCGGGTCTAGAGCGATGACTGCGTGCCTCCATCCCTCCGGGGCCAGCCCTGAAACGATGGCGACCACCTGTCCCGTGGTCGTGTTCGCGAACACGGCCCCGTCGCCTTGGAGGACGACGATCTCGCCGTGGGCAGAGTCGAAAACCATGGGTCCTGCCACGCCTTCGATGAAGCCCACCACCGAGGACCGCACGGGATCAAAAATTGTGGTGCGGCTCGACCCTGGCGACGAGCCTTCGTTGTTCGAAACGTACAGGTAACCGGTCCCCGGGTCGACAACAGACGAGCCCACGTTCTTGAAATTGAAAATGCCGTACGGTGCAGAAAGGGCCGATACCGCGAGCGGCTGTATCGACAGCTCGCCGACGTTTGTCGCAGCCTGGCTTGCGGACCTGGCGACATGGCCATTCGCAGCGTCCGATGGCGTTCCTTGGAGAGGACCGAGGGCGAGCAGGAAGACAGCGACGGAGACGGCCGCGCCGGCGCGGGGCGTGGATCGCCTCCACATGGGCGTTCCATGGCCGTCCCTGAGATAAAGAATAGGTTTAGCTCTGAAGCAAGCGGGGGTAGGCACGTCGCGGACACCGGTCGCGTTGCGGGCGACGTATGGTCGGACGAGACCGTCCCGCAAGAAACGCTTAAGCCGGGCGTCCGATTCCTCGCATCCTGTGCGGGTCATCTGCGTCACGGGAATGCCGGGTTGTGGGAAGGAAGAAGTCCTGGTAGTGGCGAAGGATCTCGCCTTCTCGATCGTCCGGATGGGGGACGTGGTCCGCGAAGAAGCCCAGCGGCGGGGTCTCCCCATCACGGATGCCGCGGTCGGCGGGATGGCCCAGGCCGAGCGGGAGGTCCACGGATTCGGAATCTGGGCGGAGCGCACGCTGCCGCGAATCCACGGAGATCGCGTCGTCGTCGAAGGCCTGCGCGGTCGGGCGGAGCTGGAGGTGTTTCGGAATGCGTTCGGCGAGGGGCTCGTGGTCGTCGCAGTCCATGCGTCCCCGAAGACGCGTCACGAACGGATGCTGCGACGTAAGCGTCTGGACGATGCTCTCACAATTGAAGCGGTCCGAGCGCGGGACCTCCGAGAGCTGAGCTGGGGGCTCGGCGACGTGATCGCGACCGCCGATGTCATGCTTGTGAACGAAGCGAGCCTGGACGAGTTCCGGAGGCAGGCGCGCGCAGCCCTGGAGCGGCTCCATGGCTGAACTGCCGATCCGCCGCATCGAGGCCCGCACCTACTGTCACGCAACCGAAGTGGAGGAACGAGTGGCCGCGGCGCTCCTCTTCGCCGTTCCGGAAGGCGAGGCGTCTCGCGAGGAGCTCGAAGGCCACTTCGGGAATCCGCTTCTCCGGCTCACCCGCCAGGTCCAGAAGCGTCCGGGCATCCGAGCGGTCTGGGAACGCTGGTCTGCGGCAGGAATCCCCGCAGCGATCGCGCGAGATGTGGAGGCGCGCTTGGACGAGGACGGCGTCCTCCATTTCCGGCTCGACAAGCAAGCCGCATACCGGGAACACCTGGAGCTCGCAAAGGATTCGGACCCGATCGACGTGCGATTGAAGCTCATCGCCTATCCCGCGAAGCCGGCGGAGGCCCGGCGGGTTGCTCACTCGATCCTGGCGGAGGCGCCGTGAATGCGCCTCACGCGGGCGCAGCGTCAGTTGCTCGAAGAAGGCACAGACGCACAGCGCAAGGCGATGGGAATCCTCCTCACGGTGGGGCGCCTCGCCGACGCTCCGCGGCTCGTGCCGATCACCTCGGCGCACGTGTCCGGCGCATCGTATAAGATGATTGGCGACGCCGGCCTCGAGTTCCTCGAGGACTTCGCGCAAACCGCGCGGGTCTCGGTGCCCACGACGGTGAATCCGCTCGGGACGGATCTGGCCCAGTGGCAAGCGCTGGGAATCCCGCCTGAATTCGCGGAGAAACAAGCTCGGATCGCTCGTGCCTACGAGACGATGGCGGTCCGACCGACCTTCTCGTGCACGCCATATCTCCTGGGGGTCCGACCGGCCTTCGGCGAGCACGTCGCCTGGGCGGAATCGAGTGCCGTCTGCTTCGCGAACTCAGTCCTCGGCGCGCGGACGAATCGAGAGGGCGGTCCCGCGGCCCTCGCAGCGGCCATCGTCGGAGCGACACCGGAGTACGGGCTCCACGTGGACGGAGGACGAGAGCCAACCGTGATCGTGAAGGTCCGCACGAAACCGCGTGGCATCGACTACTCCTTGATTGGGCTCGTCGCCGGCGAGCGGGTGGGCGACGGACTCCCATTCTTCCGCGGCTTTCGCGGCGCGGAGGAAGACCTCAAGTGGCTGGGGGCGGCGCTCGCCTCGTCCGGCGCGTGTGGAATGTTCCACTTGGAAGGCGTGACACCGGAGGCCCGCGGGGCGCGCGTGAAGGGTCTCAAGTCGATCACGATCACTCCCGATGACCTCATCACCGCGAAACGGGCGCACAGCGACGGGACAGAGGCCGAGCTGATCGGCCTCGGGTCCCCGCAACTTTCCGCGGAGGAGCTGCAAAGGATCGCGCGACTCGTCGACCGCACGCCGCCCCGGATCCCGGTTTGGGTCTTCACGAGCCGGGTCGTCCGCAACGCGAATCCGGAGGCTGTCGGGATCATCGAACGGCGCGGCGGTCGGGTCCTCGCAGACACATGCCTGGAGGTCACCCTCCTCGAGCATCGGTTCGGCACGGTCGCCACGCCCTCCGGGAAAGGGGCCTACTACTTGCCGAGCCTGTGCAAACAGAAGGTCATCTTCGACGAGGTAGAGACGTTGCTGGAGCGCTACGCATGAGAATTCGGGCGCGCGGAATCGTTCGCGGCCGGGCGTCCGGCACGACGATCGCTTCGCCGGCCCCCTTCTCGTTCGTCGGCGGCGTCGACCCGGCCAACGGAGCGATCCTTGATGACGCGACAGGCTTTGCGGGGGAGCGCCTGCAAGGCCGAGTCTTCGCGTTTCCCACCGGGAAAGGAAGCACGGTGGGATCGTACGTGCTCTACGGCCTCGGGAAGAGGGGCCGCGGCCCCGCGGCGATTGT
>DATMDM010000032.1:0-23435 GCA_035557795.1 Thermoplasmata archaeon | reverse complement strand
TGCCGTGGTCGATGATCGAGATCTGCTGGCAGAGTGCGTCCGCCTCCTCGATGTAGTGGCTCGTCAGCAAGACCGTGATCCCGAATTCCTTGTTCACCCCGGTGATGAGGTCCCAAAGCATCCGCCGCGTGTTCGCATCTAGGCCGATCGTCGGTTCGTCCATGAACACGACCTCCGGCTGATGCAGCAACGCCAGGGCGATCTCGAGCTTCTTGCGCATGCCCGTGGAGAACGTCTTCACCCTATCCTTGCGCCGGTCGTTGAGTCCAAAGTACGTCAGGAGGTCCCCCGCCCGCTCTTTCCACTCCGGAAGGCTCTGCAGCTTCGCTTGCAGCCAGAGATTCTCCCAGGCCGTGAAGTCGTCGTCGAGGATGACCTCGGAGGCGACCCAACCGATCCGCTGTTTGACGTGCATCGGATCCCGACGGACGTCGAATCCGGCGACCCACGCCTCTCCTTCCGTCATGTCGGTCAGGCCCGTGAGCAGTTTGATCATCGTCGTCTTGCCAGCGCCGTTCGGGCCGAGGAGACCGACCACGGTCCCCGAGGCGACCTTCACGTTGACATGGTCGACGGCCGTTAGCTTCCCGTACACTTTCGTGAGATTCTCCGTGACGATTGCATCACTCGGCATGCAACACCTCGATCACTTCGAAAGGATCCGCATCGCCTTCTCTCGCATCTCGATTACAATCTCGCGGAGTTCGTTCGCCTGTTTCGGGGTGACCTCGCTCATGTTCGTGCGGAGGAGCTTCCCCGTCGCCCGGAACTCTCGGAACAGTGCAGCTCGCTCGGGGCCGACCGCGGATTCGAACGCGTGGAAGCGCTCCTGGATCTCCTTGCGGCGGCTCCGGAGGTATGCCTTGCCCTCGCGGGTGATCCGATAAGTCTTGCGCCGTTCCTCGCCGCTCACGGACAGATATCCCTTTCGCAGGAGGGCCCGCAGGGCCGGGTAGATCGCCCCGGCGCTCGGCTTGTAGAATCCGTGGTACCGTTCCTCGATCGCTTTGATGATCTCGTACCCGTGCATCGGGCGTTCTTCGAGCAGGTGGAGGACGAGGCCTTTGAAATCGCCTTTCCCGAAGAAGTGGAAGAATCCACCGAACTTCTCTGGCCCGCTCATGAGGAGAGCTCCCTCCGCCGGAACCAGAGGATCGCGAGGACCCCGCCCACGATCGCGTACGCGGCGAAGACGAGAATGGAAGTCGCGGGATCCGGGATGAATCCCACGCTCACCTCGCCTCCGGGTCCCGGCCGCGCCGCGGTACTGCCGAGCACGTCCGAGATGATCCCGGACGCCGACGTCGGAATGAACCAGGGATCGATCTTCGCCCTCGGAAGGAGAGCTCCGACAATGCTGAAAATGAGGGTGAACAGGAAGAACGTCAAGACCGTCGCCGCGACCGTGCTCTTGAACGTCGCCGAAACGAGATACGCGATCCCCACGACCGCGGTCATGTACGAGAGCGCGTAGACGTACGAGAGACCGACGTCCCACGTCAGGGATTTCGTGACGATCAGCGCGGCAATCGCCGCGGCACCGTAGTACAGCGAGATGACCGCGGCCGAGACGATCAAGCTCGCGGCAATCTTCCCGAGGACGAGGACCTCCCGCCGAACGGGGTTCGGGAACAGGAAGTAGCCGGTCCGCTTCTCGTGCTCCGATACGAGTGCGTCGGCCGCGAAGAGGACACCATTCAGCACGACCAAGAGACCCGTGAACGTGGCGAACGTCGAGACGAACGCGTTCGGGTTCGATGCGTACGGCGTGCCGAGGGCCGGCGGGAGCCCGAGGAAGAGTCCGATGATCAGCCCGACGAGAATCAGGATGCCGAGGAGGCGTCGGCCGCGGATGTACTTGCGAATCTCATAGCTCGCGACGGTGACGATCTGAGCGAGGGGACTCGCGGTCATAGGCGATCCGACTCCTGGATGCGATCGAGGTAGAGCTGTTCGAGCGACGAGCCGAGCGGCCGGTACGTGATGACCTTCAGCCCGCGCGAGACCATCGCTTCAAGGACCCGCGCCTGCCCCTCCTCCCCGCCGGAGATGCGTAAATCGACGGTCGAGTCGCCCTCCGCCTTGACCTCGACGATCCCCGGGACGGATGCGAGCGCCTCGAGCTCTTGCGGGGTCGGCGACCGGAGGAAGGTCGTCTGGAACGTGGACGTGTCCGCGCCCCGCGAGAGATCCCGCACGGAGCCGTGGATCAGGAGTTCCCCATGGTTCAGGAGCGCGACGTCGTCGCACACCTCTTGGACCTCGCCGAGGAGGTGGGAGCTCATGAAGATCGTCCGGCCTTCGCCCTTCAACGACTTGATCACGTCGCGGACCTCGGCCATACCCCGCGGGTCCAATCCCGACGTAGGTTCGTCCAGGATCAGGAGTTCGGGCTCGTGGAGGAGCGCTTGCGCGATCGCGAGGCGTTGCTTCATCCCCTTCGAGAACTCCTGGATCCGGTGGTCCGCCCAGTCGGTCAACTTGACCCCTTTCAGGACGGCCTCGCTGCGGTGCTCGATCTGCGAGGTCGACATGCTGCGGAGCCGTCCTACGTACGCGAGCGTCTCGAGCGGCGAGAGGTATCCGTAGAATTCCGGGGTCTCAATCACCGCACCGATTCGCGCGAGAGCGCGGGTCGGCTCCTGGCGCACCTCGATGCCGAACAGGATGGCGCGGCCCCGGGACGGTCGGATTAGGTTTGTCATGATCTTGATCGTCGTGGACTTCCCCGCGCCGTTCGGGCCGAGGAACCCGAGGGATGTGCCCTCCGGGACCGTGAGATCGAGGGACTTCAGGGCCGTGAAGTGACCGTACTCCTTGCCCAGCCCCTCCAGGTGGACCGGGAATTCGCGGGTGACCGATTCCGTGTGGGAGGATTGCATGGTGTATCGCGATATATCGCGATATACTTAAACCCTTTGAAGAGACTCCAAGAACAGAACTCAGATTTGGAATCCACAAGGAACACCGCATTCAGTTGTGGATCGAGAAGCCCGCGGACGGGCCAATCTCCCGCATGCTTCTTATGCCCCGGACCGTTCCCCGCATGCGGGCCGGGCATGTCGACGTCGGAAGCACCTCCAGGCGTTCGGCCGTTGATCATGCCCATGCGGTGGCTCCTCTACGCCGCCAGCGCCCTCGTGTTCCTCGCGGGCCTCCAACTCACGGTGTTCACGGAGCAGACCGCCACCTACTTCGCTTGGACAATCTCCCCTCCCTTGACTGCGGCGTTCCTCGGGGCATCGTATTGGGCCGCCGTCCCCGTCGAGGTGATCGCGGCTCGCCAATCGACCTGGGCAAGCGCCCGTGTCGCCGTGCCGGCCATTTGGCTGTTCACCACGCTCACCCTCGTTGCCACGCTGCTCCACTTCGACAAGTTCCACTTCTCGAGCCCGGTTCAAAGTGCGCAAGGCGCCGCGTGGTTCTGGCTCGCGATCTACGCAGGCGTGCCCGTGGCGATGCTGATCATCTGGATGCTCCAGCTCCGGGCACCGCGAGGCGAGCCGCCCCGCGGCCCTCCCGCTCCGATGTGGATGCGGATCGCGATCCTCGGACAGGGAGCCGGCATGCTCGCCGTCGGGGTGGGTCTCTTCCTGGCGCCGGACGTCGTCAAACAGGTTTGGTTGTGGTCCCTGACCCCGTTGACCGCGCGGGCGATCGGGGCGTGGCTCATCGGGATCGGCTTCGCCGCATTCCATGCAAGCCGCGAGAACGATTTCCTCCGAATCCGGCCGCTCGGTGGCGGCTACGTCGCCTTCGCGATCTTGCAGTTCATCGCGATCACGCGGTATTCGGCCGATGTAAATTGGGGCTCCCCCGCCGCGTGGGTGTATGTCGTCTTCCTAGCGAGCGTCCTCCCGGTGGGCCTCTTCGGTTGGTTCGGCCACCGGACGACCGGAACATCGTGAGAACGGCATCCCGACGCACGCAATCGGGGATGAAAACGTCGTCAACAGCCTCAAGCGATGACTGAGCATCCACCGACCGTGCGGCGTGCCCTTTCCATGGGACTCGTCCTGATGATGGGCACGCTCTCCATCGTGATTCTTGTTCCTGCGCCACCGGTCGCCGCGAATCAAACCCTGGTGTACAAGGCCGGGCTGAATTTTCCGATCGCCCTCGCGTTCTCCTCGGACGGCCGCATCTTCTTCGCGGAAAAAAACACCGGCAGCATCCGCATCATCTACCGCGACAACCGAACGCTGCTTCCGACGCCCTTCTACACCCTTCCGAACACGGACAATGCAGGCGAGCGGGGGCTACTAGGCCTCGCGCTCGACCCCGCGTTTCCATCGAATCCGTACGTCTACGCGTACCAGACGTACGACGACATCACGAACGGGACGATCTACAACCGGATTGTCCGCATCCGGGCGAGCGGGAACATGGGAATCTCATACACGGTAATCCTCCGGCTGCCACCCCTGAGCAGCGCAACGAACCACAACGGCGGCGTAATCGCCTTCGGCCCAGATGGGAAGCTCTGGGGGGTCGTCGGTGAGAACGCGAACCCATCGTTCTCCCAAGATCCGCTGAGCCCACTGGGAAAAGTCCTCCGCATGAACTCCAACGGAACGGCGCCGAGCGACAACCCATTCTACGGTAACCCCGCCTGGTACAACCTCACGTACACCTACGGCCACCGGAACATGTTCGGACTCGCGTTCCATCCGATCACACACCGAGCCTACGTCACGGAGAACGGACCGGCCTGCAACGACGAAATCAACCTCCTAACTGCGGGTGACAACTACGGCTGGGGACCCAGCAACACCTGCTCGACCCCGCCTCCGCCGCCGAATAACACGAACCAAGATGGTCCAAGCCCGGTCCTACCGATCTGGTGGTGGGGGACCACGATTTGCCCGACAAACGCCGCGATCTATGGAGGGCCATACTTCCCGGCTTGGCAAGGCGACCTCTTCATGGGCGATTGCAACACCGGTCGCTTCCACCGGCTTCATCTGGTCCCGCCAACCTACGATTCCGTTGCTTCGGACGACATCCTCTGGACCGCGCCGGCATCGATCATCGAGGTCGAAGTCGGACCGGACGGGGCATTCTGGCTGACGACGCCGACGACGATCTACCGCTATACGGGTCAGCCGCCCGTCGCATCCTTCACCGCGATTCCGAACCCCGCGGTTCAGCGAGCGACGGTAACATTCAACGCATCGGGCTCCTCGGACCCGGATGGAACGATCGTCTCGTATGCCTGGGATTTCGGGGATTCGACGGGAGGGACGGGTGTCGTGGCGTTCCACGCTTACTTGACCTATGGCACAATCAACGTGACCCTCACTGTCACAGATAACGAATCGTTTACAGCGACGACCTACCGTCACATCGTCGTGCAGGCGCCGCCGGTTGCCTCGTTCACGGCGACGCCGAACCCAGTGGTTGGAATCCCCGTGTATTTCGACGCGTCACCATCCCACGATCCCGACGGCACCATCGTCTCCTACGCGTGGGATTTCGGAGACCGCACGAATGGGAGCGGCAAGGTCACGTCTCATCCGTACACGAGCGTTGGGACGTACAACGTAACGCTAAACGTAACGGACAACGACTCGTTGAATGCCACGGTCTATCAGGACGTCGTCGTGCACCCACCGCCCCCGGGGCCGCAGCCGCCCGTCGCGGATTTCGTGGCCAATCCCTCGCTGACGAGCCCCGGTTCTCCGCTGACATTCAACGCATCCCGTTCGTCCGACCCGAATGGGACGATTGACTCGTACATGTGGCAATTCGGAGATTCGACGGTGGGCAGCGGCGTCATCGCGACGCACGCTTACTCAAATCCCGGCGTGTTCACGGTGAATCTGACCGTCGTCGACAACCGGAGTCTGTCCTCGAACGCCACGCACCAAGTAACAGTGGATGCGCCACCTCACGCGGCGTTCCAATTTGCTCCGGGGACAATCTATATCGGAATCAGTGTTTCGTTCGACGCATCTGGGTCAACGGACGCAGACGGGACAATCGCTTCGTATCGGTGGGACTTCGGGGACAGATACACCGGCTCAGGGGTCCAGGCGTCGCATGCGTACGCCGCGAAAGGGACTTTCGGGATCGAGCTCACGGTCGTGGACAACCTCGGGCTCTCGAACCACACGACGCGGGCGATCACGGTCCGAGATCGGGCGCCGCAGGTCACCTCGAGTACCCCGGGACTCGGTCCGGTGACCGTGGACGCGAGTGCAACGCAGACGTTCACGATCATTGCGTGGGATCCCGACGGGGATGTTCTGGCGTACACTTGGCGGGTTGACAACGTCGTCGCCGGGGGAAACGCGAGCGCGTTGAACTTTGCCTCGGCGGCCCTTGGCCATCACACCGTGAACGTCACGGTATCCGACGGCTCGCTCGTCGCGTCGCGGGAGTGGAACGTGACGGTCGTGGCCAACGGATTTTCCACACTCATCACGTCCTGGCCGTTCTTCGCGTTCGTATTCGCCGTCCTCCTGGCTATCCCGCTCGTCTGGCTCGTGCGGCGAAAGAGGAAGCGTGAAGTGCCTCCTCGATCGCCCCCTCGCGGAGCCTTCTAATTGCCGCACGGAATGGTTAGCGAGGAGCGACACCCTTTACGTAGGCGGAGCGGATGGCCGCCGCATGACGACCGTCCTTCTCCAGACGACCATGGGCGACGTGAAGATCGAGCTCCTCGACAAGACGATGCCAATCACGGCGGGCAACTTCCGGAAGCTCGTCGGTCAGGGCTTCTACGATGGAACGATCTTCCACCGCGTGATTCCGAATTTCATGATCCAGGGTGGAGACCCCCAGGGCACCGGGCTCGGCGGCCCCGGATACACGATAAAAGACGAGCTCCCCGCCGACAACCGGAATGCGCAGGGAACGATCTCCATGGCGAACGCGGGTCCGAACACCGGCGGGAGCCAGTTCTTCATCAACGGCGTCGACAACCACCGGCTCGACCGGAAGCATCCCGTGTTCGGTCGTGTCGTCGGCGGGATGGAGGTGGTCGACGCGATCAGCCGCACGCCGACGGACCACGAAGACCGGCCTCGGACAAAGGTCACGATCCGGAAGGCGAGCGTGCTTTCGTAGGCGCGAATTCGGCTAGAGCCGCCAGAACTCTCCCGTTAATCCGAGCGAGCGGAAATGGCTGATGAGCTCGTCCTTGCTGGGGCGGACGTACTCGGCCCTCAGTTTGTCTTTGTAGATGGGCACACTGAGCGCATGTGTTTCTTCGAGGGTGAGAACCGCCCCCTCCGGCGCCTGCGTCGCCTTCTGCCATGCATCGACGTGCGATTCGGAGGAGAAGAACACCATGTGGTTCGAGCAAGTCATCACAATGTCGTTCCACCATTGGGACGCGGGAAGCGCAAGATAGACAACGGGCCTCGGAGGCGAGGCGCGCGACTTCCCGCCGGCGAGCTCGATCGAAATCGGTTCCGCGCAATGATGACAACGGCCTTCGATCCGGATGATTTCGTGCAGCATCGCGTGGAACGCCACGGCGTCCCAGGCGCAATTCGCGTAGTACCGCCGGCCGATCACCGGTCGTGTGGCACGAAACGGCGTCGCGACGGCCGAGAACGGGAAGGCCATGAGGATCCGCTGGGTGCCGGGCACCAGCTTCAGGTGGCGTGCGTCCTCCAGTGCCTTCAGGACTGCGAATGCGTCAAAGCGATCAAGGTGGTACCGCTCCATGATCTGTTCGAGGACAGGCGGAACGGCATGCTCCAAAAAATGGTCGAAGACGTACTTCCTCACGTCTCGCGCGAGCGAATCAGCCGGTGAGCCTGCCACGATACGGCCCTCATCCGGGATGGCGCCGAAGAGGCCGATAAACCTGCGGGGTCCTCTTCGCCCTGGCGGGAGGGCAACGCATCATTTCGTGCCCAACACGAAATATCCCGTGACGCCCTGGCGGTCCGACACCTCTGAGAAGCCGGCGCCTCGCACCTTCTCCTTGAGCTCCTCCGGACCGTGGAACGCCATGTGGCCCGCGTGCCGGTATCCGGCGATCCATCGATAGATCGGCCCGGGAGCACGTGAGGGCGGTAGCTCGAAGAGGACGAGGCGTCCGGAGTCCCTCAGAACGCGTCGCATTTCCGCGAGCGCCGATTCCTGGTTCTCCATGTGGTGGAACGCGACGACCGCGGTGACGCGGTCGAAGGTAGCGTCCGGAAACGGGATTTTCTCCGCGCGTCCTTCCTCAAATCGAATCGTCGGTCGGTGCTTCCGGCCTTCGGCGACTTTCCTCCAGTCCGGCTCCAGGACCACCACATCGGCGCATCCCGTGGCGAATCGTTCGGTCGCGGCGCCTGTGCCGCCTCCGACATCGAGGAGGCGAACCGCGGAGACAGGAGCGATGAGGGCGCGCAACTCGGCGAGGTCCGCGGCACGCTTCCGGACACTTGCCCTTTCCATCAATCGGAGAAGGAAGGCCATCGAGATTCTCCCACGCGCTCGGATGGGGCGAATCCTCACGGAACTTCGCCGCGGAGGATCTTGCCGAGCACTTCGGTGTCGATGTTCCCTCCCGAGACGACGCAGACGACGCGGCCTTTTCCGGCCTGACCTCCGAGGGCGGCAGCAACGGACGAACCGCCGGCCCCTTCCGCGACGACCCGGTTCCGCTCGACGAGCAGTCGGATGGCGAACGCGATTTCCTTGAGGGAAACCACGAGAGATCCTTCGAGCAGAGGCCTCACCAGATTCCACATTTCCGGGAGGACACTCGACGCGCCGATTCCATCGACGAAGCTCGGGGTGCGATGGACCTCGGTCGGTGCCGCCTTTCTGAACGACTCGGCGAGGGGGGCCGCGGTCTCCGGCTCGCACGCATAGACGCGAGTCCGAGGACGCTTCGCCTTGATTGCCGTCGCAATCCCCGCGCTCAATCCACCACCCCCGAACGGGATCACGACGGCATCGACGTCGGACATGTCCTCGAGGATCTCCAGTCCGATCGTGCCGTTGCCCGCCATCATCGCCGGATCGGCGAACGGATGGACGAACGTCCACCCCTCCAGTGGGGCGTAGCGTCGGGTGATGCCGATCTCCCAGACTTCGTCCCACGAGAGCTGCACGATCGTCGCGCCGAACCGCCGGATCGCGGCAAGCTTCGTGGCCGGCGCGGTGTCCGGCACGATCGCGGTGCAGGGGATCCCAAGTCGCTTTGCGTGCCACGCGAGCGCCTGGGCCATATTGCCCGCGCTGCACGTGAACACGCCGTGCGTCCGTTCCTTCGGAGTGAGGAGCGCGACCGCGTTGCCCGCGCCGCGAACCTTGAACGATCCGGTCGGTTGCAGGTTCTCCAGCTTCAGAAAGATCTCCGCGGGTGCGTCCTCGATGTTCAGGCGGACGAGCGGTGTCCGGACGACCAGGCCCCCGATCCGTTTTCGTGCGGACTCAATCGCCGCGATATCCAGGCGCGTCAACGGTTCCTCCGTCAAGGAGCACCGGACGATCCGTGGGACGAGGGCGAAGCGACAAACAGGTATCCTCCAAAGGCTAACCCCCAGACCAGGACCGGCCACACGATCATCCGCTCCATCCCGCCGGGGCCGAGTCCCAGGTAGATCTTCGAGATGTACAGCCCGAGGGCCGCGTACGAAAGGAGGCCGAGGAGGACGGAAACATACTGGAACGGTGGCCGGACGATCCGCATCGCGAGGATGGCGGAAAGGGCGATGAAGACGAACGTCCAGAACGAAACGAGTTCGTGGATTACGCCGAACGCTTCTGTGAAGACGCCGACGGCGATCGCGCCCACGCCGGCGAGCGCGACGACAACGGACACGAGTCGGTCCTTGAACGCTCGCAAGAGAAACCAGGCGGTCGCAAGCACCGCGAGGCCGACGAGGATAATCGACGGGTCGAAGATGAGGGCAGCGGGTCCGACACCGAGGTCGCTGATGTAATTGATCGACACGCTGTATCCCGGGTACACGGACTCGGCGACCGTGAGGCCGATGATCGCAAACTGCGCGATCCCCACGAACAGAAGCAGGCCTGCCCACTGACGGTCGTCCAGGCGCATGACTCAGCGACGCGAATCCGGGCCCATAAGGGTTCCGACCCCGTGAACCGAGGACTACTTAGCAAACCGCCGCTTACGCGGGCCCAGACTGGCGTATGAGCTCTCCGATTCGCGTCATCTGGTACACCGACCCGCACAACATCTGGTGCTGGGGCTTCGAGCCAACGATCCGCCGCTTGGAGGTCCGCTACCCGGACACGGTCCGGATCGAGACACGCCAGGGCGGCCTGTTCGAGGACTTCAGCCCGGTCCGGGAGCAATGGGCGCGGATGTCCGGCGGCCGCTGGAAGGACTCCGTCCGCGCATTCTTCGAGGCAGTGTCGAGCCAGCATCGCATGCCGATGAACGCAGACGCGATGCTCGATTCATCGGATGATTTCAATTCGACGTGGCCGGCCTGCATCGCGGCGAAGGCCGCGGACCTCCAAGGACCCGATCAAGGATGGCGCTACCTCCGTCGCTTGCGGGAGGCGTGGTGCCTCGAGGGACGAGGCATTCACTTGAAGGACGTCCAAACGGACGTCGCCAAAGAGTCCGGCCTGGACGTCGACGCGTTCGTCCGGGCCCTCGACGACGGCTCGGCGAGCGACGCGTTCCAGCGAGATCGGGACGAATGCCAGACGCTGGGCATCAGCGGTTTCCCGACGTTCGTCATTCGTCGAGACGACGAGACCCGGCAAGTGGACGGATGGCGGCCGTGGGACGCGTTCGAGGAAATCGTGAGGGACGTGGATCCTCACTTGGAAGCCGCACCCATCAAAGTCGACGAGGAAACGGCGCTGAATCTCATCCAACGGTACGGCATGCTGGCGACCACCGAGCTCGCGGCGGTCCTCGGCACGACCGACGATGACGCGGAAATCCTCCTGGAGGAGCTGGAAGGCCGCGACGATGTGATCCGTCGTCCGGTCGGGCGCGGACTGATGTGGGAACCGCCGATGCACCGCGTTGGAACATCGAAGGCCAATCTCACGAGTCGTTCTTCCTAATCGCCCGGGGTAGCCGGCTTCCCGATTCCGCGTCCGGCGGTCGAGGTTGCTCGA
Source organism: Thermoplasmata archaeon (assembly GCA_035557795.1). Classification (GTDB taxonomy): domain Archaea; phylum Thermoplasmatota; class Thermoplasmata; order RBG-16-68-12; family RBG-16-68-12; genus RBG-16-68-12. The sequence continues at coordinate 12,377 of DATMDM010000032.1, read as the reverse complement.
AGAGGATCAAGAAGACGCGGATCACGAGGCGTCTCGTTGGAAGAATCCTCGACGCTTGGCTTTCGCGCACCGCGACGAACTCCAGGTACAATCGGCTCACCCGCCTGGATGAAAAATTGAGAAGGGGGGAAGTCCTCAGAAGGACTTCAGCAGCCCCCACAACGCGCCCGCGAAGACGAGCAGGCCCGTCACCAGGCCCACCGTCCCGCCCGCCACGGCGATCAGGGCCACACCCGCGATCCCCGCGACGACGGCACCGTTCCGCAGGTTCGCCCGCGTCACCTTGTACCCGATCAGGGCCAAGGCGCCGAAGGCGATGAGCAACAGCGCCCGGACCCACGAGATCCCGAGCACCCGCTCCGCCACGACGGCGCCACCCAGCGCCACGACACCGGCGAGGGCCGCGACGGCCCCGCCGAGGACGATCGGCACCTGGTACGCCGGCATCCGCTCCAGCGCGCGCCACGAGGACGCAGCCCGCGCTGGCCACGACCGGATTTCGGTTGCTGCCATGTGTCGTTCACCTCGCCCTCGGCGCAACCGGGAGGGTACTTGACCGTGTTGGGACGTTCGTCGAACCTATCGAACTCCCTTTAGAACATGATGTCGCGCGACGAGGATACACAGCTTCAGATAGGATGGGATCCGGCCCGCTCGCGCTCATACTCCAACATATCGGCAGCAGTCCCCTGATCAGCGAGGTCTCTTCTCATCGGAGGGCCGACGCGAGCGAATAGTGTTTTCAATCCGAAGAACCGACCCGCTTCGACCCAAAGTTCAAAGCCCCGAGTCCGGTATGCGGGCCCGGGATCGTTCGATGCGCTGCGACGCCTGCGGCACGATGAACAAGGAGACCTCCCGCTTCTGCCTGTATTGCGGGGCTTCCTTGACTACGGCGGGCACGGAGGGGGCGCCCGCAACTTCGGCGACTCCCGCATCGCCCGCGCGCCCGCCTCCGTTGCCACGCGCCGCTCCCCTCCGCCCGGTGTACGTCCCACGGCCGCGGACGCCCGACTTCGTCGGCCTCTTCGGGGTCGCGTTCTTCTTCCTCGTCCTCGGCATCGTCTTCTACCAGAACGGCAACTTGCTCACGGAACTCCGGCGCTGGTGGGATCAGATCCTGGCCGGCCGAGCCGCCTTCCGCCCTCCCGAGGGCCTGATCGTGAGCGCCGGGCTGTTCTGGGGGCTCCTCGGCGTCTCGAACTTCGGAATCGCCTTCCTTCGATGGTTCTTCACGCGATCGCGAATCCGGACGCTCGGCGCGCTCCTTGGCGGGATCGCGATGGTCACGTTCTCGTACTTCCTGTACCGATACTCGCTGCGGGACATGAGCGGTTCGCTCGTCGTTTCGCTCGAGGCCGCGGTGATCGCGGTCCTGCTGTTCGTCTACATCGGATTGGGCCTGTACTGGACGACCCCGCGGTGGCGACCTTCGGTCGAAGGCATCTATCGCTCGCCGCGGCCGTGAGCCGGATCAGGGTCGGACCAAGTTGAAGGACTCCGGGCCCCCGGGCGGGATGAACTCGCTCCCGCAGTCGCAGGTCCAGACGACGCCCGGCTTGCCGCTGATCTCGACCCGCGTGATCGTGTAGTCGAAGCCGCACCGCTCGCACGAGAGGACGACGGCCGGGGGATCGGGTTGATGGCGCACGACCGGCGGCGGAGGGTGCACGACCTCCGGTTTCGGCTTATGGAAAAACCAGTCCTTGAGTCGCACCAACCGACGAATGCTCCGTAAGTTCTTGCCCGCCGTCGCCAGCGATGACGCCTGCGGCTGTGCGCTAGAGCCCCCCTGTGGACCGTTCCCCATCGGTCCTCCGCCTCCCCGCACAGGTATTCGGTTTCTGAGGCATAAAGGTCGCTGAATCATTGTGAATTGTTTCTCTTCCGATAATGAGGACGCGCCCGCCGCGGGCGACGCGTCGAGTCCCGGACCTACCAGGGGAGGCCGATCGCTCCCGCGAGGAAGCGGTTCAGCGGGTCCATCGACTCGCACACCTGGACGAACGAGTCGAGGAACTGCGGGCTCGTGACTTGGTGGTCACGGAAGCTCCGACTGGAGACGAAGTCCTTCCGTCGCAGGTCCTGGATGAACGGATGATTCGGGTCGTAGCCGGGAGGGGGTCGCTTGAGGGAGTCTCCCTCGACGGCGACCCGACTTCGGATGACTTTCTTCCACGCGTCCGGTTCATCGACGATCCGATCGCGGATCCTCTTCAGCGTCGGCGCGTCGGGATGCCAGACGCCCGAATGGGCCATCGTCTCGCCCGAGTGCATGTGGAGATAGTAGCCGGGCGCCATCTCCTCCGGCCCGGTCGCCTTCGCGTGCCAGAAATGGATTCCGACCTCCGTCTTGTACGGGCTCTTGTCCGGCGAGAAGCGCATGTCTCGGTAGATGCGGGAGAGAGACCCGCCGAACGGCTTGGCGTCCGCGACGAGGTGCGGGCTGATCTTCTGCAGCAGCGGCCCGGCGTCGCGAATGAACCGCAAGCTCGGCTCTTGAACGGCCTTCTGGTATCGTTCCTTGTTCTTCGTGAACCACTCTTTGTTGTTGTTCTTCGCCAAGTCACTGAAGAACGCGAAGAACTCGGGGGTGAAGTACTTCGACTTCTCGCTCATCCTTTGGGATCTCCGCCGATCCGACATCGCGCCTCGCCGGTTGAATATTGGCGCGAACCGACGCGCGTCGAAGACGGCGCGGACGGAACCGATCTTGTCGGGGCGGAAGATGAGAGGTGAGGCGACCGCTCACGCCATCGGCCGGAACTTGTATCCGTAATGGATGACGCCGGCATCGCCTTCCTGACCGAGTTTCCGGAACGTGGCCTGGACCTTCATCCCGATCTTGACGTGCTCCGGCTTCACGTCGATCAGCTGCGAGGTGAGCCGGACCCCCTCGTCCATCTGGACGATCGCCATCACGTACGGCTTTTGCATCTCGAACTGGGCCGGCGCATCGTGGATGACCGTGTACGTCACGACGGCCCCTTTGCCGGCGAGCTGAATCCGCTGCATCTTCCCGACGGAGCGACGGCCGCACGTCGGGCACACGGCCCGCGGAGGAAAGTCGACCTTGCCGCAGCTCCCGCACTTCGTGCCGATCAGATTGTAGCGGCTCTGGATCTCCCGCCAGAACCGAGGGATGGCCATCTCAGTCCCCTCGCTCGAAGATATGGACGACCGCCGTGGCGCCGGTGCCGCCCAGCGTGTGCGTCAGCCCGCGGCGCGCGCCGACGACCTGCCGCTTACCGCCCTGCCCGCGGAGCTGCCTCACAATCTCCACCGCTTGCGCGACGCCCGTGGCGCCGACCGGTTGACCGCGCGCCTTCAGCCCGCCGGACGTATTCACGGAAATCTTGCCATTCAATGCGGTGAGGCCGTCCGCCGTGGCGGGGCCGCCTTTCCCCTTCTCGACGAACCTCAGATCTTCGATGGCGAGGATCTCGGAGATCGTAAAGTTGTCGTGCACCTCCGCGACTTGGACGTCTTTGGGCTCCAACCTTGCCTCTTGGAACGCCCTCTTGCCCGCGACGACCGTCGCGTCCATCATTGTGAGGTCGCGGCGATCGTGGAGCGCCAGGAAGTCACTCGCCTGGCCGGAGCCCGCGATGCGAATCGGCGTGTCGGTGAACTTGCGGGCTTTCTGCATTTCGCACAGGACGACCGCCGCGGCTCCGTCGGAGAGCGGCGCGCAGTCGAACAACCCGAGCGGCTCCGCGACCCAGGGGGCCTGGAGGACCATCTCAATCGTGATCTCCTTCTGGAACTGGGCCTCGGGATTCAACGCGCCGTTCTTGTGATTCTTGACCGCGACGGCGGCCATCTGTTCCCGCGTGGTCCCGTACTCGTACATGTGTCGGCGCGCCATCATGGCGTACAGGCCGGCGAACGTCGCCCCGAAGACGGTCTCCCACTCCTGGTCCGCGGTGGACGACAGGATCTCCGCGGCCTGGACCTCGCCCACGTCCGTCATCTTCTCCGCGCCCCCCACGACGACAATGTCGTGCATCCCAGATGCGATGGCGAGCCGTGCCTGGAGGAGAGCAATCGCGCCGCACGCGCCGCCCCCCTCGACGCGGACCGTCGGGAGGTGCATATCCGCGAGGCCGGCATAATCGGCGACGAGGGCCGACACATGCTCTTGGTCGATGAATTTTCCCGCGGACATGTTGCCGATGTACACCGCGTCGATGTCCTCCGACCGGAGCTTGGCGTCCTGGATCGCCTTCAGCCCGGCCTCGATCCCGAGGTCCCGGAAGGAGCGATCCCACAACTCCCCGAACTCCGTCTCGCCGACGCCGATGATCGCGACGTCCCGCATCGACCTAGGCCTCCCGCATCAGGATCTTGCCGCGATACTTCGCATAGGTCGCGTAGTCGACGAAGACCTGGTCCGCGATCATGTCTTTGATCGACGGCGACGCATCGCGTCGAATCTTCGTGATCTCGTCCGTGACCGTGAGATCGAAGCCGTCGGAACCGGCGCCGCTGCCATAGCCGACGGCGAAGATCCGGTCTCCCGCCTCGGCCTCGTCCAGGATCGCGCAGAGGCCCACCATGATCGCGCCGCTGTACGTGTTCCCGATGTCCCGCACGCAGAGGCCCGCGTCCATCTGTGCCTCCTTGAAGCCGAGCTGCTTCGCCACCCGGACGGGGAACTTACCGTTCGGCTGGTGGAAGACCGCGTAATCGTAATCCTCCGCGGTCGTGCCGGCCCGCTTGAAGAGGAGCTGAGCGCAATTGACGACGTGCTTGAAGTACGCGGGTTCGCCGGTGAAGCGACCGCCGTGGCTCGGATATCGCTGGCCTTCGCGCCGCCAGAAGTCCGGGGTGTCGGTCGTGAACGAGACGGTGTGGCTGATGTCGGCGACCGCTCGGTCCGTCCCGATCAGGAGAGCGGCCCCGCCCGCGGATGCACTGTACTCGAGGGCATCGCCCGGCGCGCCTTGGCTCGTGTCGGAGCCGATCGCGAGTCCGTACTTCATCATCTTCGACAGCGTGAGGCCCATCGTCGTCTGGATCGCCGCGGTTCCGGCCTTGCATGCGAACTCGTAGTCCGCCGCGGTGAGGACCGGGGCCGATCCGATCGCTTCCGCGACGATCGTCGCGCTGGGCTTGACCGCGTACGGGTGGGACTCCGAGCCGACATAGATCGCGCCGATCTCCGTGGGATCGATGTCGACCTTCGCCATGCACGCCCGGGCGGCTTCGACGGAGATCGTGATCACGTCCTCGTCCGGACCCGGCACGCTCTTCGCGCGAATGTTCAGCCCGCGACCCATCGCCTCTCCGTCGGCGCCCCAGACCACGCCGATGTCCTTCGGTCGGATCCGGTACCGCGGGATGTACCCGCCGTAGCTCACGATGCCTGCCTTCATGCGATTCGCTCCAGTCTCGAGATGAGTTCTCCCTGGTCGAGGTCCGTGCGCGCGAGGATGATGTTGTCCAATTCCGCCAGCTTCACCGCGAGGTCGTCAATGTTCTCCGGCTGCACGTACACGACCATCGCGGGTTTCATCGGATGGGCCTTGATCGCAATCATCGGCGAGCGACCGTACTTGACTCCGGTGAAGAAAAGGGCCCTCTCGCTCGTGGACCCGTAGATCCGCAGGTAGTCGCTCGCGTCGAGGGTCGTGATCGCCTTCATCGAGTCGATCACCGTGTAGCCGTTCAGGAGCCGCCGGGTGTTGAGCTTCTGCGTCAGCAGCTTTCCGTCGATCTTCCGCAAGAAATCCGCGGCCCGCACGCCGACAGCCCAGTCCCGCATCGAGGGGATGACGTCGGAGTACTCCTGGAATCGTTTGGAGAGCTTCTGCCCGGTCCGCTGATCAATCTCCAGAAGGGCATCCACGAGCCGATGAATCGTCCTGATGCCCGGAGACGTGCGACGCCCCGCTTCGTAGTCCGAGATGACCGAGGGCGAGACGCGCATGTGCGTCGCGAGCACTGTTTGTGAGATGCGCAATTCCTCGCGCCACTTCCGCATCGTCTTGCCCGGCTGGTCGGACAAGGCGATCTCGCCCGCGATTTTTTCGCGGAGTGGGAACTCCATGGAGCGCGCGAGAAGTTGCGGTCTATATAAGCGTGTCGAAGATGCTATCGGCGGCTGACGAACAGGACCGAAGCCATTGCCACAATCGCGACGACGTTCCCTCCGGGTCGTTCCTCCGCGACCGCGACGACCGGCGGAGCGAGAACTAGACTCGTCGATCTCCGCCTTCGCCTTTTTGGGCGGCGTACCGGGCCGAGTCCAAGTCCATCTGAATCTCGGTATCCTTCGAGGTCCCGAAGACCTGCGAGGCATCGAATTCGAGCTTGTTGGATTTCTTCTTTTTCCGAGCCCGCGGCTCCATCTGGAGCTGTGCCATCGCCGCATCGATTGAATGGTCCGGTTATGAAAGCTCGTCGCTGAGTATCCGCTGGAGGAATAGCTCTCCTAGGACAGAGCGGCCGGGATTTGTGAAAACCCGACGGAACACTTCAAGGGCCGCGCGAAACCCCGGATGTTTGGTCGAGGAAAACCGACGTCGCGCGCAACACTTATACAGACCCCACACCTACCGCGCGTCGCGCGGGTCCGTGGGGTAGCTTGGTCTATCCTTGGTGGTTCGGGACCACTAGACTCCGGTTCAAATCCGGACGGACCCATTCATCGGATGTCTCCGCGATCATTGCACCGTTTCGAATCGAGCCCGAGCGTTCTGAACGAATCGCGGTATCCGACATCCAGTTCGCCCAATCGACGCGACGTCCACGCTAAGCGGAATTGACGGTGATGTTGCCGACCATGCCCCCGCTTCGATCGGGGATGGACCAGAACGGCACCGTTCCCGGACCGAGGAAAAGCACGAAGAATCGCGTCGTGCTTCCTCCGGGCAGGTCGTGGCTGTAGGTCGTCCCGTTGTTGACGTACGTGAAGGTGTGAGGCGCGTCATCCTCGTTGAGGATGGTAATCCTCGTGGTGTTGAACGCCGTGATATTGAACGAGCTCGGAACAAACCGGGAATTCTCCACCAAGATGGAAACGTTCGCCGAGGCCGGGATGTCGTAAAATGGCCCCGTCATGGGAACGGGCGCCAACAGGTTCTGATAGGCCAGGGCTCCCGCCGCTATGGCCCCGATGCTCACCGCCACCAGGGCGATGGCCGTGAAGCCATGGAGGCCGTAGATCCCCTCGGCCAGCGTTCTCTGCCGCAATATTTTCTGTCCTCGGAGATAGCCGATAATTCCAGCAGGCAAGGCCAACAGGATCGACAGCGTCGCCAGCACGACGCTGCTGTAGACCGGACCCACGAGCGGATTGCCGAGGGCGCCGAGAAGGCCGAGGGGGAGTGCGATGATGCCGAGCAAGCAATTGGCGACGCCCGCAATCGGATAGATCCAAGGCCGGGATCTCCAGAGGAGAAGGCCTGTGAAAATGATCCCCGGGATGACTACGACGACGAGGCCGACAGCGAACGAAGGGTCGGCAGTCACCAGAACGACGACGGCCAAGACCATTGAGACGAACCCGCCCAGGACGAGGACCTGCTCCAAGTTCCACGCGCGCCAACCGGTTGGCCGAATCCCCCCGGGCGTTTCATTCCCCGACGTCTCGTCTGCTTCACTCTGCGGCGAATCCATTCGATCTCCTCCCGTCCGCCTTGTGAGGGATGAGCTAAGGCGAGATAACTCTTCTTCGATTTGGGTTCCCGTCGGACCCGCGGAGTTGGTGGGACCATGCCGCCGTCGGCGCGAGGCGACCGAAACCTCGGCCCTCCGTCCGCGAGAATAGGTTTAAGCCGCGCAAGGCCGTTCATCCGACCCAGGGTTAGGGGGCTCTCTTCGTGATCACTGCCGAGACGCCGGATGGAAAGAAACAGGACCTGTTCATCGTCGACTACCACTTCCACATTTGGAACGCGGCGAAGGAAAATTGGTTGCGGGCCGACCTCGCGAAAGGTTGGATCAATTGCTTCTATGACTACACGAAAGCCCTCAGCCCGAAGGAATACGTGTGGGACTGGGACACGTATGCCTACTATGGCGAGGAGAAAGCCCTGAAGGACGTCTTCGGGGACGGCCACGTCGACATGGCGATTTTCGAGCCACAGACGTTGAACTACTTCTACCACAAGGGATTCAGCAACGTCGACGCCATTGGCGGGTACGTCACGAAGTGGCCCGACCGCCTCGTGATGGGAAGCCGGTGGGATCCCCGGGACGGCGAGGCGGGAAAGGCCTTGCTAGAAGAGCAGGTGAAGAAGTTCCGGATCCGGCCGTTCCAGATGAGAAACGTAAAGCTCTACACGGCCGAGTGGAAGCAGGAGAACGGCGGAATCTCGCGGGGTTGGCGGCTCGATTCTCCCGAAGCGTTCAAATTCCTGGAGAAAAACCGGGAACTCGGGATCAACGTTCAGGTGGCCCACAAGGGCCCCACGGTCTGGCCGCTCGACAAGGATGCCTTCGACATCGGCGACGTGGACACAGCGGCAACCTCGTTTCCTGACATGAAGTTCGTCGTGACGCACATCGGACTCCCTCGACTCGATGACTTCTGCTGGGTCGCCACGCAGGACAAGAACATCTACGCCGGCATGGCGGTGGCAATGGCGTTCGTCCACACGAGGCCGAGGTACTTTGCCGAGATGATGGCGAACCTCCTGTATTGGCTCGGCCCGGACCGGATTCTGTTCAGCGCGGACTACGCGCTGTGGCATCCGAAATGGGTCATCGAGGACTTCCTGAACTTCGAACTTCCCGAGGACCTGAAGAAGGAGTACGGCGTCGACCTCACGATGGAGATCAAGAAGAAGATCCTCGGGGAGAACGCCGCCAAAGTCTGGGGCATCGACATCGAGCAGCAGAAGAAGGCTCAGAAGAACGACGCGCTCTCGAAGAAGCTCCACCTTCAGCCCGGGACGATCCGCGTAGGCGAGGCGGCGAAGAAGGGACGCCCCGTCGCGCGTTAATGGAGCCCCGTCGCTCCAGGTGCAGGATGACCCAGGATGCCCAAGTCGAACTCAAACAAAACGTCCTTCGGGCGCTTTCGACGGTCACCGACCCGGAACTCGACGAGCCGATTACCGACCTAGGGTTCGTGAAGGACCTTTCGATATCGAATGATGGTCGGGTGTCGTTGGACTTGGTCACGTCGACCTTTTGGTGTTCTCCGAATTTCGTGTACATGATGCTGGAAGAAGCTCGCGACGTCGTCTCGAAGCTCGGCGGAATCAATGAGGTTCGCGTGCATCTCGATGGCCATCACGACTCCGACCGCATTAACGAAGCGATCAACGCGGGCAAGTCTTTCTCCGACTGTTACGGCGCCGAAGCGAACGGAAACTTGGTCGAGCTCAATCGAATGATCCGAACGCGGGCCCTCCGAAGCCGGCTCTTCTCGATGGCCATGACGCTCTCGAAGCATGGCTTCTCTCCTGAACAGCTTCTCGATCTCTCGCAGCAGGACGTCACCTTCGATGGAGACTCGATCGTCATTAGGTCGCCAGGGGGCGCGGTCTCGATTTCCGACTTCGAGGATGTGAGGAGCGTTTCTCGGTACGTGCGATTCCGTGAGAGAATCCAACCGAGTGACGGACCGCTCGTCGTTTGGGATCTCGATGGAAATCCTCCGAAGCGGGACGGATTCGGTTCCGCTCTGAAGGAGGCGCGATTAGCGAGGGCCAATTTCAGCCTCAACGCCGAGATGTGCCGAGCCCTCCTCGAGTCCCGGCTCAATCGGGAACAGCCATAGGCTTCCGGGATCGCGAACTCGGGTAATGGTGGCTAGACTAGTCTGAGAGCGCGACGATTCGAGGTGGCCCCGGATACCTAGAACGGAACGTACCCGCCCGGATAGATCAGGCTGAACGCAAGGTAGAATCCGAGCAGGGCCAGGATGATCAGCAGGACCGCGTTCACCTTGAACGCCACTGCCTTTCCGTGGACTCCCGCGTACAGCACGAAGAACACGACCGTCAGGACCACCAGGAGGATTGTCAGGCTCACGTATTTTCCGCCGCTAGCCGCGCTGAACTTCAAGGATGAGTTGAGGAACCAGAGGTCGACGATGGCGAATCCGATGGAGACATGGCCGATGGGCCGGAGGTCGGCGCCGCGCACCAGACTTGCTCCGAGGAAGACCCAGAAGAAACCGTAGAAGACCAATGCGATCCCGAAGAAGCCGGAGATCGCGTCGACCGTCGTGGGATTTGTCAGGAAAGTTGCGGTTCCGACGAGGACCATCATGGCGCCGAGGGACAGATGAGACAGCCCCCATCCCCCGGCCAGCTTGTCGGTATCCTTCTTTTCGATTCCGATTGTGTTGAACACAACCATGAGGCAGTTCACCGAAAAACCGATGAGACCCAGACCCACGATTTCTGTTGAGACCAATTGACTCTCCCCCTCGCGGGGGTATCGACGTGCGTTTTTAAACCATTGTCTCTCGTCGCGCTGAGGTCGTCTTCGACCGGTCTTCGTACCACAAGCAACATCTAGCACGGCGGTTTAGACCGTCTCGGCGAAGCGGAATGCGTAAGGGACCGACGCGAGCCTTGAGTCAGACGTTCCGCCTTCTTCTGTGAGGTGTCGAGTGAGGATTCGCGTTGGAGTGCTGGTCGCCCTCTCCCTTGCCGCCGCGACTCTGGCGGCCCCCCGTGTCGTGGCGAACGGCACCGGATCTGGAATCCTGACCGGCCAGGGTTCCTTCGTCCTCACTCCGACCGGATCGCTGAACTACACCCTGCATGCCTACCTAGCGGACATGGGGTTCCCCATGCGCCAAGGGGACACCTTGGTGTACTCCTGGAGTGTCAACAACGGGTCCGGCCCTCCGGTGTACTTCGAGATTCACGGCCATCCCCCGGGACGGTATGACGTGTTCTACAACACGACCTCGAGCTCGGTGAGCGGAGCCTGGACCGCCCCGGTGCAGGAGCCGTACATGGTCTACTGGAGGAATGATCAAACCGTCCGCGTGAATGTCACGTTCGCCTTCAATCTCGTGCAAGCCCAGTCGGACGTCTGGCCCTTATATCTAACGCCTCTGGGAGTTGCTCTCGTGGCCCTTGCGGGCGCGTTCCTCAAATTCAGGGAACGGGGGACTCGTCCTCGCGGATGACCCGAACCGCAGCACCGGTCGTGCCCCCGCGGACAGGGCCCCGAGCGCAGACGGAAATCCTTATGACCTGACGAAGACTTCCCGTGGCTGGCGTGTCAGGGGTTGACATGCAGAGCGGCGGGAGGGTCTGAATATGGCAATGGCGACGTCAACTGGAAAGCCGGTCTTCAGTATTGCGGATGAAGGGAGGGCGCTTCGAAACCTGATGTGGATGTGGTGGATCACAGCGGTCACGTATAACGCGGTTGCGATCCCGGTGATTTGGGATCCGGCGCAACACTCGTTCCTTGTGCGTGACTCGACGTGGACGCCGCCCCACCTCATGATCTTCGGGCCGTTCTTTGCCCTCATGATGTTCGAAGCAATCGTGTTCCAATTCTATGCGTTGAAGAAGGCGCAGCCGTACATCCGCGGGGACATCCCGATCACGCTTTGGGTGTTCCCAATCACGGTGTTCGGCTTTACGCTCGGCTCGATGCTCACCAACGAGATCGGCCACATCTTCCTGTTCCGGGAAGAGTTCTTCTCGATGCCGACCCATTGGAATTTCGTCCTGACGTTCATGTTCATCTATGCCGTGGGAGTGCCTGAGGTGGTCCGGGTCTTGTCCCGACTCGGCCAGTTGGAAGGGAAGGCGCAGCAGCTCGTCGCGACGTCGGTTCCGGCCCCCACTGCCGTCGCGGTCCGTGGAGGACGTCCGGCCGCCGCGCGAAGGTAGGAGGCAGGCCCATGGCCACAGCAACTGAAGAGGCAACCGTAGCGAAGCCGATCTTCACGACTCGGGTGATCACGTTCATCGCCTTCACGGCGACCCTGATCTTTTCGCAGAACATGCTCTCCGTGAGCTCGCAGATCGGCGTCGGCGACTGGGAGTTCTGGCTCGATTGGAAGGATTATGCGTGGGCCCCGTTCGTCTATACGTGGCTCGTCGCGGTCCACTTCCCGGTCTATTCGTACGTGTTCAACAAATTCTTCAAGGTCTACTTCGGCGCGACGCTCGTCCTCATGTTCTTCTTCTTGCAGCGGAACTTGATGATCCAGCTGTTCTACGTGGGGATGAACAACTATCCGTTCAACTACGTGCAACTGCCTTCGTACTTGCTCCCGGCAATGGCCACAGACTTCACGCTGATCCTGTTCGGCCTCCGCAAGCACATGGGCCTGTACGTCCTGATCTCGTGCTTCCTGGCAGGCGTCCTGGTCGTTCCGGGCCACTTCTTGTTCCTGAACGTGCCGTTCCTCCTGTCGCCCGCCACCATCCCCGACCCCCTCAGTA
>DATMDM010000031.1:0-2629 GCA_035557795.1 Thermoplasmata archaeon | reverse complement strand
CGAAGCGGGGAGCGGAGGCAATCACTTCGTTTTCAGGACGAACGATTGCCGCAAGGACTTCGAGATCTTCAAGGCGCGCGGACTGAAGTTCAAGGACCCGGCGCCCGTCGAGGCGAACTACGGCATCGCGGCCTACTTCACTGACCCGGACGGCAACCACCTCACGCTGCTCCAACCGGGTCCGGTGCCGGCCCAGAACCAGCGGAAGGCCTGATCCTTGCTCGGGATGAAGAAATATCCGAAGGAGTACATCGCGGCGTGTCGCGCGAGGGTCGATGCCGACCTGCGGGCGTACCGAAGTCAGGTCGGCAAGACGCCCGCCAAGGAATTCGAGGCCCGCTTCTTCAACGACCAAGTCCTCCTCCTGGACTACATGTTCGTTCACCGGCTCTCAGGCATCGAGGGCAAGGACGGCAACCCGCTGAACGAGGTCCGCGTCCTGTGCAATTCGATCCTGCTCAACCGGGGCAAGCTGCAAGTCGACAGGCTCCCAGGCTGGCCGAACTCCGCCGTTGCGGGAATCAAGCTCCCCTCGGAGAAGTCCGTGCTGAGGCTCAAAGGGGGCGACGAGGTCCGGCTGAGCGAAGCCGACTTCGAGCGCCTCTCCAAAGCCTTTTTTGCCGAGCTTGAGAAGAAGTTCGGGTGAGGACAGGCTTGACGACGAACGTCTTCCTTGCAATCTCGGACCCGACGCGCCGCGCGGTCCTCGACCTGCTCGCAACCGGCAGCCGGAAGGCAGGCGATATCGCCGCCAGGTTCCGGCACCTCACGCAGCCCGCCGTGTCCCGCCACCTTAAGGTCCTCCGCGAGGCGGGGCTCGTGAATGTCGAAGTGAATGCGCAGCAGAGGATCTACGAGTTGAAACCGGAGGGACTGGCGGAACTCTACGAGTGGGTCGCGAAGTACCAAGCGATGTGGCCCGACACGCTCGAGGCCCTGGAACGGTATCTCGACGCCAGGGCGGCCCGTCAAAAGCCGAAGGGGAAGAAGCGATGAAGAGCCGTATCCTTCGAATGGACCCAAGGTTCCCGCGCGAGAAGCGAGCGGCGGTTTGAATATGCACCGACAGGTATCTCGGCACGCTAGGCCAGGAGACCGAATCCAAGTGACGACGCCGCACTCCTCGCGGGCTGGCGCCGTGACGTTCGAGGGGGACTATGCCACCATCACCTTCGAACGACGCATCCGCCACCCGATCCACGTCGTGTGGGAAGCGCTGACCGAGTCCGAGCACCTCGCGCGCTGGTACATGACGAGGGCTCGCCTCGACGCGCGCGAGGGAGGCAGCATCGACTACTGGAGCGGGCCCGCTCAGTACCATGTGACGGGGAAGATCCTCACGTGGCAGCCGCCGAGGGTGTTCGAGCACGAGTGGAACGTCGAGCCCCGGAAGGATCTCCCGAAGGGCGAGAAAAGCATCGTCCGCTGGGATCTCACCCCGGATGGCGATGGCACGATCCTCCGGATCACGCACAAGCGGCTCACGCGCCCGACTGCGATCGGCTTCACGTCAGGCATCCACGCCTTCCTCGACCGGCTCGAGGACGAGCTCGACGGCGTAACGCTCGTGGACTGGCGCACTCGCGTCGACGAAGTCCGGGCAAACTACCCAGGGTGGGAGGCGCGCCGGTAGGACGGATCGTTTCTCGCCGCAGCCTAGGCCTTGCGCCGTTTGGTGTTCCGTTTCGGGCGGGCGGTTCCCGTTTGCTTCGCCCGGCCCGCCTTGTCAGCGGGTCGGTACACCAGCTTGACGACCCCTTTGCTGAAAGTCGTTGACTCGACGAGCTTCAGACTCGCCTGGCTTGCCTCGTTGAAGAGGCGCTTTCCGCGACCCAAGACAAGCGGGTAGACGAGCAACCGGAATTCGTCGATCAGGCCGTGCGGCAGCAGAGACCGGATCAGGCCGGGACTGCCGTGGATCACGATGTCCTGCCCCGGCTGCCGTTTCAACTTCGAGACTTCGGTCGCAAGATCGCCCTTGATCAAATGCGAATTGTTCCACGCGAGCTTCTTCAAGGTCCTCGACGCGACGAACTTCCGCATGCTGTTGAACCGGTCCGCAAACCCGTCCGGGTCTTTCCTGCCGGGCCAAGCCGCGGCGAACCCCTCATACGTCACGCGTCCCAGGAGGAGCGCGTCCGAGGCGAAGGTCTCGTCGAACTTGAACTTCTGGGTCTCCTCGCTCCAGAATGGGAAGCTCCACTTCTCGGGCGATTCGACGACGCCGTCCAGCGACACGAACAGGGTGGCGGCCAAGGTACGCGTCCCAGGCAATCGATTCACTTCCGTCCGTGCAACCGAAGACCAATACTTCAGTTTTCGGGGAGGCGCCGAGCGGCAAGGTCATGAATCGGAACTCGATGAACCGACCACGGTGGGCGCCGCCTTGGAGCCGATCCAGGAAGGCCGTGCGGGATCCCCTCCGGCCCTGCGCCGTGTGATCACGCTCCGCCACGCGGTCGCCATCTACGTCAGTTCGCTCCTCGGGTCGGGCATCTTCGTTATCCCTGGATTGGCGGCTCGAATCGCAGGCCCCGCATCAATCGTCTCGTGGATGTTGTTGTCGCTCGCGAGCTATCCGTTCGCCTACACCTTCGCGAAGCTCTCCGCGAAGCGACCGGAATCCGGA
>DATMDM010000030.1:0-6225 GCA_035557795.1 Thermoplasmata archaeon | reverse complement strand
AACCCCGACCGCGCCGAGGAGTAGGCCGACGACTTGCGACGAGACGCCGATCTCCGGGAAGTACGCCGTGATGAAGACGATAAGATAGCCGAAGCCGATCGCGCCGAACGCGTTCGAAAAGACAATCCATCGGACCTTTCGAGGGATGGTGGAGAAGCCGAAGCGGCTGCGGGGCGTGGACGGGGGAGGCTCGGGCGTCGCCATCGTTGGTCTGTCCTAGAAGGGTTCCGGGGCATCCGTGGCCGCGCTTTCTAGTTTTCGGTAGACAAAGCAAATCTAATTCGCCATCCGAAAATCCATAGCTCTCGAACGTCTTCGCCGGCCCATTTGGGTGATGATGGAATGCGAATCGGAATCGTGGGAGCGGGACACATCGGCGGCACGGCCGCGAAGCTCTTCGCAAAGGCGGGGCACCAGGTCGCGGTGAGCAATTCGCGCGGACCCGCCACGTTGGCGTCCCTGGCGTCCTCGATCGGTCCGAACGCGAAGGCCATGTCGGTCATCGAGGCCGTCAAGTTCGGTGAAGCGGTCCTCCTCGCGCTTCCATACCGGAAGATGGACGAGCTTCCCCCGGCGGAATCTTTTGCTGGGAAGATCGTGATCGATGCGATGAATGCCTACAGCGGCGTCGGCCGCGTCATGGACCTCGGCGACAGCACGTCGAGCGAGGAAGTGGCGAAGCGGATGCCTGCGGCGCGTCTCGTGAAGGCGTTCAACACGATGGGTTGGAACACCTTGGCGAGCGGCTCCCGGCCCGTACGAGAGGAGCGACTCGTCGTCTTCATCGCGGGCAACGATGCCGCCGCAAAGGCCGCGGTGGCGAAGCTCATCGACGAAACCGGCTTTGCGTCAATCGACACGGGCTCGCTACGAGACGGCGGGCGGCGACAGCAACCGGGATCCCCCATCTACGGACGGCCGATGACCGTCCGCGAGGCGAAGAAGATCCTGGAATGACCTCACGGGAGGTCGGGCGACGTCGTGACGGCCTCGGCGAACAACACACCGCGAACCGCCTTGAGGCGGTCGGTGAGCTTCTCGATCTCCTGTGGGCTCCCCTCCATGATGACGACCTCCAGGCACGTCTCCTCCCCCAGGTGCGCATGCGCGCTCGCCCGGATGGAACGGAGGAACGCATGCTGGCCATGCAAGATGCGATGTGTGACCATTCCGACGTCATGTCGATAGAGAAAGGTGACCGTGCCCACCGCGCGTCCCCCCGCCTCGACCTTCCGATGGGCCAGCGACGTTCGGATCAGGTTTCGCAGGGCCTCCGAACGGCTCCGGTACCCTCCGTCCCGCACGAGTCGATCGAACGCTTTCAGGAGTGGGCCTTCGAGAGAGACGCCGATCCTTGCAACGGGCATGGTCGACCTCGGGACCCGCAAGACGCCCCGGCCACAAGAAGGACACGGTCCATTCGGGGCGTGGCCCGCAAACTCTTAATGCGATAGAGTGTTACTTCTGAAACGTGCGTCATACCGCTTCCGCTGCCATCTCAGACAACACCGCCGCTTCGGGGTTCGGCGTTTCTCGGACCGAGCGGATCCGAATCGGGATATTGTATGCGCTGATCCTCGGCACCACGGCCATCGGCTTCATTCTGGCCTTCATCATCGGCCAGATCTCCCCCATCCTCGCGGGTCTCGGGCTCGTCGCCTACGCCTTCGGCCTGCGTCACGGGGTGGATGCGGATCATATCGTGGCCATCGACAACACGACGCGGAAATTGCTCCAGGACGGGCAGCGTCCGTTCACGGTGGGCACGTGGTTTTCCCTCGGCCACTCGGCGATCGTCTTCATCCTAACCGTCGCGCTGGTCGTCGCGACGCGGGTAGTCGTCGCCGAGCTCCCGGCGGTCCAGAGCGCGGGCACGATCATCGGGCTCGCGGTCTCCGGCACGTTCCTGATCATCATCGGCTTGGTCAACGTCCTGATCGTCGTCGGCATCTATCGGGTGTTCGTCGAACTGAAGGAGGGGGATCAGAAGCTCAACGCGGCCGAGCTGGAGGAGCTCCTGAACAAACGGGGTGTCCTGAACCGCCTGTTCCGCCCGCTCTTCGGCCTCATCCGGAAACCGTGGCACATCTTTCCCGTCGGCGTCCTATTCGGTCTCGGCTTCGACACCGCGACCGAGGTCGCCCTGATTGCGATCAGCGTGGGCGTCGGCGTGTCGTCCGCGGTCCCGATCTGGACAATCCTGATCCTGCCGCTGATGTTCACCTGCGGGATGGTTTTCGTCGACACGACGGACGGCGTGATCATGCGGTCCGCGTACGGCTGGGCGCTCATCAACCCGATCCGCAAAGTGTACTACAACCTCACGGTGACGATCGTCTCGGTAGTGGTCGCGTTCGGAGTCGGAGGCATCGAGATCCTCACCTTGGTCGGGGCTCAGCTCCGGCTGACCGGGCCGTTTTGGGACGCGCTAGCCGGGTTGAACTTCGAGACGATCGGCTTGTCGATTATCGCCTTGTTCGTCGTCGCTTGGGCCGTGTCCGTCGCATACTGGAAGTACAAGCGGTTCGACGAGCGATTCACGGCGAGCGAGCGGACGTGAACCGCGGACCAACGGACCGGAATCGGAACGAGCACGAAATCTAGAAGAGCGGCGAAGGCCTCGAACATCGCACGAGTTCCGCCCCGCCCAGATCGGCGTTCACCCCGCGAGAACGAACGATCATCGATGCCGCCAACACGCCCGAGAAGGTGCAGCGGTGGCTCGAGTCGCTACCCTACAATCGTGAAGAGCATGGCGAAACCCTCCACACTTTCCGGGGCGTCGTCCGGGCGAACAGAGTCCATTGCCTGGAGGGTGCCCTCTGCGCCGCGACGATCCTCGAGCAGCACGGATATCCGCCGATCGTCGCCGACATGGAATCCCAGGATGACCTCGACCATGTCGTCCTGCTGTTCCGCCGCGGTTCCAAGTACGGCACCGTGGCCCGATCGCGAGATCCGGGACTTCACGGACGCAAACCGGTCTTCCGCTCCGTCCGGGATCTCGTTTTCTCATACGTCGATCCGTTCGTGGATCTCACGGGTCGCGTCGAGGGGTATGGAGTCCTCGACTTGCGGATACTCCAGGTGGACTGGCGGCTTTCGACCCGGAACGTGTGGTCTGTCCAGGAGGCTTTGATCCGGATGCCGCACCGCCCACTACGAACCTCGGATCAACGGTATCGGCGATGGCACGAGAGATACGTCCGATACAAGCAGCGACATCCGCAGGGGCGACCGGTCTTCTACCCAGACCGACACCGGTGGCTCTAGGTCCGACTCCGGTTCGGCCCATTCCTAACCATTTCCTCGGTGTCATCTGTAGGGCCTGTGATGCCGTGACATGCCCGATCCGGAAACGAAGGGCCTCCGAATCCTCCAATCTGAGGGTCCATTGTTGAATGCCACCGCATTGCGATCGACGAAAGCCGGGCTCATGGCACTCGGCATCGTGTCGTTCGCGCTCGCGACCTTCGGTCCCTGGTTCAATCTTCTCCTGGGCTACGGGCTCATGGCTGCTTCCATCGCGGTGGCGGTCCTCGGCATCTGGTGGGCGGATCGGTCTGCCCATCAGGTGCATCGAAACCCCGGATTGACGAACGGAATCTTCGCGAAATCGGGCGCCACCCTTTCGGTCGTGGCGTTGATTCTTTCGACATACTACACTGGTCTCCTCATTCTGGTCCTCGTCTTCTGGCCTCTGTTGTTTGTTGCCCTCTTGCTGACTTGGGCCTTCCATCGGGCTTGGGTCGATTCGGACGTCCCCTCAGAGGTGCAGGCATGAAGGCCGCTAGGTTCGTGTTCGCGATCGGTCTGGTCGTGGTCGCGCTGCTGTCCGTGCCCGGCCCCGCAGCCGCGTTCTGCGTGATCGTCGAGCCGCCGACTCCGCTTCCCACCCAGGTGAACGGGACGCAGGTCGAGATCCAGCTAACCGAGGGCTTCGCGCGGATCGTAATCATCAAGGAGTTCTACAACCCGAGCGACGAACTGAAACAAGGACAGATCGCGTTCCCGCTCGAGAAGGGCCACGAGCTGATCACGGACCTGCGCATGAAGATCGGAAACGTCACCTACGGCTCCTCGACGCAGAACCGCACGGATGCCCTGAACGCGTTCCTCGAGGCGATTGCGAAGGGCCAGGACGCAGCCCTCGTCCAGTACGATCCGCCGCGAGACGTCTACTGGATCGCGGTGACGATCCCGCCGAAAGAGGCCCGAACGACGATTACCACGCTCGAGATGCCGCTCACGAAGAAGGACGGCTTCTACGAATACACATACCGCTTGTCCATCGACGCGCGAGACAGCCTCTCGTACCTCCGCGTGCATGCCCGCGTGGAGACCGCGGCGCCTCTCGGCGACGTCCAGATCCCGAGCCACCCCGATCTCCCGGTGATCCGGGGCGGGTTGCACTTCGCCGACGCGTACATCAACGAGACCCGACCCGCCGCCACCGGCGACCTCCACATCCGGTTCCGCGCCGCGGGGACATCCTTGAGCCAGTTCGCGGACCCGAGTGGGGATCGATACATCCGCTTCTCCCTGGACGCCGCCGACCCGACGTTCGCCTCTTCTCTTCGGCCGACTCCGCGGGCCCTCGTCATCCTGGTCGACGCGTCCGGGAGCATGGGATTCCTCGACCGATGGTCGCTCGCGAAAGACGCGGTTCGACGGATCGCCAGTGACCTCGGCGCGGGCGAGTCGTACGGCGTCGCCGTTTTCCAGGGGGCCACCGTCGCGCCCCTTTCCCCCAATCTCCAACCTTGGACGGTCACGGGAGAGGCCGACCTCGTCCGCTTCCTCGATTCGTTCCGGCCTCATGGGAGCACGAGTTTCGCGGCCCCGCTCGCTCAGGCCGCCTCTTGGGCCACCGATGCTCGCCGCGCGGGTCAGCAGCCCATCCTGATCCTCGTTTCCGACGGACGGCCGACACGGGCCCCCTTGGATCCGGACCTGGAGCCGACCTACGCCCGGATCTCGTACGAGCAGGCGATGCCGATCTACGCATTGGCCGTGCGACCGGCCGACCACGACGACGAGACGGTGCTCCACAACCTCTCCGCGTATCATCGGGGAGAGCTCGTGACGGTCCGCGGCGATGTGCCGGGCCCCGTGGCCGATCTCCTCGCCTCGATCCGCGTGCCGGTCCTCGGGAACCTACAGGCGCAGATCGCCAACGCGGCCAACTTGACGTTCGCCAGCGCGAATCCCCAGGTCGTCTGGCAAGGCGGCGAGGCGTTCGTGATCGCAAGGATGCGAGGGACGGCAAACGATTCCCTCGATCTGCGAATGACTTGGCCGGACGCGTCCGGTGCGACGCGCGCCCTCGACCTCCGATCCGCCGGTCCGGAGATTCCAGTCCAGCCTCTGCTCAAGCGGCAGTGGGTCTTGACGCGGATCCATGCGCTCCTGGAGGCCGCCCGAGCCCGGGCGGATCCCAGCGTCATCGCGGAACTCACAACCCTCGGGACGGAGAACCGCGTCGCGACGCCGTACACCTCGCTCCTGGTGCTGCTTCCACTACCGAATCCGAGCGGTGACCGGTCTGCGGCGCCGGAGACCTCCTTCCCGGATGCTCCCATATTCGGTGCTCCCGCGACCTTCTCGCCCGCGAGCCCCGCGAGCTCCGGCTTGTCCCCGATCTTCGTCCCGCCTCTCGTTGCGGAAGCCCGGAAGGCGGATGCCCTGAGGCGAGACGTTCGGACCTCGCTCGTCGCACAGGATGAAGTCGACCGCTACGTGGCCTTCGGCTCTCCCGAATACTCGAAGCTCGACCTGCAGACGGCGACCTCCCGGTATGAGGGCACGTACCTCCGGATCCTCGACGTCGGAGGGGAGCTCGTCGGCGTCCACAGTGGCCTCCCCGATTCCTCGCAGCTCGTCGCGAACGGCATCGGGTTCGCCGGCATCTTCCTCGCCGTCGTGGGGTTCGCGCGAGTCTCTCGTCGCGGCAACAGGTCTCAACACGACAAGGAGATAGTCGACGCGACAACACAGCGGGAGTCAGTCCTGGAAATCGAGGCACCGGTCGAACGGACGGAACCTCCGGACTAACGAGCGTCCAGCGGGTGGAGGGCCGACGCAGCATCGCGTGACGAAGGCGTTATACGCCGGGTTCGGTTCCCTGCCGCTCGTCTAGTTCGGTGGAGCGCGGGACATGGCGCTGGACTCCGGAGACGTGGCGTGGGTCATCGCGGCGACCGCCCTCGTCATGATCATGACGCC
>DATMDM010000029.1:0-21055 GCA_035557795.1 Thermoplasmata archaeon | reverse complement strand
CCGCTCCCGGAGCGCCCAGAGGAGGCCCGTGAGCAAGCCGAGGTCCGGGCCGTACGCAGCGAGCCACATCAGGTGGGACGCGATCCGCTGGAGTTCGAGGGCCACGACGCGGATCCACTGGCCGCGCTCCGGGGTCTCGATCCCCATCATCTTCTCGACCGCGAGGCAGTACGCGTGGGACCAGGTGATCGACGAGACGTAGCACAGCCGGTCCGTCAGCACGACGTTCTTCTGGAACTCGCGGACCTCCATGATCTTCTCGTAGCCGCGGTGGAGATAGCCGATCTCCGGCTTGGCGTCCGTGACCGTCTCCCCGTCGACCTTGACCTTCATGTTCCAGAGGCCGTGGGTCATGGGGTGTTGCGGCCCCATGTTGATCCAGAACTCCGGCACTCACTTCCCCCCTCGGAGCTTGCGCCGGGTGATGTACTGGCGGTCGACCTCCTGGGCGAACTCCTTCCGGAGGGGATGGAACTTGAAGTCCTCTGGCAGCAGGATCCGCGTGAGGTTCGGATGGCCCGTGTACTCGACGCCCATCAGGTCCCACATCTCTCGTTCGAGGAAATCCGCCGCGTGCCACAGGCCGGTGAGGGTGGCGATCTTCGGATCGTCGTACGGGATCTGGGCGTTCACCTGGACCATGCAGCCGTTGAAGTAGTTCTCGATGTGGTAGATGCTCTCGAAATGGTCCTTCCAATCGACCGCGGTGACGCACGAGAGATGCTCGAAGCCAAGCGTGTCCTTCAGGTAGGTGCACAGCGGGACCAAATCGGCCCGGTCGATCACGAGCTCCACGAGCCGCGCCCGCACGATCTTCGCGTCCTTGAGCTTCGAACCGAAGGCGACCTGGAGCTGTGCGAGGACCTCCTTCTCGGCCCCGGGCACCGATCGACCCGTGATCGACGGCGAGGTGGTAGCGGCCGCGCTCATATCTGGATGACCTCCTCCTTCTTGAGCGCGTATTGCGTGGCGACGAACATAATCCCGAGGAACAGGAAGATCGAGAACTTGGCCACGGGCGACGCCGAATTCAACAGGCCGCCCCACGCGAAGGCCCAGAGGAGGAGGAAAATCGCGGCGACGTCGAAGATGACGAAGATGAGGGCGAACATGTAATATTGGAAGTGAAACTGGATCTGCGCCACGCCCTCCGGAACCTCCCCGCACTCGTAGGTGAGGTCCTTCAACGGCGTCGGGTGGTCCGGCCGGAACAAGCGCGTCGCGAAGAAGGTGCCGAGCGGGAACAACAGGGCAACGACGGCAAAAATCACAATGGGCACGTAGCTCTCGAGCACCATGTCCGTCGCGTGGAAAATTGGTCGGGCTATTAAACCTTTGTCGGGGCATTCGAGCGGTGCGTTTTCTCCCGATAACGCGGGCTCTCGTCGCGTCTCGATGATGTGGGAAGTCGCATGCCGAAAATCCTCTCTGAACATCGGCACAACGATTTATATCGAGGGATTTCAATGGTCTCGGTCGGATGGAGGCGGAGATGCGTCTCCCGCCCGGGCAGCGGGAGGTTCGGAAATGGCCGAGGCTCGACCTGGGCATCGTCCCCCGTTTCGACCCGAAGGAGTGGGACCTCCGCCTGGACGGCTCGGTCGACAAACCGATCCGCTTCACCTACGACGAGTTCCTGCGACTTCCGTCCGCAAAAGTGGTTTCGCCGTTCCATTGCGTCACCGGCTGGACCACGTTCGACAATGAGTGGGTCGGGGTCACGATGCGCGAAGTGGCGGAGCGCGCGCAGATCCGCTCGACCGCCCGCTTCGCGACCTTCCGCTGCGGGGACGGCTATACGACGTCCCATCCGCTCAACGTCCTCTATGATTCCGACGTCCTGCTCACGTACCAGTGGGACGGGAAGCCGCTCCCGATCGAACACGGGGGACCCGTTCGGCTCCTCGTGCCGAAGCGCTACGCCTACAAGAGTGCGAAGTGGGTGCGCGCCGTCACGTTCACGGACGAGGAAGAGCTCGGGTACTGGGAGGTCCGCGGCTACAGCAACACCGCGGATCCGTTGACCGAGGACCGCTACTCCTTCTGATGGGCCCTCGGTCGTTCGCATTTGTGGAAAGTACATAAGCCGAGCCCTCTTGGCAGCGATGACGGCCGTGGCGAAGGTCGCTTCGGAGGAGGACCGCCCGAGTGAACGGCGGATGACATTCTTCGAGCACATCGAAGAACTCCGGCAGCGCCTCAAAGTGATCGTCATCGTGGTCGTGGTGTTGTTCGCTCTGTTCCTAACGACCGGAATCGGCTCCGTGACAGTCTCTGGAACGCAGATTCCGATGCTAATCCCCGCCCTCGGGCCGACCAACCCGAACGTCGCGACGCAATTCGTCGTCGCCATGAAGAATTATCTTGTGCCGGAGAGGGTCGGAGGGATCCCACTGAACTTCAGTTTCGCACCGCCTTGGGACGCGTACGTGGTCATGTTCAAGGTCGCCTTCTTCCTCGCGGCCGTCGTCGGCTCGCCGGTCATCGTGTACGAGCTGGGGCAATTCATCGGACCTGCCCTGAAGCCGTCCGAAAAACGACTCATCCTTCGAATCACCGTCCCGGTGGTTGCACTGTTCCTCTCCGGCGTCGCGCTGTGCTTCATCGTCGTCTTGCCTTTCACCTTCAACCTCCTGTATTCGGTGCAGACCGTCCTCGGCGCGAACTTCCTGGTCCTCTATGGTGACGACTTTATCGATTTCGTCCTGCTCTTCACGCTTGCGTTCGGCCTTGCGTTCCAGCTTCCCGTGCTCATGTATGGCCTATCGGCCCTTGGGATCGTGCCGTCGGTCTTCTGGAAGAAATATTGGCGCTTCGCGGCGATCGCGATCTTCCTCTTCGGCGCGATTATCACGCCAGACGGCAGCGGAATCACGATGTTCCTCGTCGCGCTTCCGATGCTCGCCCTGTACGTCGTCGGGTATGGGGCCGCCGTTCGCGTCGAGCACACGCGAGCACGTGCGAAAGCCTGATAACCCGGTCGTCCTTAGCTCAAAGGGAGGCCGAAAGAATGTCCGCGTTTTCGCCGATTGACATCGCGGCCCAGATCGAAGGCATCGAGTGGGTTGTCATCCTGATCATCATCGCGGTGCTGCTGCTTTTCGGACCGTCGAAGTTGCCGGAGCTCGCGCGCGGTGTCGGTCGCGCCCTCGGTGAATTCCGACGGGGCCGAATGGAAATCGAGCGAGAAATCAGCACGGAACTGTCGACGATGGACGCGCGCGACATGCGGATGCGCGTCGAGAAAGCCGCGGGCGCGCTGGGCGTGTCGGCAGGCGGCCGGAGCGAGATGCAGTTGAAGCTCGACATCGCGCGCGCGGTCGACAAAGCCCAGGACGAACAGGTCGTTTCCGCGGCGCAGGCGATGGGCGTGTACAGTTCCGGCTCGGACGTCACCCGCCTGAAGGAACAGATCATCAAGGCGCTCAACGTATGACGGTTTTCTCCCGGTATCACCGGGTCGCACGTTACCTTTATCCCGAGTGAGAGTCTACCCGCGCCCGTCCCCGGAGCAGGGCCCATGGCGAGCCTCGATTATGCGTATCGCCGACTCGTGAATACCCTCGGGCCCGAGCGCGTTGCGCGCTCCGAATTCGAGCGGATGGTCTACAGCCACGACTTCGCATCCCTGCCGAAGGTCGCCCTGCTCCAATGGAAGCTCTACCCCGATTTCGTCGCCCTGCCGCAGACGACCGAGGAGGTCGCGGCCCTCGTCAAACTGAGCGACGAGAGCTTGCTCCAGATCACCCCGCGAGGCGGTGGGACCGGATGGTACGGCGGCTCCGTGCCGAACCGCGGTGGCGTCATGGTCGACATGCGGAAGATGAACCACATCGTGGCGTTCGACACGGACGGCCGGACGGTCACCGTCGAAGCGGGCGCGACGTGGAAAGACCTCGAGGATTTCGTCGAATCGAAAGGCTTCGCCCTTCCGATCGTCCCCGTGAACGCGATCGGGAGCACGGTGGGCGGCGCGATCAACTCCGGAAGCACCGGCTTCGGCGCTCCCCGCGGCGGTAGCCTGCGTGACGCGATTGTCAGGCTCCTAGTGGTCCTGCCGGACGGGAGCCTGCTCAAAACGGCCTCGGAGGCGGACGTGGACGGCCATCTCGCGAACCTCACTCCCCTCTTCTTCGGCGCGGAAGGAACGCTGGGCATCATCACGGAAGCGACCCTCCGGGTCGTCCCGAAACCGGAGGCGTCGAAGGCGATCGCGTACGCGTTCCCCTCGCTCGCGGCATCGGCGCGATTCCTGAAGGAGATCGTCGACAGTGCTCTCGTCCCATACCATGCGGCGCTCGCGAGTCGGGACCACTTCGTTTTCGAGAGGGCCCTGCGTCCCAACAGCCCGGATCCCGCGGACATCGCCCTCGTCGCCGTGCAAGGATCGAAAGACGACGTCGCCGACCAAGAGCGGATCGTCGACGGGCTCGCGGCGAAAGAGAACGGTGCGAAACTCGTCCCGGCGGTCGCCGATCAACTCTGGAGGGATCGGTACAACAACTACAGCGCGCGCCGTCTGAGTCGCGGACTCGTGACCTCGTACAATCTCATTCCCGTGAGTCGATTGCCCGAGGCCGTCGATCGGGCGGTGGAGATCCGGGACAAGCTCAAACTGAACGGCGCGGTCCAGGCGTTCCTCGTCGACAGCACGACCGCCGCGCTCGTGCCGTATGTGCTGATGGACGACACGCGTCCGTCTGGCGGCACCGCGCTCGGGTTCGTGAAACGCATGGGGGACGCGGCATTCAAGATGGACGGGCACTCGATGGGGCTCGGCCTGCTCCTCGTGTTCAACCTCCGGAAGATGCACGGTCGCGCGACGTCGTTCATCTCGGCGGTCAAGGTCGTGTTCGACCCCCGGAAGAAAATCAACGGAGGCAAGACGCTCGAGGTCTGGACGAAATACCCGTGGCCCGGCCTCCGTGCGATCCCGCCGCCCGGGATGGCGGTGGGCCTGGAGATCGCCGCGGTCCTGCGGCGGGCGAAGCCGACCCGGGATCGCTTCGTCCGCGCGTACGAACACGCCAAGGAGGAGTGACGTGGGCCTCCTCCGAGACTGGCACTACATCGAGAAGGCCGTCCAGATCCCCGCGCTGTCGGAAGTGATTCGGGAGACGCTCATCCGCGCGCTCTTTGTGCGGGACGACCGAGTCCTCCCCAAAGATCTGATTGCCGACCTGAACCGCGTGCCGCCCGTGACCGTCAAGGTGAAGGACGACGGCGAGGTCCGCAAACTCGTCCGGGTCTTGAACGGCCAGGAGAGCACGGTCAGCCTCGGACTCTCCGCGGAGGACTACCACTACTTCCGGACACAGCTCGGGGTCGGGCGTACCCGCGAGTTCGGGACCGTGCTTCGGCCGCGGACCCTCCTGACCTACGACTGGATCGTGCCGGAACAGCGCGGCGTGCAGCTCGACTTCACCGGCTACGCCGGGATCGAGTTCGGCGACGCCCACCGGGCCATCGCGCAGGTGGGGGCGACGTGGAAACAGCTCTACGATGACGGCCTCGCGAAAGGCCACGTGGTGCCCTTCGTGCCCACCGTTCCCCTCGATTTCGCGATCGGCGACGGGTTGTACGGTGACGCGCCGTTCGCTTCGTATCGGGGCGAGTTCGCTTCCCACGTGAATGCCCTTCGGACCATCTCCCCATTCGGACACCGAGCGCGCCTCGGGTTCGAAGAGGTGGCGAACAACGGCACCGCGTACGACCTCCTGCACGCGACGGTCCCGCTCGCGGCGGAGTTCTTCATCCCGATCGCTGTTGCCTTGCGCCTGGAGGCGAAGCCGGCGGCGCGCAAGACCGTGACGTACGCATACGACGACGGGTCGAAACTGGCGGTCGCGCTGGACAAGCTGAGCCGGACGAGCCAGAACCCGGTCTGGGTGCACGTGACCGACGCCGTCGCCTCGAAAATCCTCCGGCCTGCATCCGTTGCGGACCCGTTCACGGTGCAAGTGTCCGTGGGCGGGACAGCAGGCGGAATGGCCGCGAAAGAAAAGGCGATCGACGTCGCGATGGCCGGCTTCACATCGAAGAACGCAGAGGTCCCGAATCCGTTCGATGTGCCCGGCGCAGCGTACCGGAAGACGGCCGACACCGTCACCCGATCCCTTTTCGTCGGCGAGGTCCGGTTACCCGCCAAGTCCGTCGGGGACTTCGTCGCGAAGACTCGGGCGTTCGGGGATCAGAGCGCCGCGAAGGCCGGCATCTACGCGAGCCTTCGAGCCACTGGGACCGTGTCGACGTTCCCGTTCTTCGCCGCCCCGAAGGACCGGTCGAAGGTGTACGACCTCTCGAAGGGGGTGCGCGCGATCGCGGCCAAGACACCCGGAGCCGCTTTCACGTCCCGACTCGCTCATCTCTGGGAAGACGAGGCCCACTTCATGCGACGGATGGCGTTCCTCCGCTCTCTGAAACTGACGATCGACACGGCGCACGTCGTCCAGCCGCTCATCTCGCCCTGAGACGTCACATCTGCGGCGCGCCGCACTTCGGGCAGATCGCTTGGCTCTGTTCCAGGGGCGAACGGCACGCGATGCAGACCCCCGTCTTGATTCGGATCGGGAGCATCGAGACGAACACGCCGAGCGGGACGAACACGAGGGTGAACAGATACTGCCCGGTCACGATTCCCTCGAGTCCGATCGCGACGAGGAAGACGCCCGCGATCTTCATGATCACAATCAACCGCTGGACCCGCGGGAGGTTCTTGATCGTCTGGATCTCCTGCTTGTACGTCAACCGAGGCGCCTTGCGCGCCTTCAGGGTCACCGGAGGCGAGGCGCTGTCCGTCATGCCTCATCGCCTTCGTGCGCTTCTTCTTGGTCGGAGGGTTCCTCGGGTGGCTCCTCCGATTCCTCTTCGATTTTCGGTTCTGGCTTCGGAGGGGGAGGCTTCGGGGCGGGTGCCTCGGCCACGGGCGGCGGGGCAGCGGCCTTCGTCTCCTGAATAGGCGCGACCGGTTTCGGAGCCGAGGCGGGCGCGGGCGCGGTGGGCTTGGCGGCCGCTGGAGCCACGGCAAGGGGCCTCGGGGCCGGCGGCGCGGGGGGCGTCGTCGACACCACGCGCCCATCTTTCACCTCGAACCCGTGCTTCGTGACCATCGTGATCGCGTCCACCGGGCAGACAATCGCGCACTTCTCGCAGCCGACGCAGTTCTCCTCGATGATGATGGCCTTCCTCGACGTGTACGAATATTCCGGGAGGGCAAACTTCCGGTCCACCATGCCGATCGATTCGAACGCGCAGTTGTCGAAGCAGTGCGTGCAACCCATGCAGATTTCCTCATCGACGACCGCGAGCGTGCCGCGGCCGCGGATGTACTCCTGCGTCCGGACCTTGAATCCTTGTTTGTACCGGTCCTTCGCGAGCTGCAGGTTCATCTGCCGGACGGTGCGGTAGTACGCCGTCAGAGGATCCGTCGGCGGTTGCACGGTCGGAGCGAGCGCGGGCTTCGCGGCCGTCGCAGGCGAGGTCGCCATCCGTCACCCTCTCCGGCCGGGGAGGGGTGGCTCCTTCCGTTTCTGGTCGATGTTGCCTCCGGTCGGCGACTCACCGGGGAGCCGTTCGGCGAGGAACTGGGTGATGTCCATCACCTTGAATCCGTACCGCTCCTCGCCGGGCTTCCACTTGTTCTCGTGGTGGAGGCAGCCGAAGTGGGTGAGGCACTTCGGGCACGCGACCAAGAGATAGTCCGCCTCGACGTCCGTCGCCTCGTCCATCCGCTTCGCGGTCAAGCCTTTCGTCTTGTCGTTGCAATACATCATCTGGGCGACGCCGCAACACTGCGCGTCCGCGCGAAACGTCTTGAGCTCGACGAGCTCCGCATTGTCGACGCGCTTCACGAGCTCCCGCGGTTCCTCGTACACCGGATCGATCGGCATCTGACGCCCGGAGCGGCACGGGTCTTGGAAAGCGACTCGGATCTTCTTCGCGGTGTCCGGTTGCGGCGGGATGCGCAGGCCGCGTTCGTACAGGAACTGGGTGATGTGGACCACCCGGACGCCTTCCAGCTTGTAGTCGAGCTTGAACGTCCGGTATCCCTCGGCGCACGACGTGATGAACGTCTTCACGCCGAGCATCTTGATGATCTTCGTGTTGTACTCCCGCATCCTTTCGAAGACGTCGACCTTGCCTTGCCACAGCTGGTCGTGCCCGCAGCACTTCATGAACGAGCGGTCCAAGATCATCGGCTGGATGCCGACCGCGCGCAACAGCTTCACCGACGAGTCGAAGATGATCCCGTGATTCGTGTCGCCGTAGTTCATGTGCGAGAACTGCATCTCGACGTCGTAGTAGTCGACGCAGCCCGGATAGTATGCGAACTCGGACTTGTGTTCGACCTTGATCTCGGGGATCGTCAGATCGTCCGCCTCGCTGTCGAGGACGCGGAACATGACGGGGTGCGGGATTGTGCGGCCCGGGCCGTACTCGGTCTCCATCATTCGCGGCTCCCTCCGTCCGCCGCCATCCGCGCGTGGACCTTCGATCGCTCCTCGAGGATGTAGTCGCTGTATTGGATGTCGAGCGGGCAGACGGCGCTGCATGCGTCGCACGCGAGACAGGTCCACAAGGGCACGCCGTCGTGTTGCTTCTTGAACGTGTTATAGACGAGGTTCAGGCCGCCGAGCGCGTCGTCCTCGACCTTGGTCACTGGGCACACGGTGTGGCATTTGCCGCACTGGTAGCACTCGTTGAGCAGGTACTCGTACGTGCTATACGGCCGGCGGACGCCTAGGTACGCGGTGAGCACAGCGAAAATCGGCATAAGCAGGAGCGTGTTCATGTTCGGCTCGAGGACGGACAGGACCCAGCCGAACGCGAGGCGGCTCTGCGGGCCCGAGTACGTGAAGTAGGCGACGAGGGCCGCGAAACCAAGGAAAGCGACGAGCCCCGAGCGCACCACCCACTTCCGGGCGCGGGACTCCGGGAGCGCGAAAACGGCCACACTCGAGATCAACATCGGAGCGAGCAAGACGAGGAGGAAGACCCCGAGTTCGATGACGTACGGGTGGACCTCGGGTCCGAGCCAGCCGGGGATCAAGAAGATCGCCGCGGCCTGTACTTCCACGATCGCCGTAAGGCCTGCGACATACGGGACGAGCCATCTCCGCATCGGTTGGTATCCGAGCCGACGCAGGCCGAGGTACGACGTCAGGCCCACGAGGACCGGGGGGATGATGAAGAACCACTTCATCGCGGTGTCGTTGATCAACGGGGACCCGTTCGGCGTCTGCCACCGTTGCGCGACGACCTCGCGAATCGAATACAAGGACGCTGTGAAGGTCCACGCGAGCAAGAAGGCGATTCCAAATGCGGATCGCACGGGCGCCTTCGCGGGCCGCGCCTCCCGACCGCGGTCGATGAACGGCAGGATCAACAGGAAGATGACGGGGATCCCGCTTAGGATGTCGCCCCAGAACGCCGCGTTGAAATTCGTCTTGAGAGGCGTGCCGTCCCCGATGATGAACTGCGGGAAGATGTCCGCAACCTTCAGCAGGCCCCAGGAGAACAGGAGATACCAGTCCGGGACGATCAGTTCCGAAATCTGCGGGCTCCGAGCGGGACCCAGGAACGGCGTGACCACGGCGGAGAGAAAGAAGAGGATGGCGACCAGCAGGAAGATCAGGACGAAGTCCCGGGCCGTCTCTTGCGGGAAGAAGGGGATCCCGGGCTGATGGTCAGACCTCACAGGCCCGTATTGCCGGGGGAACCCCGGCATGCCTTCCATGATTTTCCCTTTGACGTGCTCGATCTCCATGGTCGACCTCAGTGCGGCTCCGCGACCCCTTGCAGCCAGACGAGCCCCATGTGCAAGACCATGAGGCCGGTGCCTAGAAGCGGCAAGATGAACACGTGGATCCAGTACCACCGGAGGATGTAGACCCCGGTCAGGGTGCTGATGTCGCCGAACAGCAAGGTCGCGAGCTGATCTCCGATGACCGGTGAGGCCCGCGTCATGTTGATCCCGATGTTCGCGGCGCCCTCGCTCAGGTTGTTCGCCGGGAGCAGGTATCCGGAGTAGCCGAACATGATCGTGATCAGCATGAGGACGACCCCGAGGAGCCAGTTCAGCTCGCGGGGCTTCTTGTACGCGCCCGTGAAGTACACGCGACACATGTGCAGGAAAACCGCGGCGATCATGATGTGGGCCGCCCAGTGATGCATCCCGCGGACGATGAACCCGAACGGAATTTCATTCATGATCACGAGCATCGAGCTCCACGCCGGGTTGGTCAGGTCGCCGGACGGACCGAGTTCCAAGCGACCGTCCGGGACGTAGAAGAACCCGAGCAGGATGCCCGTGATCGTCAGGATGACGAACGCGACGAAGGAGATGCCACCGAGGCAGTAGAGCGGATACCAGTACCAGATCGTCTTGAGCTCGTACTTCTCCGCGTGGCTCCGCGGCAGCTGCCGCTGGTCCGTCTCCAGGACGACCCTCGTCAGGTCCGCGTACGGCACGGTCGGGAAGCGAGACTTGATCCAGCCGAAGATCGACCGCTCCGTGTCTTGCCGGATGTCCCCCGTCGTCGACGTTGTCTCACCTCAACAGTATATGTACCACGCCGGGTCCGCCATGCCACCGACCAGGTTCAGCCCTTGGGCCTTGACGGGAATCACCGGCAGCGCGCGCGGCGCGGGGCCGTGGACCCTCCACGCGCCGACGTACCGCGCGCCGCTCTTATCGTTCGTGTTCACGACCAGTACCATCGGCTCGTACTGGGAACCATGGCAGATACAGTACACGGGATCGACGCCGAAGACGTTGTACGTCGGGACGATGGCGCCCCCGGTGTACGGGGCATAGTCACGGTAAGGTGGAGGGTTATTCACGACGTGCCAGCCCGGAAAACAGCACAGGTGGACGCAGCGGTCGAAGAGCACGACAATCCGTGTCCCGCCGTTCGCAGCGTCTAAGGCCGGGTCGTCGAAGAACAGGTTGAATCCTTCCGGGAGCGGAACCGGCATGTGCGCTGCATCCGGGTACGTGAAATATTGGTTCTCCCGTTTGACTCGGATAATCATGCACGGAAAACCGGTGCCTGGGATCCACTGGTTGTTCTGGTACAGGCCGCGCCAGACGCCGGTCGCCCCCTTCCAGTCTTTCTCGAAATCCGAGACCTTGACCGGCGTCCCCGCCTTCGTGTTCCACCACAAATCCGCCGTCGGGTCCGTCGGAGGGAACTTCGTGTACTGGATCGTCTCTCGGATCTCGCCGGAGAACTTGAGCGGCGGCGGGAGGATCTGGCCGATCGACAGGCCTCCGAGGCCGAGGACCGCGCCGACAGCGCCGGCGGCCATGCCGACTCGGACCCATTCGCGGCGGGTCATGCCCTTTTCCCTTTCCTCTTTCTCCCAGCTCATCGCTGCCTCCTCACCGGAATGGTCTCGTCAGGACGATTTTCGGCCTTCGTATCTTGTGTATCAACTCGTCCGGCATGAACTCTCTGCGATAGATGTCGATCGCCACCGCGAGCAGGAGGAAGACCATCCCCATGAACAGCGCCATGTACGAGTCGGTCTGGGTGTCCGAAATGCCTGAGAGGTCTTGCAGGGCCACGACGACGGTCAGGATGCTGAACCACAGGATACCGACGATCAGTCCGCCGATCGCGAGCGCCGCCATCGAACTTCTTCGAGGCGCATCGCTTCGAATCAACTCCGTCACGGAAGGCCCTTCCTCACGTGCTCATGGTGATCCTTGAAGTGACCGCTCGAGGACTTGATAATGTAGTAGCTGATGATCGTCCAGAGAAGCGTCGCGGCGATGCCGATAATTCCGATCCAGTACGCGCGGATCAGAATCCCTTTTTCCGGGGTCGGCGCGGTGAGTCCCGCCAGGACGATCTCTCCGGTCATCCCTAACCCGCGGTGCGGAATGCAATACCAGCGGATGCCCTGGCCCGAGGACTCAGGCGTGAAGGACGTCCGGTTGAACGTGATGTTCGTGATGCTGTTGATGTGAAATTCGATACTGACGTTCCTGCCCGCGTCGACGCTCCCCGTGCTGATCTCCTGCGCCGAGCGGTCCGAATTGTCGATGGTGAAGGTGTGGATCATCCCGCCACCGACGGTGTAATTGTTGACGAACGTGATGTTCAACGTGATGTTGACCTGCGGGATAATTAGCGTCGCAGGAAGGAAGCGGGTGGCCCCAGTCTGGTCGACCCCGACGGTATAATAGAGCCTCGCACTCTGGGCAATCTCCGGGCCCGCGGGCGTTGCCGAGGCGACCGAAAACGCCGGCGGCACCACGAAAATCGCAATCAGAACGGCGGTCACGAGGAGCACGAAGTTCCTCATCCCAGGATCCTCTTACTCCCGATCCCATCTAGAGACTTTCGGGCAATCGCGAAAAAGAGCGTTCCCTATTTATACGTTGTGCACGAGTCCATTTTTACTCCCTAGAAACGCGCGATTGCACGTCCGTTTTGCATGGGTGAAAAGGCCTCCGAGTTGCATCTATCGGACATGATAAAAATGAGGATATAAAAATCATGCGAGGCCATCAGACGAACCCGTTCCGGAACAGTTTCGAGTAGGACGAAAACCTTTAAAGACGAGCCTAGTTGTCTCCCGACGTTCTCACATGAGGAAAGAGGAAACTCTCCAGAAAATCAAGGCTACCGAGGGCCAAGTCCGCGGGATGAAGGAGACCGTCTTGGCGGAACGCGAGCGGATCCTCCGCGACGCCCGACGGGAGGCTTTCGAGTTGCGAGAACAATTGCGCCGCGAGGCCGAACGACGCCACGCGGAAATCATTCACGAGGCGGAGGCCGCGATCGCGCGCGAGACGGAGAAAATCCTCGCCGCAGGGCGGAGGCAGGCGGACGTCCTGAAGGCCAAGGCCGACGCGAACTTGGAACGGGCCATCGACCGCCTGATCGAGAAGTTCAAAGGTGCGCTGAATGCCTAGGCCTGTTCCGATGACTCGGGCCTTGATTGTCGGGCCGCGCGAGAACCTCGAAGCAACGGTCGAGAGCCTGTACGGTCTCAAGCTCGTGCACATCGTGGACCATCGGGAGGGCGAGGAGGGTCTCGAAATCGGCCGACCCCTTCCGAACGCTTCGGAGGCGTCCGAGATCCTCGTCAAGCTCCGATCCATCGCGTCGGTGCTTCAGCTCGTGGAGACGAAGCCCGTTCCAACCGAGGAGGTCGCGGGCGACCTCCGTCAGAAAATCCTGTCCCTTGAACTCAACATCTCGGAGGAAGATGCCGCGAAAAAGAAGACCCAGGCGCTCCTTCAGGACCTGAACCGCAAGATCGACGAGGTCCGGCCGTTCGCGCAGCTCCCCCTTTCCCTGGCGGACTACCGCGGCTATGACACGCTGGAGGTGTTCGTCGGGAAGGTCGCGGGCGAAATCGAGGGCCTCGACTCCGTGACCCCGGATTACGAGGCATTCTCCGCACCCGGGCTCCTCGCGGTCTTCGTGGCCAGACCGCACGCGGCGGCCATGCGGGATTTCCTGACGCAGCACGGCTTCACGAGCATTCCCGTCCCGGAAGGCGACGGCGATCCGGGGGAAATCCTCTCAAACCTGCTCGCCGAGCGAGAACGCTGGGAGGGGCGCCTCCTGGAGGTCGAGCAACGGTTGGAGACCCTGCGAGAGCGGTACGCCGGCTTCCTCATCGCCGCGAGGGCCCACCTCGAGGTGACGGTGGAGAAAGCGGAGGCGCCGCTCCGATTCGCCGTGACGGACCACACGTTCATCGTAGAAGGCTGGGTCCCGACGGAATCCTTCGAGAAACTCGAAACCGGGCTCGGACGCTTCCCGGGGCTGTTCGTCGCCCAACTCGAGCAGAATCAGGGGGCTAACCATGTCGAACCGGCGCCCGCAGAGCCGGATCCGCCCGTCTTGCTCCGGAATCCGAAGCCGCTCCGACCGTTCGAGATGCTCGTGAAGCTGTTCTCGACGCCAAATTACCGCGAGATCGATCCGACCTTTGTCCTTGTGTTCACATTCCCAATCTTCTTCGGCCTCATGGTGGGCGACGCCGGCTACGGGCTCGTCTGGATGATCTACGGCTTTTGGCTGCTTCGCCGGTGGAAAGACCGGGAGTGGGACTTCTGGAAGAACCTCCTGGTCACACTCATTTGGGGTGGATTCTGGTCCCTCCTCTTCGGCGTCTTCTTCTTCGGGGAGGCGTTCGGGATCCCGTTCCACCATCCCGCGCTCGCGAGCACTCGGGTCGGGCTCCTCGACTGGTCCGCAATCCTCGGGATCAACATACCGCTTCACGCACCACTGGAGAAGCTCGAGCAAATCACGGACTTCATCGTCCTCTCCATCTTCGCCGCCTACGTCCACTTGGCGATCGGGTTCGTCATCGGCCTCGTCAACGATCTCGGCCACAACCGGAAGCACGCGCTGGGCAAGGTCGCTTGGCTGCTCATCCTGACTGGTTTCTTCGTCGTCATGATCGTCCGATCCGCGAGGTGGCCCCTGGACGCGGAGGGCCGCACGCCGTTTGGATACCTGATCTGGAACAAGCTCCTCGGCTGGTTCCCGCGGGACGGATACGTCTACGCGCAGATCGGGTTCGGTCCGAACAATCCGATTCCATGGGCCGCGATCGGCATGCTCCTCGGTGGCGTAGGGCTTCTCCTCGCGACGGAGGGTCCGCTCCACATCATGGAATTCTTCGGTCTCCTGGCGAACATCGTCTCCTACGCGCGCCTCGCGGCGGTCGGCGTCGCGAAGGCGGCAATGGCGTTCGCGTTCAACGTCATCGTGCTCGAGACCATGATTTTCCCTGCGCTCGATTCTGGGAATGTGGTTTCCCTGATCCTCGGCTTTCTCATTGGATTCCTCGTGGCCTTCGTGTTCCACTTCATCGTATTCCTCTTGGGCGCCGTGACCGCGATCATCCAAGCGATTCGTCTGAACTATGTCGAGTTTTTCATCAAGTTCTTCCGAGGGGCCGGGACGCCGTTCCAGCCCTTTGGTGAGAGAGCGAAACCGGAGGTGTGAAAACAATGCCAGCGCCAGCAGAAGCACAGGGACTGATCGGCATGGCGATCGCGTTGACCGTCGCAGGGACGGGACTCGCGACTGCCTGGGCCGAAAAGGTGATCGGAGCCGCATCGGTGGGCGCGATCGCGGAGAAACCGGAGCTGTTCGGCCGGGTTCTCCCGCTCGTCGTCATTCCGGAGACCATCGTGATCTTCGGCCTGATCATCGCGTTCTTGATGCTCGGCAATTTGGGCTAGTCGGGAGTGAGTTCCCCGCATGACGTTGGAGAGCGCCGTCGAGGCGATCCTCGAGCAGGGCAAAGCCGAGGCCAATCGCGTCCTCGAGGAAGCGAGGAACGAGCGACAGCGAATGCTCTCCGAAGTCCGTGCCGAGGCGGCGAAGGCCTTCGCCGAGACCGAGAAGGCCGCCCGCATCGAAGCGGAACGCAGGCGCGTGCAAGAACTCGCTCGGGCCGAACTCGAATCTCGGAAGATCGTGCTCGCAGCCCAGAAGGAAGCCCTCGATAAGGTCTACGATGGCTCCCTCGAACGGCTCGGTCGGCTCTCGGACAACGCGGAGATCCTGCGGAGGTTGCTCAAGGCGAACGAATCGGAGTGGCGATCCGGCGGCACGGTTTATTCCAGTCCGCGGGACGAGGCCGTCGTGAGGAAGATCGTCGGGGACTCGTTCGCCGGGACGATCGAGTGCGCGGGTGGCGTCGTGATCGAGAGCGGGGACGGGACCCGACGGGTCGACCTGCGGTACGAGACGCTCCTGCGGGACGTCTGGGATGACGCGGTGAAGGAGGTCGCGGAGACGCTATGGCCGCCCGAACAATAGCCCGCGGATCTCCAAGCGAAGGGGAGTACGAAGGTCTCCTTCGACGCTACCGTTGGATCCGCGAGCGGATTCCGTACGACACGGGCAACTATCCGTACGTCACGGCGCGAGTCCGCGCGAGACGGGCCGCCCTGATCCCCCAGGAGACGTACTCGCGGATGCTGCAGATGGAGATCCCCGAGATCGCCCGGTTCCTCGGAGAGCGAGAGTACAAGGCCGAGATGCTCGCCCTCGGGGCACGCTATTCCGGCGTGGACCTCATCGAGATGGCGACGTCACGAAACCTGACGAAGACGTACAACGACATCTACAATTTCTGCGAGGGCCAACTCCGAGCGATCGTCGGCCGTTATCTGGATCGCTACGACTTGCAGAACATCAAGACGATCGTTCGTGCGAAGATTTACGGTGCGTCGGCCGAAGAAGTCGAAGAAGACCTCGTGCCCGCCGGCAGTTTTCCCATCGAATTCCTCCGGCAACTCGTCGAGGCCCCGACCCTCGATGACGTGTTCAAGCGACTCGAGGGGACGATTTACGCGCAGGCGTTGGCGGGGCTTGGCGAACGGCCTTCCGCCGTAATCAAGTGGGCCGCCTGGGAAGACCGGGTGTCCCGACTCTACTACGCCGACCTACTCCAATCCGTCCCGCCGGCGACCGAAGCGAATCGCCTCATGCGGGAGTTCCTCGAACGGGAGATTGATATCGTCAACCTGAAAACGCTCCTCCGAGTCTGGGCGGCCAAGGCGACGTTCGATCGGGAGATCTTCCTCCCGGGCGGATACGAGACGACGGAGGAGGAGCTGAGCGAGATGGTTCGGCTCGAGAAGCCCGCCCTCCTGGCGCGGCTCAGTGAGTACTCCTTCTATCCGGAGATCGCGGGCGACCTCGAGCGCGTCGAGGCAACCGGCGTCGGCGCCCTCCTCCGGAAAGTGGAGAAGATCCACCTGACCGAGGCCGCGCGGTACTCGCATCTGCACGCCTTGTCCATCCTCCCGATCCTCGACTACATCCTCCGCAAAGACCGCGAGGCCCAGAACATCCGGCTCATCGCGCGCGGGAAAGAAAGCCGGCTCTCGACCGACGTGATCCGAGACCTCTTGGTGGTGTGAGATGGAGATTGCCGCGGTGGGTCGGGACGACTTCGTTCAAGGTTTCAAGCTGGTCGGCGTGCGACGGGCCATCACGAGCTCGCGGGAGGAAATCGAGAAGAAGATCGCGGCGGTCCTCGACGACCCCGAGGTCGGCATCCTGGTCCTGGACACCGCGGACATGAAGGGCCTGAGCAACTCGATGCGACGCCGGCTCGAGACTGTCGCCCGGCCGGTCGTGATCGCGGTCGGCGCGGCGGAGGACGAAGACCTGCGGACGAAGGTGAAGCGAGCGATCGGCGTGGATCTGTTCAAGTGAGGTGGGCAAGGTGGCGGCGAGCGCGAAGGTGACGACGGAAATCAAGGGTAGCGGCACGATCCAGCGCGTCGCCGGGCCGGTCGTAACGGCCATCGGGCTCAGGCCACGCATGTACGACGTCGTGCTCGTCGGGACGGAGCAGCTCATGGGCGAGGTCATCCAGATCCTCGGAGAGAAGACGGTCGTCCAGGTGTACGAGGAGACCTCCGGGATACGGCCGGGAGAACCGGTGGCGGACACCGGTAAACCGCTCACGGTCGAATTGGGTCCCGGATTGCTTGGGAACATCTATGACGGCGTGCAGCGGCCACTCCCGGTGTTGCAGGCAGTCATGGGTGATTTCATCCTCCGCGGCGTGCGGGCGCCGGGGTTGAGTCGCGACAAGCAATGGTCCTTCAAGCCCGCAGTCGAGGAAGGAGCGCAGGCCCGCGGCGGCCAAGTCCTCGGGACCGTCCAGGAGGCGAAAAACGTCGAGCACCGGGTCCTCGTCCCACCGAACGTGACCGGGAAGATCGCTCGCATCCGGTCTGGGAACATGAAGGTGGACGATGTCGTCGCGGAACTTGACGGCGGCCGAAAGTTGATGATGAAACAGGACTGGCCCGTCCGCCAGCCGCGACCGACGAAGAATCGGATGATGCCGAGCGTGCCGCTCATCACCGGCCAACGGGTTATGGATTTCCTCTTCCCGATCGCGAAGGGCGGAACCGCCGCGATTCCGGGAGGCTTCGGAACGGGGAAAACGGTTTCTGAACAGCAACTCTCGAAATGGTGCGACGCCCAGGTCGTCATCTACATCGGATGCGGGGAACGCGGGAACGAAATGACGGAAGTGCTATCGACATTCCCGAAGCTCATCGACCCGTACACAGGAGCGCCGCTCATGGAACGGATGGCCCTCATCGCGAACACGAGCAACATGCCCGTCGCGGCCCGCGAAGCGAGCGTCTACACCGGCATGACCCTCGCGGAATACTACCGCGACATGGGGTACAACGTCGCCCTGATGGCCGACTCGACGTCGCGCTGGGCCGAGGCGATGCGGGAGATCTCGAGCCGCCTCGAGGAGATGCCCGGGGAGGAAGGCTTCCCCGCTTACTTGTCCGCCCGGCTCAGCGAGTTCTATGAACGCGCCGGCCGCGTGACGACGTTGAACGATCGGGAGGGCTCCGTTTCCGTCGTCGGCGCAGTCTCCCCGAGTGGCGGTGATTTCTCGGAGCCCGTGACCCAGGGGACGCTCCGCATCGTGAAGGTGTTCTGGGCCCTCGACACGGCCCTCCGAGCGCGGCGACACTTCCCGGCGATCAACTGGCTGACCTCGTACAGTCTGTATGGACCGGCCCTGGAGAACTGGTTCCGGACCCAGGTCAACGAGGAATGGCCGAAGCTCCGGCAATGGGCGCAACGCACCTTGCAAGAGGAGGCGGAGCTCGAGGAGATCGTGCGTCTGGTCGGCGCGGACGCTTTGCCGCCGGATCAGCAGCTGACCCTCGAGGTCGCGCGCATGATCCGCGAGATCTTCCTCCAGCAGAACGCGTACCATCCCGTCGATACGTTCTGTCCGCCCGAGCGGCAGTTCAAGCTCATCGCCGCAATCAAGAAGTACGCGGACGCCGGGACGAAATCGCTCGCCCTCGACGTGCCGGTGAGGGACATCGCCGCCGTCAAGTCCCGTGAAATCCTGACGCGCGTGAAGTACGAGGAGAAGTTCGACCAGGAACTCGAGAAGAGCCTCACGATGATGGACGAGGACTTCAAGAAACTGGAGGCGCGCTGATGGCCAAGGAGTACCGCACGATCACGGAGATCGCGGGACCGCTGATCTTCGTCGAGAAGACGGATCCGGTAGGTTACAACGAGCTCGTCGAGGTCCAGCTGACGGATGGCCGCCGGATGCGGGGACAAGTCCTCGATTCGTCGACGGACATCGTCGTCGTTCAGATCTTCGAGGGCACCGCGGGAATCGACCGCGCGTCGAGCGTGAAGTTCCTGGGGGAGACGATCAAGCTGAGCGTGTCGAGGGAGATGCTCGGCCGCATCCTCACAGGGTCGGGCGAACCGGCGGATGGAGGTCCTCCGATCCTCCCGGAGAAGCGCGTGGAGATCCAGGGGGCCGCGATCAACCCGTACTCCCGCGAACATCCCGCCGAGTTCATTCAGACGGGCATCTCAACGATCGACGGCTTGAACACTCTGGTCCGCGGTCAGAAGCTTCCGTTGTTCTCCGGCGCGGGCCTGCCGCACAACGAGGTCGCCTTGCAGATCGCTCGTCAGGCGAAGGTCCTCGGCAGCCAGGACCCGTTCGGCGTCGTCTTCGCGGCAATGGGCATCACCCACGAGGACGCCCGCGTCTTCATGAACGACTTCGAGCGCACGGGCGCCCTGAAGCGGGCGGTCTTGTTCCTCAACCTCGCGGACGACCCCGCGGTCGAACGGCTCATCACGCCGCGGATGGCACTGACGGCGGCCGAGTATCTCGCGTACGAAGTCGGCATGCACGTCCTCGTGATCCTGACGGACATGACGAACTACGCGGAGGCGCTGCGCCAGATCGGCGCTGCGCGCGAAGAAGTGCCTGGACGCAGGGGATATCCGGGCTACACGTACACCGATTTGGCGACGATTTACGAGCGCGCTGGGCGTATCCACGGAAGGCCGGGCAGCATCACCCAGATTCCGATCATGGCGATTCCGGACGACGATTGGACCCACCCCGTCGCGGACCTGACCGGATACATCACGGAAGGCCAGATCGCGGTGAACCGGGAGCTGCACCGGAAAGGGATCTACCCGCCGATCGACCCGCTGCCCTCCCTGTCCCGGCTCATGGACGCCGGGATCGGGAAGGACCGGACGCGCGAGGACCACAAGCAGGTCTCGGACCAGCTCTATGCGGCGTACGCGGAAGGAAAGGACGTCCGCGGTCTCGTGGCCATCGTCGGGAAGGAGGCGCTTTCCGACCGGGACCGGAAGATGCTCGAATTCGCCGACCGTTTCGAGCAGGAGTTCATCCGGCAGGGTTCCGAGGAGGACCGGAGCATCGAGGACACCCTCGAGATCGGATGGCGCCTCCTGGCGACGGTCGACGAGGCTTGGCTGACGAAGATCGACCGGAAGACACTCGACAAGTACCATCCGAAGTATCGCAGCGCGGCCAAGGTGAGTGCGTAAGGTGGTCCTCGCCGAGTACAAGCCGACCCGGTCCCAGCTCCTCCAGCTGCGGCGCACGAGACGAACCGCTGAGCGCGGCCACCGCCTCCTGAAGCTGAAGCGCGACGCGTTAATCGTCGAGTTCTTCCGGGTCCTCGAACGGGCAAAGACGCTGCGCTCGCATCTGGCCGACAAGTACCGCGTCGCGGAGCAACGGCTCGCCATCGCGCGCGCAATCGAGGGTTCGATTGGGGTACGGTCCGCCGCCCTCGCCTCGAAGGAAGTCCCGACGCTTCAGCTGAAGACGAAGAACGTGATGGGCATCATCGTCCCGAAGATCGACGCGAAGAGCGTCCGCAAGAAGCTCGAGGAACGCGGCTACGGGATCGTCACGACGTCCGCGCGAATCGACGAGGCCGCGGAGGCGTACGAGGCCCTCGTCGAGGACATCGTCGTGGCGGCGGAAATCGAGACGACGATGCGGCGGCTGATCGAGGAGATCGAGAAGGTGAAGCGGCGCGTGAACGCCCTCGAGTATCGCGTGATCCCGGAACTCAAGTCGACCGAGGCGTTCATCCGGCAGCGGCTCGAGGAGATGGAGCGAGACAACTTCATGCGCCTGAAGCGGTTCAAGGCGACGTGATGGAGCGCCTCGCCTCCGCGTGGGAGGATCCCGCCCGCCGGGCGATGATCCT
>DATMDM010000028.1:0-11287 GCA_035557795.1 Thermoplasmata archaeon | reverse complement strand
CCCTCGCCCGCCGCGACCCGTTCGTTCAGGTACGCGAGGATGTAGCCGCAGGCCTGCGGGCCGAGGAACGAGAAGTACTCGAAGTCCATCTTGCTCACTTCGCGGCGCACGACGAAGCGCGCGGGAATCTTCGTGAAGCCCACGGTGCCGCCGTCGATGGTCAGGTCCACGATGTCCCCGAGCCGTAGCCCTTCCATCGTCTTGTCCAGGTCCAGTTGCTTGCCCAACACCTCCGGGCGTTGACCACTGAAGGCCAACAGCGAGATGGCGGCGCGTGTTCGCACGTCGGCGGCGAGGAGAATCTTCCCGAGTTGCTCGGGCGTGGGGATGAAGGCCTCTTTGGTCCGCTTGCCCTCATGCGTCCGGCTGACCGTGATCCTCCGCTCGATCTTGCGGTCGAACCTGTTGAGCCACGAGCGGGCCGCCTTCATGACGGTGCGCGCCGATCCGGGGGTCGTCTCGTTCGCGTTGACGTAGTCCTCAAGCCAGTCGCCGAGGTCCTTGTCGCTCAGCGCGAGCAGGCCCTTCATGGACTGCCCCGTGCGATCCAGGGCGAGCCCAAGGGTCCGGAGGTAGTTGTCAGCGGTGGCCACGGCTCCTTTCGCCAGGTGGCGATACCAGCGGATCACGTCGGGGTCTTCGAGCATTCCCGAGTACTTGTTACCGGTCTTGGCGTTGCGAGTCAAGGTATCATAGGATACGTGGTCTGGTTTGACAAGTGATAACATGAGCCCGCGGGTGAGGGCCGAGCCCGCCGGTGGGTGAGGGCGGCGGGATGGCCGCTACCCGAAGCCCCTTGCTACCAGTTTGGAAACCCCGAACATGGTGGCGCTGCGGAAGCACGTCAAACTCATTGGGTCTCGATTTAAGCCCGGCATTGCCCATTCCGGTTCAAAGGACGGTCCCTATGGGCGTGATGAGGTACATCTATTGTTCCGAACACAAGGAAATCTTCGCGTTCGATTGGACGGGCTTCCCATTCCCAGACTCACTACCTCCCAGCCTCGTGGAAAGACTCAGATCGATCTTGGAGGCAGAGGCCCATAGCAGCCGGAAACATGTCGGCAGGCACCTATCGGAGCGCTTTCTTGACCTCCTTGATGCATTTGTACAGAGGCACTCGACCTGCACATTGAATGTCACCAACGACCAGCGTGACGACGCCGGGTGGGCCGTCCATCCGGAAATGTCCGGCTGGACTGAGTTCTACGAAATGGACGACACGCTGGCATGGGCCTATTGGACGCAGGACGTTCGCGAGCGCCATCAGGAGGAAACGGCGAGGCTCCGAGAGAGGTTGAAAGACGCAGACCTACAGCCCGAGACAAGGGCGAGCTTGCAACGCAGCCTCGAATGGTACGAGCGGCGACAGGAAGAGATGAAGCAGACCGTTCCCACCGAACAAGAGCGCCGCACCGTGGACTTAGTTGAACTACTCCGGACGACACCGTTACGCGAGCAAAGTCATTCTCTTAGCGATTGACAGAACGAGCATGCGGCACCGAAGACGTGGGGCAGGCGGGATGGCTGCTACCCGCCTACTGATGTTGCACTCTAGTGCTCCCGACGGGATTTGAACCCGTGTCAGAAGCTCGAGAGGCTTCTATCCTTGGCCACT
This sequence comes from Thermoplasmata archaeon, assembly GCA_035557795.1. Lineage (GTDB taxonomy): Archaea > Thermoplasmatota > Thermoplasmata > RBG-16-68-12 > RBG-16-68-12 > RBG-16-68-12. The sequence continues at coordinate 9,669 of DATMDM010000028.1, read as the reverse complement.
AGACTACGGGAGCGCGGAGACGCGCTAAGGGTGGGCCCGACATAAACGTTGCGAGGCCCCGATCCACTTGGGCTGACGACCGAAGGTTTTTCCCGGAGGCGGAGCGTTGCAGCCGCGTGAAGGTCGCCCTCGCCCAGCTGGATCCTGCCGTCGGCGATAAGGCGAGGAACCTGAAGAAACTCGAGAAGGCCGTCGCGGGAGCAAAGGCCGACCTCCTCCTCGTCGGCGAACTTTTCCTCACGGGGTACATGGCCCGCGACGCATTCGCTCAACTCGCCGAACCCCTCGACGGGCCATCCGTTCGTGCTGTGCAGGCGAGCGCAGCGGAGCACGGAACCCACGTCCTGTTCGGGATGCCGGAGCGGGAGGTGGGCACGCAGAGGCTCTTCAACGCCGCGGTCCTCGTCGCCCCAGACGGCAAGGTCGCTGCCTATCGAAAAGTGTATCCCGCGAACTTCGGACCTTTCGAAGAGGGCCTCTACTTCGCGCGCGGGGATGACCTCACAATCGTCGACACGAAGATCGGACGGATCGCCCTCCTAATCTGTTACGACTCCTTCTTCCCGGAACTGGCGAAGGCATATGCGATCGAAGGTGCGCAGCTGCTCGCCATCGTCAGCGCCTCGCCCGCAACATCGAAGCCGTTCTTCGACAAGATCCTCCCGGCTCGCGCGATCGAGAACGCGATGCCGCTCGTGTACGCGAACCTGGTCGGGACGGAGCTGAACATCGTGTTCCAGGGCGGCACGCAGGCCATCGGACCTCGCGGGGAGAACCTGGGTCGGGCCGAGGACTTCGTCGAGTCAACGATTACAGCCGAGGTGGATTTGCGGGATGTCCCGACCGCTCGGGCGTTCCGGCCGACGCTACGCGACACGAGGAAGGAGTTCTGGGAACCGGTTGCGCCGACGATCCCGGTGCGCCGGGCTTGAGCCGCAACGGTCGCGGCGGGTCAGGAAGGACTTCGCGGTGGATTCTCGGGGTTCGCGGCGGCCCAGTCCGTGAGGACGCTCGGCAGTGCCGTCCTTGTTTCGATCCTTTGCCGCGCACACCAGGCCGCCAAACTTGGAAGGACCTGCGGCTCGACCACGAGGCGGTAGACGCAGACCGCGCCGAACACGGCCGGGAACAGACGGACCGCCCAGATGCCGAGGAGTAATAACGCCGATTCGTAGGAAAACACGGACGTGTGCAGGAGCGTCACGAACCCTGCAAGGATCGCGACGGCGCCAACAGGCCCGAGCGTCCTCTCGAACCATTCCGCAGGTCGCACGATTTCTCCGCGGGCGGGATTGATGAGCCGTAGTTCAAGGGCATCGAGCAGCCATGCACCCGGGAGGAGTGAGGTCACGAGCCCCGCTAGGACGAGAATCGGGAACGCGACGAAGCCTGCGACGAGGGCAGCGGTCAGTTGACGCGCGTCGGTCGCCTGGAGGAACACGATCTCCGCCATCACGAGGACATCGATCGCGAAGGGTCCAATGGACATCAGGAGGGTGTCTCGCACCCGGATTGGCTCCGAACCGGGGAGGCGCACATAGACACCGCCTTTGCCGAAGAGCTTTCGGTGCGCTTGGAACGCCCCTCGAGCGAGCGCCCTCGAGAAGGCGGGGATGAGCCACAGGGCCACCGGGACCAGCGCGACCGCCAGGAAGTATGCGGGCGTCTCTCGAATCCCGACTCGTCGGCCTAAGGCCGGGAGGAGCCCGTAGTGGAGGAGGAGCGCGACGCTGAGCACGACGACGAATCCGAGAACGTGCGCCCGTCCCGCGCGGTCCATGGGCCGCTCGCAAAGACCGAATACCATTTGGTCCTTCCGGAGGAAGGCCCCTACCGCGAACCCGAACGACGAATGTGATCTTCGATCGTTCGGGCGAGGGCCTCGCCCATGGCCCGATACCCGCCGACGTCCGGATGGAGACCGTCCGGGGTCCCCCGCAAGCGGTTCGTATCCCCGGGATCCGCGACGGCGGCGTGGGTATCGCAAAACAGGATCCCGAGCACCTTCGTCAGATTCTCGATCCACGCATTGAGGGTAAGGATGTCCCCGGAGGCGCGAGCCGTTGCCATGTTGTATGGGAGGACCGTAGCCGCGACCGGCACGATTCCGGCGTCGAGAACGTCGGCATATATCGCCGCGAGGTGACGCTCGACCGTCTCCGGTCTCTGATCCCCGAAGATGTCGTTCACTCCTGCGAGGATGATCGCGTACGCCGGACGGACCAGGAGGACGTCTCGCGGGAGCCGATTGCGAATTTCCTTCGAGGTTTCGCCGTTGATCCCTCGGTTCAAGACGGTCCATTCGGGGTGCAATCGCATCATCCAGTACGCGTACTGGCTCTCCGGATTCCCATCGCCTCGCGGCGGCGCTTCGAGGGGAGAGCGAAAACCGGGGGTGCCCGCGGTCGTGGAATCCCCGAGGCCGACAATCGTCACGGACCGCTCTCGCATCGAGCGGCTATTGAGTTCCGGGTTAACATGTTAACCCCGGCGGAAGCGAACAAACTTAAACCCGGTTCACCACCATTCCGGACTGGGGGCGGGGAAATCCTCGAGCGACTGATGCAAAGGGCCTTCGATGCGGATCGCGCCGCGACGATCCGCCCCAATCCAGCGCGGTCCCTGTTCTGGGGGCTCTTCTGCTTCTCGGTCCTCATGCTCTTCGTCGCCTGGGCGGGGATCGGAGAACTGGTCATCCCTCCGACGTTCGGACCCGGTGTCCGCTTGATCGACATGCCGGCCCCTCTGCTGGCTCTGAATGCTGCGTTATGCATCCTCCCCATCGCGGCTTTCCTCCTGATCCTGGCCGGAGTCTCGGGCATGATGCGCTTCATCCCGGCGGTCGGCCGGAGGCTGGTCTGGCGCGTCGGAAAGTATTATGTGACCGCGGTCAGGTTGGCGGCCTATATCGTCATCGCCTATGTTGCGCTAATCCCCGTCCTGATCGTCGTTACGTTCCTCGCGTTTTCAGGGACCCCGCCGAGTGCCGCCATAGGGCTTGCCGTTGGACTCATGGTCGGGGCGGTCCCTGTCGCGTTGGGATGGTACCTGATGCTGCTCGCGGGCTGGTCTCTCTCTGCTATCGCGCAGAGGACGGAACGGGCCGCGGTCATTCTCGCGGTCATCTGGGCGGGCGCCTTCGCGGCGCTCCTCATCGCCGCCCAGGTCTTCGCGACCTTTGCGATGGGCCCCGCAGCGCTGGACTCGAACGCTCGGATTCCACCCCGTGTCCCGTGGGCCGACGCGGCCTCCGGCGTCGCGGGTTTCGCGGCGCTCATCGTCCTCACGCTCGTCGCACGCCGAGTGAGCCGTCGCTCCAACGAGTCGGACGCCGCGCCGATGGCGGAGACGGCGTGAAGAAGCGCGGTCGGCCGGGCCGCACGGCACCCGGCCACAAAGAACGCTTATGGCGGAACCGCTCGTTTCCGGTAGCATGGTTCGCCCGGTGAAACCGGGCCGCAAGAGAGACGGCCGCCTTGGCCCGCCCCAAGGCTATCCGAAGGACCCGGACAAGTACGGCGATCCGGCGAACTGGAAGTATCCCGTGCACACGCCGTTCCACGCTCGCGCCGCGCGACGATACTTCAACGAACCTCGGAACCGTGCGAAGTACACGCCAGAGGAGCAGGCGTACATCGACAAGAAGATCAACGAAGCGCTCGAGCGGTTCGGCGTCGCAGTCAAGATCAAAGGCGGCCAAATCGAGGACGAGGCGGGCACGATCCAAGCGGACGTGCCGATGAATAAGGACATCAACAAGATGACATTCGAAGAACTCCTGCAGGTCTTCCTGGGGACGAACCGCCTTGCCTCTGCAAAGGCGATCGACCCGTCTGTGGTCTCCGTGGACAAGGAGACGGACACGCTCCTCGCGGGGCGCGTCAAAGATTACTCCGTGCGAATCGACCGGCAGGAGAAACGGGTCGAGCACGACTGCGTCGACTTCAAGACGAACCGGGCGACCGGTCGGCTGATGTGCAAGCATCTGGGGGCGTTCCTCACGCAAGTCGACCGCGGGAGGGCGACCCGCCTGTTGCGCGACCTGTTGCGGGAACGGGACCACTGGACGTTCGAGTGACGTCTCCAACGATCGTCGTCCCCGGCTAAAGTTTAAGGCGTTTTCCAACCATCTACTCGGGGGGTTAGGTGGTGGTCGGGCTCGTGCGTCGGCGTGTCTTCGAGGTCTCTGGCGTTCTCGCGGTGATTGGGCTGATGGCGCTGGGGTCGCCTGCTTCCGCCATCACGTGGGGGAACATCGACACGACCCACCCGAACGTCGGCGCGATCCTCATCGTTCGATTGGACGGAAGCGTCGGCGAGTTCTGTTCCGGAACGCTGGTCTCTGCGCGCGTCTTCCTGACCGCGGGCCACTGCACCGACGCGCTCACGGCGGCCGCATTCCCCGCGAGTCGGCTCCGGATCAGCTTCGCGCCGAACGTGTTCGCGGAGGGCGCGGTACGCCTCGCGGTGAGTGGATACCACAGCCATCCTGATTACAACTGGGGCCCCACATCGAATCCGCACGACCTCGGCGTGATCATCCTCGAAAACGCGGTGGAGGGTGTCACCTTTGGCATGCCAGCGTCCATGGGCTATCTCGACGGCCTGGCTGTATCTGGTGATCTCAAGAGCGCGACCTTCATCAATGTCGGATATGGACTCAACCAAGACTTCGTGCTCACCGGAGACCGTCAGATTTCGACCTCGAGCTTCCGAAACCTGCACGATGCATGGCTCTACATGTCGCAGAACATCCATCACGGAGATGGCGGCACGTGCTTCGGGGACTCCGGCGGGCCGACGTTCTTCGTCGATCCTTCGTCCCACGTCGAATACATTGTCGCGGTGACGAGCTGGGGCGACAGCGTCTGCAAGTCGACGAACAACAATTACCGCGTGGACCTGGAGAGCTCCCGGTCGTTCATCGATGACATGATCGCGCTGAACCCGTAGCCGATCGCCGGTTGCCTACAAGCGGCTGAAGTCCGCCTCGCGGTCCTTCTTCCTCGCTTCGCGCTCCTCCGCCTTCGGGAGCGGCGCGTCGCATCCGGGACACATGCCTCCGGAGTCCACGCAGGCCTTGCACAGCCACGCCCCGCATGCATGCCGTTCGACCCCGGGGGCGTGATGCGGTGTGCACTTCGCCGGCGGGCCGTCGTCCGCCGTCTTTGGGATGGACTTTGGCGGTGCCGGCCTCTTCGTGATCGCGGCCGGCTCCTCGTCGGCTTCGACGTCCGCTTCCGGCGTCACCTGCGGCTTCGTTTTCTTCCGCTTGATCTCCGGCGATCCGCGGGTCGAGATCTTGTAGCCGCCGCCCTCGAAGATCTTGAGGGAGACCTCGAGCTTCTTCGCTTCGAACGGCCCGAGGTGGAGCTCCTTCGCCAGGTCCACGAGATTCCATTCCTCCTTCGGGAGGTCCATCGCCTGCCGGATCAGGTCATCGTTGTGCCACTCCGGCGTCGGCTCGAGCGGCGCGTCCCGGACCCAGTCGATGTAGCCCCAGATCGTCCGGGCTTCTTCCAGGTCCACGTGGGGCAGGACGGCGCTGACGTCCGTGAGCCGCAAGGCGTTCAGGTTCTGGGCGTTCTCCACCGTCCGGAGGACGGCGGCTCCCACCGCCTCGTACTTCCGCAGGTCGTCCGCCTCGATCCGGTCGGGGGCCAGGGGAGCGGGCTCGTTGACGTACGCGATGACTTCGTCGAGCAGCTCGAGCGGGACAGAGCAATAACGGAACACCTCGTCCCGAGTCGCGGGCCGTGACAGGTGTTTCTCGAACCGGACGACGGCCTCCGCGAGGCCCTCGATTTTCGCCACGTGGACGCGGTCCTCCGCGATTTTCTTGCCGGACTGAGCGGGCTCATACGCCGGATCGAGGGCCAGCGCCGCGTCGAACGAACGGAGCGCGTCGTCGAACCGCTTCAGGTGAACGAGGGCGAGGCCTTTGCTGTTCCAGGTGACTTTGTCGCGGGCGTCGAGGCGCAGCGCCTCGTCGTAGGACTGGACCGCGGCGTCGAATTCGCCGGCCCGCTCTTCGGAAAAGCCTCGCATGTACCAAAGGGCCTTGTCGGTCGGACGAGCGACCGTCGCGTGGGCGAGGGCGTCTGCGGCGGCGGGGAACTGTTCGACTTTCACATGGAGGAGGCCTTTGTCCCGCCACGCCCCGCCGAATTCCGGATCCGCATCAATCGCGGAGTCGAAGGAGGCGAACGCCTCGGCGTTCCGGCCGAGTGCCTCGTTCGCTTCGCCCTTCCACGTCAGCACGCGCGCGTCCTTCGGGCTCGCCTTCAGGACGAAGTCGAAACACGGCAGGGCGTCCGCGGCATGGCCGGTCCGCAGGAGGCACAGCCCCTTCGTCCGGTAGGCGTCGTAATGGTTCGGGTCTTTCTGGAAGATGACCGCCACGAGCGAGAGGGCGTCGTCGAAATGGCCCTCATGGGCGAGGCACATGGCCTTCCCGCTCAGGAAGTCGAGGTGATTGGGCTCGAGGATCAATCCGTCCTCGAACGCCTTGCGGGCCTCGGGGACGCGGCCGAGATCGAACAGGATTCGCCCCTTCGCGGCGAGGGCGCCGCGGTCTCCGGGATTCAGGTTCAGGGATTGATCGTACGCCGTCAGAGCCTCCTCCGTCCGGCCGAGCCGGCCCAGGAGCGCGCCCTTCGCGTTCCAGGTCCGACGGTCCATCGGGTCCACGCGACTCGCTCGCTCGAGCGCCTCCAGCGCGGCATCCGCCTTGCCGGTGCCTTCGAGGGCGCCCGCCAGCTCCCGCAGCGCTTCGGTGTCCCGGGCATCGATCTCGAGGAGCCGCTCGCCGACATCGGCGGCGCCTTTGAACGAGTGTTGGGCCAGCAACAGGTCGCGCTTGCTCCGGAGATAGTCCGCGTGGTCCGGTGCGATCGAGGATGCCTTCGTAATCGCCGCCAGGGCGTCCTTCGCATCGCCGGTGGCCATTGCGAGGCGCGCGCGCCGCGCCCATCCGTTCGCGTCCTTGGGCTCGGCGGAGGTCAGTCGGATGACGGCATCGAACGCGTCCTTCGTCCGTCCGAGTGCCTCGAGGGCGGTACTCACCCCGGCGAGTGCCGTGGTCTCCTTCGGGTTCTTCGCGAGCACGGTCTCGAACACCGGGATGGCCTCCTCGTATCGGTGCAACTCCGTGAGGCACGCCCCTTGTTTCAGGAGCGCCGGCACCATCGTCGGGTCGAGGGTCGCCGCCTTCCCGTACGCCGCCGCAGCCTCCTCATATCGCTTCAGCCAGTGCAGCGCCGTCCCTTTGCCGAGCCACGCTTTGGCGTGATTCGCGTCGAGTGCGAGCGTGCGGTCGAACGCCGTGACCGCCTGTTCGTAGCGCTTCTCGCCCTCCAGGGCGAGGCCGAAGAGATACCACGCCTTGACGTCGCCGGGCGCGTATCGTGTCGCCCGGTCGAGGCAGTCGATCGCGTCCGAGAACGCGTTGAGTCGATAATGGGCGCGCCCTTTCTCGTACCATAGGGACGGGGACGCCGGGTTCGCTTCGATCGCCACGTCGAACGCTTTCACGGAGTCGGCGTAGCGTCCGAGCGAGAACAAGAGGGCCGCCTTGCGGGCGGAGGCGTCCGTGTTCCGGGGATCAAGCCGGAGGACGGTGTCGAACGCGGCGATCGCTTCCTCCGGTTGGCTCAAGGTCTGGTGGGCCTCCCCGCGCGCGGTCCAGGTGCTGGCATCCGCGGGGTCTTTCTGGAGGATCGCCTCGCACGTCCGGAGGAGGACCTTGGCGTTCTTCGAATGTCGGAGCGCATCGCGCTGGCCCCGGAGCGCGTCCAGGTCGTCGGGCGCGACCACCCGGAGCGTCTCGAACGTCGCGTACGCCGCCTCCGCCTTTCCGAGGGCGAGCAGGGCGCGTCCTTTGTCCTTCAGCGCACGCGGATGGTGCGGCTGGATTGCAAGGATGGCGTCGCATGCGACGACGAGATCGGACCATTGTTCCGTCCGCAGCAGGAGATCGCGTTTCGCCTCGAGCCCGTCGTAGGACCGCGGCTCGACCGCGAGGAAACCGTCGAGGGCCGCGACCGCTTCCTCCCGACGGTTCAACTGGATGCACGCATGGGCCTTCGCGTACAGGGCGCCCGCGTGGCGAGGGTCGAGGGAGATGACCTTCGACGCCTCCTTGACGACCTCGTCCCATCGAGCGAGAGACCGGAGCGCCTCGAGCCGTCCCTCCCGAGGGGCGAGCGTCTTCGGGGTCAAGCCGATCGCGCGGTCGTACGCGCTGACCGCATCGATGCTTCGGCCCGTCTTGCGCAACAGCTCGGCGCGGCTGGTCCACGCAGCCGCATCTCCGTCTCGCTGACGTAGCGCCTCGTCATAGGATCGCAACGCCTCCTCGTTCTGGTTCGACGCCCCGAGGACGTCCCCCCGGAGCCGCCACGCATCCGGGTCGTAGGGGTCCAGCTGGATCACGCGGTCGAGACACCGGAGCGCCCGTTGCGGCTCTCCCGCCGCCAGGTACGTGAGCGCCTTCCCCTCCAGGGCTTCCTTGTTCTCCGAGTTGATCCGGAGGGCGCGGTCGAACGCCGTCTGCGCCTCGTCCAGTTCGTTCCGCCGGCGGTGGGCTTCTCCCGTTCGCACCCAGAGCTCGGCATCGTCGGGGACGAGCGAGAGGACGCGGCGATATCCTTCGACATCATCGGGATCGAGGTTCACGACCTGCATGTAGGCGCGGATCGCCTCGGGCCGCTGCTCCAACGCGACATGGGCGTCTCCTTTCCGCTCCCAGAAATCCTTCGCCTTCGGATCGATGCGCAATCCTGCGTCGTAGTATCCGAGGGCGTCGGACGCGCGCTCTTGGGCGAGCAAGATGTTTCCCTGGAGGCCCAGCGCTCGGAGGTCTCCGCCGTTGCCGGTCAGGGCGTGCGTCGCCGCGGCCTGAGCGGACTCGATCCGACCGACACGGAGGAGTCCCGACCCAATGGTCGCATAAGCCTCGCGAAAATCCTCGATCCGCGCCGCCGGCTCTTGCGCTTCGAGGATCTCGAGCGCCTTGACGAACGCGATCGTCGCGCGACCCTGCGCGTCCACCTCGAGCGCCGCGAAACCCGACTGCGCGAGTCGGTTCGCCTTATCGAGCACCCGTCCTTCTCGATCGAGGAGACCTTGGAAGAGGGCCATCCCTATCATCCCATCCCGCGGGGCGCGGTCAATTCAGGGCCGCGTCGGACAAGTGGCCGACATGGAAAGTCGATGACTTATAGATATCGCCAACGGCCCGCGCCGTAGACAATCGCTCCGATTCGTCAACGCCTTGTCGTTGTGACAATCGCGCTAAGTACGCGCGATACGATTCCGAGCTGACAATCGTCAGACGGGATGGTACGATGGCACGCAGAGGAGTGGAACGGCCGAAGCCGACGAAACTCCGGAAGGAAACACGCGAGTGGCTCACGAAGCAGACGATCCCGAACGCGCGTCGGATCGCGCGGGATCTGGAAAACGAGGGCGAGGACGTACACGATCTCCTCGCGGCGATTGACGAGCTCGAGGCACTCCTCAAGGAAGGGTCCAACCGGGCCAAGTCGTGATTCCAAGGAAGGACTCAAGTATTCGCGGTCGAGTCCCCCAACGGAGCGTGGGTAGTCTAGCGGTAGAACTTGGGCCTTCCAAGCCCAAAGCGCGGGTTCGACTCCCGCCCCACGCACT
>DATMDM010000027.1:0-42680 GCA_035557795.1 Thermoplasmata archaeon | reverse complement strand
GCGTTTGTCAACGCGGCGGACGTTCGTCCGACAACTTTTAAATAGCGTCCGCCGGATACGCGGCCATCTTGCGGGATGGGATGAACTCGCAGGCTCTGCAGGTGTCGCAATGAATTCGATGCTAGAGGATGTACTCGCCCGGGAAGGGAGTGCCCCCGCGTTTGAAGACAGCCGGGTCGACGCTGAGCTCGAAGAGATGCTCAGCAAGATGCGGACGAACATCAAGATCATCGGCCTCGGGGGTGGAGGATGCAACACAATCGGCCGAGTCTACAACGAGGGGATCGTCGGGGCGGAGTTGTACGCGTGCAACACGGACGCGCAACACTTGCTCCACATCGCGTCCCCCAAGAAGGTCCTTCTCGGTCGACGCATCACGAAGGGCCTCGGCGCGGGTGCCCTGCCGCAGATCGGCGAAGAGGCCGCCCGTGAGGCCGAGGAGGAACTACGGGCCATCGTCCAAGGCGCGGACATCGTCTTCGTGACATGCGGCCTGGGCGGCGGGACCGGCACAGGCAGCTGCGGTTATGTCGCGCGGCTTGCCAAGGAGATGGGCGCCTTGACCATCGCGGTCGTCACCTTACCGTTCCGCGGAGAAGGCAAGCTCCGAATGGAGAGCGCGGAATGGGGGCTCGAGCGTCTCCGTGACGCGGCCGACACGGTCATCACGATCCCGAACGACAAGTTGCTCGACCTCGTGCCGCGGCAATCGCTGAACCTCGCGTTCAAGTTCGCCGACGAGGTCCTGATGCGCTCGATCAAGGGACTGACCGAGATCATCACGAAGCCCGGCCTTGTGAACCTCGACTTCAACGATGTGAAGACGATCATGAAAGGCGGCGGGGTCGCGATGATCGGCCTGGGCGAGAGCCAGGCGGTCGGGGACAACCGCGCCGTCGAGGCGATCGAAGAGGCAATCAACTCTCCGCTCCTCGAGGTCGATGTCTCGACCGCTCACGGCGTGCTGATCAACGTCACGGGCGGGAACGACATGACGATTTCCGAAGCCGAACGCGTCGCCGAGGTCGTCCAATCAAAAGTTTCCCCCACGGCCCGGATCATCTGGGGTGCGACGGTCGATGCATCGCTGGAACACACGCTGCGCGTGATGCTCGTCGCGACCGGCGTCAAATCGAAACAGATTGTCGGACGACGAGACCCATCGGAGGAGAAGGCCCGCGTCGGCGTCGACGTGATCCGCTGAACGCCGCGCCGTGGCCATTCCACGGGAGGCGGGGCGGATGGAGCGAATCCGAACCCGGAAACATTTATTAATCGTCCCCCTTTACGTGAATGTCGCGGTTGCTTCATTCGCTTCCTCGGGCAGCCGGAGGCCGAAAAATGGATTCCATTGTCAGGGAAGTCGTGAGTCGCTCGGGCGTTCAGCCGCGGCTCCCTGAGTCCCCCACGCAGACGATGGGCGTCGGCGCGGAAGACGCCGAACTCGAGCGGATCCTCGCGAGCCTGAGGACGAACATCAAGATCGTCGGGATCGGAGGCGGCGGCTGCAACACGATCGACCGCCTCGTCGAATCCGGCATCGTGGGGGCGGAGCTGTTCGCCGCGAACACGGACGCCCAGCATCTCCTCATCGTCCGGTCTCCCCATAAGCTCCTCCTGGGACGCCGCGTCACGCGCGGCCTCGGAGCCGGCGCGCTCCCCCAGGTCGGCGAGGAGTCGGCCCGCGAGGCCGCGGACGAACTGCGGTCCGTCGTCCAGGGCGCGGACATGGTGTTCATCACGTGCGGTCTCGGAGGCGGCACGGGAACGGGCGGCGCCCCGGTCCTCGCGCAGCTCTCGAAAGAGGCGGGCGCCCTGACGATCGCGATCTGCACGTTCCCGTTCCGGGCGGAGGGCGCGATCCGCGCGGAGAACGCGGAGTATGGCCTCGAGAAGCTCCGGAACTTTGCGGACACGGTCGTCGTGATCCCGAATGACAAACTCCTTGAGCTCGTCCCGCGTCTAGCCCTGAATGCAGCGTTCAAGGTCGCGGACGACGTGCTCATGCGCGCCATCAAGGGGATTACGGAGATCATCACGAAGCCGGGTCTCGTGAACCTCGATTTCAACGACATCAAGACGATCATGAAGGGCGGCGGGGTCGCGATGATCGGGCTCGGCGAGTCGGATCGGGACAACCGCTCGGAGGAGGCGATCGAAGAGGCGATCAACTCGCCCTTGATCGATGTCGACATAAGCGCCGCGACGGGAGCCCTCGTGAACGTCACGGGCGGGAACGACATGAGCGTGGCCGAGGCGGAGAAGGTCGCCGAGATCGTCCAAGGTCGAATCGCCCCGAACGCCCGGATTATCTGGGGAGCGGCGGTCGACCCGAGCCTGGAGCACAAGCTGCGGGTCATGCTGATCTTGACCGGGGTGAGATCGAAGCAGATCCTCGGGCCCGGGGAGCATGTGCGTCCCCACGGCGGCGTCGACATCGTACGGTGAGGTTCATGGCGGACATCGTGGACAAGAGCTGGGAGGTGCAACGGCGGATCGAGGAGCGCGCGAAGCGCCTTGGCAAAGGGCGGTACGGCCGCGTCCTGAAGATGGCGCGAAGGCCCACGCCGGACGAGTACTCGAAGGTCGTGCTGATCACCGGCCTCGGCATCGCCGCGATCGGCGCCCTTGGCTTCGTGATCTACCTAATCATGCGATACGGTCCCGGCGTCTTCCACGGGATCTTCGGGTTCCTGGGGCTGTGAACGATGGGACTCCTGGACGATTTCTCAAGGCGCGAGGCGAAGGCGGAGCCCAAGCCGGAGCCACCCGCGGTCGGCCACTACGCCGTCAAGCTGGACCTGAAAGAGGAGAAGGTCTCCCTCACCGCCGGTCAGACGAAAGAATACCCGGTCGTCGTCACGAACACGGGGACCGAGGATGACACGATTCGGATCAGAGTGGACCTCGTCTACAACTCCGAGCTTCCGGATCCCCCGGAGTGGACCGTCAAACTGTATGGCGTCGAGGACAAAGTGTGGGACGTCACCTTCACGAAAGTCACGGAGAAGGAGTTCCGACTCATTGCCGACGGCCAGCGAGAGATCACGCTGACCGTCACGTGCCCGAAAGGCGCGCGGTACGGGGACCGCCTGAACGTCGTCGTGAATGCGATTTCGAAGGGCGACCCGGGGGCGTTCGACGCGAAGACCTTGAGCTTCAGCGCGCGGCAGGCCGTCCTCGCCGTGAAGTCATCGATCGGTCACGAACGCGCGGTGGCCGACGCGATCTACGCGCGGGCCAAGGCAAAAGACGTCGGGGTGTTCTCGATCCTCGTGCCGGCGAACTTCCGCGGCTACGTCTACGTCGAGAGCATGAATCCCGACCGCTTGGAGGAGGTCGTCCGCGGTCTTCGAAGGGCGCGCGGCGTCGTAAAAGGCGAGGGAGAGTCGACCGGAATCGGGTTCTCGGAAATCGAGGCATACCTCACCCCGAAGCCGATCGTCAGCGGCATCATGGAGGGCGACATCGTCGAGCTGGTCGCCGGGCCGTTCAAAGGCGAGAAGGCCCGGGTGATGAAGATTGACGAGACGAAGGAAGAGATCACCGTCGAACTGTTCGAGGCGATGGTCCGGATTCCGGTGACCGTGCGCGGAGACAGCGTGCGGGTCCTCCAGAAAGAAGAAGAGAAGTGAGCGCCACCGACGCAGAGGCATCGGTCATCGCGTGGATGGGGTGGCGGAGCGGGGCCGGAAGAGGTTATCTGTCCCCCGACCGTATGAGGATTCTGTATGGATTCGACGATGAGACCGTTACCGCACGGCCTTCGGGTGACTGCTCGCCTCCGCGCCGCCTGCGAGGCCATGCGGGTCTATGGTCTGATGTCCGCCATGGAGGCGTTTGTCCTCGGACCGGAGCAGTTCCGCGCGTTCCGGAGCATGCCCGCAGTCGAGCCCATGCTCTTGTTCCCCCAAGAAGCCGAGGCGACGTCGGTGTTGGGCCGCGTCTTCACGCATCCCAGCGACATCTACGCACATCTTCCGACCTTGTATCGCATCACGCTAGAGGGACCGCGGCCGCGGGTCTTGGAACTCGGCACGCGGTCGGGAGAATCGACCCTTGCGCTCCTCCTGGCCGCGAAGGAAATTGACGGCCATGTGACGAGCGTGGATGTTAATCCCTGTCCTGAGGCGGAGTCCCGTGTCGCGGAGGCGGGCCTGGCCGCGCTCTGGACGTTCGTTATGCAGGGAGATCTTGATCTGGATTGGAAGGACCCCATTGACCACCTTTTCGTCGACACATCCCATCGATACGGGCACACCCTAGAAGAGCTCCGGAAGTACGAACCGTTCGTCGTGAGCGGCGGGGTCATCAGCTTGCACGACACAACCGCCCATCCTCCGGTCTGGCGCGCGGTCGAAGAGTACTTCCGGGGTCGAAAAGACGTTCGCATCTTCCGCTACTATCACAACAATGGATTCACGGTCATTGAGAAGAGCGGCATTCCGCACGGTTGAGTGCCGAAAGCTTTATCAGTTTCCGAAATTTCAGGAGCCACCCCAGAAGGTAATCCTTTGCCGGAGAAGCTCAGTGTGCTCGTCGATGGTGGCAAGGCAACTCCCGGGCCTCCGCTGGGACCGGCGCTCGGTCCGCTCGGCCTGAACATCGTCGAGATTATCAAGGCAATCAACGAGAAGACGAAAAGTTTCGAAGGGATGAAGGTCCCCGTCACCCTGATCGTCGATCCAAAGTCGAAAGCGTTCACGATCGAGGTCGGAACCCCACCGACCTCCGCGCTGATTGCCAAAGAGCTGAAGGTCGAGAAGGGCTCCGGCGATCCGGGCAAGACGCGCGTCGGCAACTTGACCCTGTCTCAGGCGATCAAGATCGCGAACATGAAGGCGGACGCCATGCAGGGGAAATCCTTGAAGGCACGCGTCCTCGAGGTCGTCGGCACCTCTGTCTCGATGGGCGTCACCGTCGAAGGGAAAGCGGCGAAAGAGTTCTCGAAAGAAATCCAGGCCGGCAAATACGACAAACAGCTCGCGGGCTGATGTCATCGAGCCCTTGGAAACGCCTTCCGCTCCCGAGCCGTCGGTTGCGACAGGTCCAAGAGCATCGCCTCGAGCTGGATCCGGACAAAGTCCATGTCGCCGACCCACAGCCCCTGGAGCTTGTCCGCCGCGAGTCCCCCATCGCGGTAGAATGAATTCAGGATGAAGACCTCCTGGTCGCTCGGGAACACGTAGGTGTGGGCGAGGCGCGTCGCCGAGAGCGGCCGCGCGGGGAAATGGAACTGCACGCGCATGTTCCGTCCCAGGAGACTTCCGAGTTCCGCGAGGTCCGCGCGGTTCGCCTCGTTCAAGACCACCCGCACGACGCGGCGGGATCGCCCGAGCGCATCGAACAGGAGGCGCAGGATCTCGGGAGCGACGGGAAACGGACTGACGCACAGGATCTGCCCGCTGCTCGAGAGGACCACCTCGCGGAGCTTGCGTCCGATCGACTCCGTCCCTTTGTAAATCCAGAGGTCCGTCTCGGTCTCCCGGACTTTCGATACGGAACTCTCCTTCAACCCGCCCACCATTTCGGTGGCGGCAACCAGATCATCGCCTTTCGACTGGCGCGCTTCTTCCGCGACGATTCGAGGGGCGCGGGCCCGATACCGGTTCGGCCGCTCCCGAGATACTTCGATCCAGCCTTTCGTCTGCAGGGACTGCAAGATCCGATACACCGCGGGATACTGAACCCCGAGGAGTTGGCTGACTTGGTGAGCGGTTGCGACTCCATTCTGCAGCAGGCTCAGGTACGCGCGCGACTCCTTGCCGGTGAGCCCGAGGGTCTCGAGCGCACGCGCGACGTCCTCCTCCCGCACGCTCCGGGCTAGGAGCGATTGCTACAAAAGGATTCTGCAGTTGTCATCGTCCGACTGATAATTCACCGTCCCCTGTATCCAGGACGGGATCCCAACTGCAAACCCGTCCCTGCCCGTTTCCCTCTCCCGTGAAGCGTGCCGCGGCCGTGTGTCCGCAAAGCCTTATTAGGGGCACGCTCTTTCGCCGCCTCTCCTCTGCAGGAGGCCCCGCGGCTGCACGCACTGCAGGAGGCGATCTCCCTTGGCGGACAAGCATTCGGTCGAGACAATCAAGAAGCTGCTCGAGGCCGCCAAGCCCCGCGCGTTCAAAGAATCCGTCGAGGTCGCCGTGAACCTGCGCGACGTCGATCTTTCGGTGCCGAAGAATCGCGTCGAAGAAGATATCGTCCTGCCGAAGGGACGCGGGAAGCCGATTCGCGTCTGCGTCTTCGCCTCCGGGGAGCTTGCGCTCAAGGCGAGGAACGTCGCGGACCTTGTGATCCAGCCGCAGGAGATCGAGGAGTACGCCAGCGACAAGCGAAAGGCAAGGTCCCTCGCGACGTCGTACGACTTCTTCATCGCGGAAGCGCCCCTCATGCCCGTCATCGGGAAGCGCCTCGGCGTCGTCCTCGGGCCGAGGGGAAGGATGCCTCGGCCCGTGCCGCCCACCGCGGATCCGACGAACTTGATCAACTCCTTGCGGAACACGGTTCGTGTGCGCAGCCGCGACAAGCGGACCTTCCATGCGGCGATCGGGACCCGGGACATGCCCCCGGAGGATCTCGCGGAGAATCTCGATGCCCTCATGCGCCGCGTCGTCGGCAAGCTCGAACGCGGACGCTTCAACATTCAGTCGGCCTACGTGAAGACGACGATGGGCCCGGCGGTGAAGTACCTCTGAGGTGGTCCCATGGCGCACGTCGCTCCCTATAAGAAGCAACTCGTCGAGGCGCTCGCGACGCGCTGCGCGCAGGCCCGCGTCGTCGGAATCGCGAACATCCACGGGATCCCCGCGCCGCAATTCCAGGATATCCGGAAGAAGCTCTCCGGACGCGCCACGATTACGGTCGCAAAGAACAACCTACTCCGCCTCGCGTTGCAGCAGGCGAGTGAGAAGAAACCGGCCCTGGTCAAGCTCAGCGACACGATCGAGGGGCAGACGGCCGTGGTGACGGCGGACATCAATCCCTTCCGGCTCTTCAAGGAACTCGAGGCGACGAAGATGCGCGCTCCGGCCCGCGGGGGCGAGATCGCGCCCGAGGACCTCTGGGTCCGCGCGGGGGAGACGCCGTTCAAGCCTGGCCCGGTCGTTGGCGAGCTCCAGAAGGCCGGGGTCCCCGCCGCGATTGAACGGGGAAAAGTCGTGATCCGGCAGGACAAGCTCATGGTGAAGGCGAGTCAGCGAATCCCGAGGGACGTCGCCCAGCAGCTGGCGCGACTCGAGATTTTCCCGCTGGTCGTCGGCCTCGACTTGCGGGGCGCGTACGAGGACGGCACCGTGTTCCGCCGAGACGCTCTCGCCGTCGACGACACGGTCGTCCGAGGCCAGATCGCGCAGGCCTGGCGGGAGGCTCTCGCCCTCGCGCTCGAGATCGGGTACCCGACGAAAGACACGATCCGTCCGCTCCTCGCGAAGGCCCACGCGCAGGCGTTGGGGCTCGCCGTGGAATCCGAGTTCCCGACGAAGGAGTCGATCAGGTTTCTCCTGGCGAAGGCGTATGCTCAGATGCTCGCCCTCGTCGCACGCGCGCCCGGCGCGGCCGACGAGCGGTTTCGCGCGATGACCGGGTGATCAAGAACAAGGAGGTGACGACGAATGGAATATGTGTACGGGGCGTTGGTCTTGCACGCGGCCGGGAAGCCGGTGAACGAGGAGAACCTGAAGAAGGTCCTCACGGCCGCCGGAGTCAAGGTCGACGAGACTCGCGTGAAGGCCCTGACCGCTGCGCTGGAAGGCGTGAACATCGACGAGGCCCTGAAGGCCGCCGTCGCGATGCCGACCGCCGCTCCTGCGGCAGCGCCGCCCCCCGAGAAGAAAAAAGAGGAGAAGAAAGAGGAAAAGAAGGAAGAAGAGAAAGTCTCCGAGGAAGAGGCGGCCGCGGGCTTGGGTGCGCTCTTCGGCTAGGCCGAGGGCCCGCCCGCACCCCTTTTCCATTTCTTCGAGCGCGAGCGGGAGCGCCGGTCCGTCAGGCGGCGCTTCTCTTCGCGGCTTCCTGCGCCCGCTTGCTCCGCTCCTTCGCCGTCAGGCCGGTCGCCCGCTCGAGGAACGTGTTGTACGCCTTGATCGTGTCCGTGGCGATGTGGTCCGCCACGCCGGTCTTCATCGACGTGTCGACGAAGAGTTTCTTCCCGTCGGTCCACGCGACCATCTTCTCGAGGGCCCCGTACGACACGATCACCTTCGCGCCATCCGTCCCGACATCCCCGAACACTTCCGCGGCGATCTTTCTCAGGCCATCGCCCTCGAGGATCTTCCCCGTGCCCCTCTTCAGTTCGTAGTCGCGCATTCGGATCGAGATTCCCGAACCTCGGTCCTCGCATCAACGTTACGCTTCGAGTACCGCAAGCGGATCAGACGACGTCAGCATGAACGGCTGGGCCTCGCAATAGGTGCGCCACACATCCTGGCAGGGGCACGACAGGTCGGCGAAATCGTCCCGAAGGCCGAGAGAGAATTCCTCGATCGCGTTCACGACACGGCGATCGCAGGTTCCGCAATTGTGCGCCCCGCGGACCATGCCGCCGGCGGTCGGGTGACTCTTCACGTGCGCGTTCAGGTCTCGCGTCCGTTCGAGGACCTCGACGACGGACCAGAGCCACGGGGGGCGATACTCGCCGCGGCGGAACAGGCGGTCGACGATCGTGCGGCTCTGAACGTTCACCGGGTTGAAGGAGATCGTGTCGCTGTACGGATCCGCCTCGTGTCCCGATCGGACCGCGTCCTCGATCGCCTCTCGCTCCGTCAAGAAAGGCGGCTTGATCAGGAGGTACGTCTTCACGGTCGCCCCGACCTCGTGAGCGAGGGACGCGGCCCGGGCATGCTCCTTGAGGCCCCACACTTTGTTCACGGCGTACTTGAGGACGTTCTCGTTCGTCGATTCGAGCCCGAGCGCGATCTCGAGTTCATCGACGAAACGCATGGCGTGTTCGAGCTGGTCTCGGCGTAACAGGTGAGCGAGCGTCTCGACGATGACCTTGTCGCAGCGGTCACCCAGTTCCTTCAATATTCGCTCCCTGACATCGGGGGAGACCTCGTGGTCGTCGAAGAAGTTCCCGGACGTGTAGACCTTCACCAGGGGTTGCCCCTGGTGTTTCTTGAGGACGACGTCGAGCTGATGGCCGATGTCTTCGGGGGCGACCTCCTGGGCCACATCGTTCACGTAGCCGCACATCGAGCAACCGCTTGCGCGCGCCCAGTAGCAGCCGCGGGTTCGGAAGATGATCACCCACGCATCCGCGACCTTCCCGTGGAGGAGATCTTTCTCTGTCCACGTGGAGATGTATTCTCGCGGGTCGAACTCGCGGGGGCGCCGTTCGTCCTTCACGATCTGCTGGAGCCGCATGGCCCGGCGTCGAACGTCGGGGCGGGGAAAAACCTTTGCCGGCTCAGCGCCGGTCGCGCACCGCGGACAAGCCCATGATCGCGCCGAGTGCGACGAAGACGAAGGCGAAGAACCGGAGGCCGAACGCGAGGTCCGGCGCAACCGCAATTCCCGTGGTGTAGGAGAGGACCCCGGGCAGGTCCACGAGGAGCTCGTACAACACGAACAGAATGATGCCAAATCCCACGAGGCCGATCCCGCTCCCGGGGCTCCGGTGGCGATGCGTGATCGTGCTTGTCGGATAGGCGGTCGCGTAGGAGACCGGTTTCGCCACTTCGGCGGGCGTCGCGGTGGCGACCGCCGCGGACTCGGGCTTCGGAAGGTCTGCAGGAGCGTATCGTCGGCAGGAATCGCACCACCATCGTTCGTACTGGCCGATCCAACGCAGCGCGGCGCCGCAGTTCGGGCAGGCGAATTTCGACTGGCTGACCGGGGCGTACGCGCGACAATGATAGCAGTACCAACGGCGGTATCGGGCGATGTACGTGAGCTCGCGGCCGCAAGTCGGACACGGATGGAGCGCCCTCGACGGCTCGACTTCAGGAGCGGCGGAAACATCGGGCTGAGATTCGGTGACCGAGACGAACACGGGCGTGTCAATCCTTTCCACGACGGATTCCTGCAAGGGCCCCGTTTCGATGACCTCCGGGGTGACCGCCGACGGGGAGGCCGCGATGGGCTCTCCTCTTGCCGGTTCCTCCTCGACGGGCTGCGCTTCGACGATCTCCCGCGAAGTCGGCCAGGATTCCCTCTCGACCTCGCCGGCGGGCTCGGTCGTAGCCGGTTCGGCACTCGATTCCGGTTCCTCGACGCTTTGCTCTACTTCGGCCTCGGCTTCGAGCGTGTCGAGATAACTCAGCAATCGCTCGCGGAGTTGCTCTTTCGTCCCTGTCGGATCGAGATTGTACGCTTTGCACAGGTCCATGAGGGCGGGCTTCTTGGCCTGAAAGACCTTCAGACGAACGATTGGCGGTCTCGGTCGCGGCTCCGTCGCCTCGCTTTGAGGTGGCTCCTCTTCGACGATTTCTTCGGGTTGCGGAATCGGTGTTGCCGGCGCCCCGGCCACGGTTACCAAAGGCTCCACCGAAGGCTCCGGGGTCTTCTCAGGGTCGACCGTCCTCTCAACCTCGACCGGCTTCTCGGCTACCTCCGTCTTCTCGGGTTCTTTCACGGGAATGCTGGGCTCGCTCGCTTCGGGTGCGGGCCGAATGTCGACGGGCATGGTGGCTTCGAGCGATTGAAGGACCGCGTCGTCCGCCGGGTACGCGTTGCACCGGTAGCAATACTGGCGGTCGTACTGGGCCACATAGGACAGGGTTCCCCGGCACGTCGGACAGATTTTCGCGCCCCGGTCTCCGTACCCCTCCGGCGCATAGTTTCCGCAGGTGTAGCAGTAGTGCCGCTGGTACTGCTCGAGGAAAGCGAGCTCGCTACCGCAGGTTGGACAAGGAAGACTGATCACGCAAACCTGGCGGAGGCCGAGTGGCGCGAATAAAGGCTTTTCCATGATTTCCAAAAATGAGACTCTTCACATCGCGACCGCGCCTGACTCGCGCGGAAACCCTTTTACCGGAAGGGACAATGGGCTGCGGGCGCCACCATAGCTCAGTCGGTAGAGCAGCCGCCTTGTAAGCGGCAGGTCGGGAGTTCAATTCTCCCTGGTGGCTTCGCCAGCGGGCTTGAGTCGCACTCCGGAGGAGGACATCAACGAGATGGGGCAAGTGGTCGGACGGCGGGTCCTTGACGTGAGTGCCATTCCGACTCGCTCAATCGCGCCGGCCCGTTCCGCGCCGTAAACGTTCCACCGCTTCGAACAATAACTCGATGACGATAACGATGCTGATTGAGGCGCACACGGCGATTATCAGGAGATAGGGGATTTCTCGACCGCTCGGGCCGCCGATTCCGCCGGAAGGGGGCATTGGCCCTATGACGCTGTATGTAGTCACCGCGGTGAGGCTGGTGAGCGGCTGCATGATGTCGACCGAGCCGACTCCCGCGGCGTTCGTCGTGAACGGAGCGTCGACATCGGTCGGCTCGCCCCGCCCAACGAGGTGGTAGTCCGCATTCTGGGCCAAGTCCGCCCAAGACCAGGATATCGGCACCGCTCCGCTTGGTGCACGAATCCGCAGGGGCAACGACAGATCGGTCAGCCTCAGGTCTCGCGGGGCACCTCTCTCTCCGTTCAGGTTCAGCTCTTGGAGGGCCACGCTTGAAAAGGTCGTGTTGACGACGTGCGTGCCGCTTACATTTCCGACCGAGATACCAGTGTCCACGTTCGAGATGATATTGTCTCGAATCGTGGTGTTACTCGCGCCGGTAATCGGTCCAAAAGCGTCCCAGGGATCCACCGCAGCACCGATTACGATTCCGGTGACCTCGACGCGGATTGTGTTGTGTATTAGGCTCGCGTTCAGCGCGCTCTCTCGCACCGTGATGGCCCGTGGCCAGCCATACAGCAGACTGTTCAGGTCCGTCTGGTACACGACGTTGTCTCGGACCAGCGTGAACCGGGAGGACTCAACATGGATTCCGCCGGATGCATCGATGACCGTGTTGTTTCGAGCAACGAGCTGGGACGCTCGGCGCTGTTCACTCACATAGTAGTCGCCTAAGTGAATGCCGATGGTGATATACTGACGGCTCGCGGCATTGACCAGATTGTCCTCGATCGAAATCGCGTGGGTATTCCGGGCCGCGTTGATTCCATAGATCCAGTCTCGGCCACTTACGTTGTCCGGATGGATCGTGATTCGGTTCCCCTTCACGAGGACGTTCGACGAGCCTTCCGCGATCTGAATGCCGTATCCGTAGCGACTGTCGATGTCATTGTTCAGGAAGGTCACATTGCTCGTCAGATCGATGGTGGGCGGCGCAATCGTCGGTGTCTTGATCTCGCCCGGATACTTGCCCACATAAAACGCCTGGTAGTGCTCTCCAATCATGTCAAAATGGATGACTTGGCAATTCTGCACGACCACGTGCCTATCGGTGTTCTCGATCCAGATCATCTCGTTGGAATTCGGGTAGAACGCAGCGTCGAAGAGCCAGTTGGAGATGATGTATGGGTCCGCAACGGTTCCGGATCCGCTCTGAACGCCATTGGAGGCGTTGAAGCCCTCGTTGCCCGTAATGTGAATCGGGTCATGCGGCTGCAGCGCGAGCGGATTGGTCAGGCCCACCGAGCGGGTTTCTACCGCCAAGCCGGGGGTGTGGGCGCTTGAACCCGTCACCGTCCAGGTTGAGGCCGCCAGGACCAGGACCAGAAGCAGGACTCGATCGTTGCCGAGGACGCGAACTCCGTCTTCCCCACGCATGGCTTTGGAGTAGTTGCCTCGTCAGGGTCAAAAATCTGTCGCCAAGGCCGTGTTCACTTGTATACGAGTGTAACTAATCGGTTTCGCGGACTCCTAGTGACGTTTCGTTCTATTCGAGGAGGAATCCCGCTCGGTTCTTCTCGCGCGGAACCTCGCGGAATTCGACATCGAGGTCCGACGAAAGGCGTGAAGCCTCCGCATGTAGAGGGACCAGGTGGGGTGTGCGGACTCGGTACTCCCCGCGCATCTGGCGGATCACGAGTTGAGAGTCGCCACAGACGAGATAGGCCCCTTTCGAACCTCGTTTGCGATCGAGGTCGCGCAGGTGTTGCAGCAGGAAGATCAGACCGTGGTACTCTGCGATGTTGTTGCTGCGCATGGGACCGTCGGGCGTTCGTAGATCGCGTACGTCACGAACGAATTCCTGGTCTCCAATCACGAAGGCGGCTTTCATGGGCCCCTTCCGCGCGAACTGATTGCCGGGGCAGGAGCCATCGAAGAAACACACCGTCCGGGACCAACTAGGAGATGGGTTCGTGGTGACCGGGGAGGGGTCGCCCACACTTGAGGATTGGCCGCCCGACCGCGGAGACCCGGGTTCGGGTCCGGCGATTTGCTTCTCAGTTCGCGGCGCGATTACGGGCCGAAAGGGGTTACGTACCCCTCGCGGCGGTACGCAGTTCTCGACAGGATCATCCGATGCGTTTCCCTTGGAGAAAGATGAAGGACGCAGAGTCGGCCCGAGGTCGACCCCATGATTCGCTTCACACTCTGACGGAGTACATCCTTCACATGTCGGTCACATGCCTCGAGGAGAAGACGTCACCCCGCTCTACGAGGAGTACATCCAAGATTCTCGACTGGGGGATGCGGAGAAGGCGGAGCTGACCGCGATCTACCGAAGTTTGCACTCAGTCCCTTCGATTGTCCTTCCGGGTTGAGTCGCAGGGTCATCCCGGATGTCGCAGTGTGAAGGACAAGGCAATCTCCTCCCGAGATCCCCTCGGATCACCGGTTCTCAGCCGCCACAGGTGCAGCAGTCGCCCCCGCAGCATGTCGCGCCCCCGCAGCAACCCTCTCCCCGGAGGTCCTCCGCGAGCGCTTTCGCCAGCGTTATTTCCATCGGAATCACGCACTCACCTCCTGGTCCGGTTTTCTCGCGATGAGGGTTAGCGCGGATGCTTCGATCCCGATTGGGCCAGTCCGCCACGGTCGGTCTTCGACGATTCGGAGGTCCACAAATCCCGCGGCTCGGATTGTCTCCAGGTATTCCGCTCGGACCATCGCGTTTCCCACACAGCCGCAATCGTCTTCGATGGCTCCAAGGTCCCGTTCTTGGACGACGTCCGAGATGACGAGTCGTCCGCCCGGCTTGAGGATCCGAAACGCTTCGGCAAATACGGCCGACTTGTCGGGGCTCAGATTGATGACGCAGTTACTCAGGACCACGTCGGCGTGCGCATCCGGGAGGGGCAGTTTTTCGATTGGTGCGAGAACGAACGAAGCGTTCCCGATGTGGTGCGATGCCGCCGCGGTCGATGCGCGCGCGACCATCATCGGAGTCATGTCGATTCCGGTGGCGCTTCCTCCAGGACCGACGAGGCCGCTCGCTAGGAACACATCGATTCCGCCGCCGCTTCCCAAGTCGACAACGGTCTCGCCGGGCCTGAGTCGCGCGTGTCGCACCGGATTTCCACTCCCCAGCCCAAGCACCGATTCGGCCGGGATCCGCCCGAGTTCCGCCGAAGAGTATCCGCTCGCACAACAGGCGTCGTTCTGGCAGGATCCGCGGCCGTTCGCCGCGATCGAGTAGCGCTCGCGGACTCTCGTATGGACTGCCTCTTCGTCATCTCCCATAGTATCTACTACCGAATAGTAGTAGCCAACATTAAATAGTCTCTCTCTCTTGGCCTACCAGATGTCGGAAGTCAAGGCGCGGGCAAACGCCCTGCTTCAGGAAACACTTGGACCTTCGGCCGAGAGAATTCGCAGTACCCTCCGTGATCTCGGGTTCTCTGGCTACGCCGCGGACGCGTTTTATGCGCTGGTTCGGATCAGCCATGCGACCGCGGGCGAGCTGGTCGTCAAGACCGGAATCCCGGATTCGAAGATCTATTACGCCCTCGGCGAGCTCGCAGAGAAGGGACTCGTCGAGGTCCAGGAAGGAAAGCCGAAGACGTACCGGGTCGTCCCGGCCAAGGAAGTGGAGATTCGTCTGAACCGTCTGGTCGAGGCCGAATACGATCGGCGACGGGCCGCGACCACGCGTCTGAGCTCCCTGCTCGAGCCCCTCCGTGCGGCGACGAAATCCTCCGGGACCGACGTCGCATACATCGTCAAGGGCCTCCCGAACATTGTCGCGCGGGCGAAGGCGCTCGTCTCCTCCGCGCGGAAGGAGGTCGTGGTCCTGGCTTCCGACGAGGAGATCTTCCGGAAGCTCGAAGACGACCTCGCTCGGTCCGCCCGGCGCCGGGTCCGCATCCGGCTCGCGGTGCCGGAGATTGCCGTCATGAAAGATCTTGAGAAAGCCGCCGAGATTCGCGCGATCGTCTGTGGGTGCGTCCTTCTGGTCGTCGATGGCCAACAGGTCTTGACGATGTCCCGGACGGCGGACGGCGACGCTTATGCGATTACGTCGACCGATCCGACGCTGGTCCAGCTCGGTCTCGATTATTGGGAGAGTCCGCGCTGCTGCGTCACGTGATTCTGGCCTCCCGTGTGAATCGTTCCCTCCATAGAAAATGCAATTCTACGCAAACCGGGAATTATCGCGAGGACGAGGAAAAGGGACACGGTTAAATACGATGTTATACTGTATTCAGTCCGGTCCCAGACGGGCCGGGCGGGCGACATGCTTCAACCCCAAGAACTCGTGGTCGCTAGGCTGCTTCCCACGATCCGCGCGCGGTTGGCTCGGGAGCTGCTGCACACCTACAAGAAGAAGCAGGTCGACGTCGCGCGGTCGATGGGGATCACGCAGGCGGCGGTGAGCCATTACAACACGCAGAGCCGCGGCGTGGACCAAGAGATGCTTCGCCTCTTCCCGGAGATCAAACCGTTCGTGCATGAGCTCTCCGAGCAGATCGCCCACGGGATGACGCTCTCGGACCAGATTGCGAGCGTGAACGAGTTCTGTTCTGGCCTCATGCTGACGGCGCGATTCTGTGAGTACCACAAGAGCATGGGGGATATCGACCCCCACTGCACGGCGTGCTTCCCGTCTCCACCCCGGCCGTAGGGTCATTTCGGCTTGCGGGATCCGTTTAGCCCCTCGATGTCTGCCTCGACCATGATTTTCGCGAGGTCCTTGAACTTGGTCTTCGGTTGCCATCCGAGGACTCGCTTCGCCTTCCGCGCATCCCCGCGGAGGTTGTAAATCTCCGAGGGGCGGAAGTGCTTCTCGTCGATCTTCACGTGCCCCTCCCAATCCGAGATGCCGGCGACGCGGAACGCTTCTTCCACGAACTCGCGGACGGAATGGGCCTCGCCCGTCGATCCGACGAAGTCATCCGGTTGCTCGTGCTGGAGGATCCGCCACATCAGGTCGACGAACTCCGGCGCGTACCCCCAGTCCCGCCTCGCATCCAGGTTCCCGAGGGTGATCGTTTTCGCGAGGCCGTGATGGATTTTCGCCACGCCGTTGCTCACCTTGCGGGTCAAGAATTCGAGACCGCGTCTCTCGGATTCGTGATTGAACAGGATGCCGTTGGAAACGAACAGGCCATGAGCCTCCCGGTAGTTCACACAAGCCCAGTACGCGTAGACCTTGGCGACACCGTACGGACTCCGGGGATGAAACGGTGTGCTCTCGTCCTGCGGCTCTCGGTCGACCTTCCCGAACATCTCGCTGGATGAAGCCTGATACACCCGTGCGTCGGGCGCGTAGGCCCGGACCGCTTCGAGGATTCGCACGGCGCCCAGGCCGGTGATCTCGCCCGTGAGCACGGGTTGTACGAACGACGTTCCGACGAACGACTGGGCGGCGAGGTTGTACACCTCTTCCGGCTCGGATTCCTTCACAGCAGCGTTCAGCGAGGATTGGTCGATCAGGTCGCCATCCAGCAAGGATACGCGGTCCACGAGGTGCTGGATGTTGCCGATGTTGGGAATGCTCAGGCGGCGGACGAGCCCGTGTACTTCGTACCCCTTCTTGAGAAGAAGTTCCATCAGGAACGAGCCGTCTTGGCCCGTGGCGCCCGTCACCAGGGCGGATTTCGTCATCCTCGGCAGGAACCCGTTCGCGGTCCTTTAACGGTATCGACTATCCGGACAAGGCCCGCATCTTGCTGATGAAATCCGATTCGTCGAACCCGCTCGCCCTCGCTGAACAGTCGTCCTTCATCGCGCGCAGGGTTGAGTCATCGAGTTCGCGAATTTTCGCCGCAAAACGGTCAGGATCCGGAGGCAACAGGAACCCGGTCTTCCCGTCAACGACCGTCTCTCGATACCCGCCCTCGTCGGTCGCGAGGACACATTTCCCCGCCGCCATCGCTTCCACAGGCGTGATCCCGAAGTCCTCGTCCACCGCGGTGGTCAAGAAGCCGCGGCAGCGTGCATACAAGTCTACGAGTTGTTCGTCCGGAATCTCTCCGAGCAGGGTCACGTTCGGCGGAGGTTTGAGGCGCGCAATGTATCGTTCTGCCATATCCCCCGGGGCGTGCCCGCCCACCAGGACGAGTCGCTCGGCCGGAAGCCGACGGAAGACCTCGAGCTGGAGATCGATCCTCTTCTCCGGGTACAAGCGGCTCACGGCGAGCCAGAAGTCGCCGAGTTCCTTGAACCGGAATCGGTGCGTTGCCACGGGCGGATGGATCACCCTCGCGTCGCGCCCGTAAAAGCGGCGGATGCGAGCGCGCACGGTTTCGCTAATCGCGATGACATCGTCGCAATGTCGAATCGATCGGCGCTCCAGTCGGCTCTGCACACCGATCCACGTGCGAGCGACCAAACGGCCCGTCAACGAGAACCGGGCGAGCATCGCCTGTCTCTGATCGAAGAACGCGCGGGTGGGCGTGAGGCAATAGTACACATTCGGATGGTGGCGCCTCGCGGCGTAGTGAGCCCAGTTCCCGATGAGGAAATGGAAGTCGTAATCGTCCAGGCGAGCCCGGGCGAACTTCCAGCTCGCGTCGATCTGCTTGAGTGGCGGCCGTCGTGCCAGAGGACCGAGGGAGATGACGTTGACGCCGGCTACGTCTAGTCGTTGGAGAATCGCCGGATCGAAGTCCGTGGTGATGAGGTCCGCGCCGAGGTGTTTCGCGAGGGTCAAGGCAACACGTTCCCCGCCTCCGATCGTCTCGAGGAAATCGTGCAGGACTGCGAGCTTCACGACCGCTTCGACCTCATTCTCGGCGGACAAACTTCCGTGGTGAGATGAATGCTTCGCTGTGGGACAGGATGGGAGACGCGGTGCAGTTCCCGGGCAGACCCCCAACGGAACGTGGAGTCACGCGAGGACCGCATCTTTCATCGAAACACGGTAGGTGCGAATCCAGCGCCCGATCGTCTGGACATCCACGCGGGTCGTCGCTTCCCGTTCCCGTCGCTTCGCGAGCGCGCGCGGGAGTCCCGCGTACGCATCGAGGCGGGCTCGAGCCATCGCCGCCGTCGTCTTGCCGAATCGGCCTCGCGTCGGCTGTCCTGCGGCGATCGGTGAGCCGTTCCAAGGCAGTGGGCCCGCCATGACGCGGACCAAATTCCAGGGAATTCCCATCGTCACGTACCGCCACGGATAGTTTTGGACGAGGTTCCAGACGCGATTCCGTTCGCAGAGGTAGGTCTTCAACGGATTCCCCGATCCGTACGAGGCCGAGTATTTGTGGTGCACGATCGCCCGCGGTGCGAAACGCGCCTCCCAGCCGGCAAAGCGCGCCCGCCAGGAAAGATCCAGGTCCTCGTAATACGCCAAGAAGTCCTCGTCGAACAGGCCGACGGAATCCAAGACGTCCCTCCGATATAGTGCGGCTCCCGCGGAGGGGCCGAAGACGTCCAGCGCCTGATCGAACTGACCCTCATCAACAGAATTCCAACCGCGGTCCATCGCGCTCCCGTCGGGACCGATGCTCACCCCGGTCGAGTTCAAGACGTTCGGGCGGTCGATGAACACCATCTTCGAGGCGACCATGCCGACGCGGGCGCCCGCCATCCGAACCAGTTCCGATAGCCACTCCGGGTCGACGCGTGTGTCGTTGTTCAGCGTCCCGATGAAGGCGCACTCTGGATCTCGGAGCGCTTCGCGCACCCCGGCGTTCGTGCCGCGGGCGAAGTGGAGGTTCTCAGGCAGCGGGACGAGGGTGACCTCCGGAAACTCGTCCCGAACGATGTCGCGCGAACCGTCCGTGCTCGCGTTGTCGACGACGACGACCCGATATGCGGCATACGTTTGGTGCAGGACAGAGTGGAGGCACTGCCGGATGGAGTCGCGTCCGTTCCAGTTCAGGATGACGACATGGCAGACGCCCGCCATGCCGCCGCGGTACGCGCCCTGACGATTAGAAGCTGATGTGGATCCGAGACGGGCCGACGTGTCCTGAGGCACGATATCCTTTTTGCATCCGACGGAATCCCCGAAAGAGGCGACGGCCGTGATAGGATCGATGGGCCTTCGGAGACCAAGGTCGTGAATGCGGCCGTGGTGGACAATGGCGGCGTCCACGTTGTGGAGGCGGCGGTGTGTCCGCTGTGCGGGGCCTCCGGTCGCGTCCGATACGGCGAGCTTCGAGATCGGTCCTGGGGCGCGCCCGGCACCTGGTCGTTCCGGGAGTGTGTCGCATGCAGCCACCTCTGGTTGGATCCGTGCCCCGTTGCTGAGGAGATCGGGCGGCCGTATGCATCGTACTACACGCACGGCGTGGAGCGCGGGTCACCCCTTGAGGGAGAAGGGTTCTGGCCCAGGTGCCGGAGGGGCGTGCTCGAGGCCTACGGCTACCGGGGACTCGCGCATGATTCGACGGAACGGTTCCTCGGCCAGGCCATGCGGTTCGTCCCACCGGTTTGGGAGGAGTGCGAAGAGACCGTCCATTCCGTGCCGGGTCCGCCTCGAGGTCGCCTCCTCGATATCGGATGCGGGGACGGATACTTCCTCCGAATCATGCGAGACTTGGGCTGGACGGTGCAGGGGCTGGAGCCCGATCCGAAAGCTGCGGCCTTCGCCCGCGCGTACGGCCTCGACATCATCCAGAGCCCGATCGAACGCGCGTCCCTACTCTCCAACGCGTTCGATGTCATCACGACGAGTCACGTCATCGAGCACGTCCTCGAGCCGGTCACGTTCCTCTCCGTCGCCCGCCGTGCGCTGAGGCCGGGTGGGATCCTGCACGTCTTCACGCCGAACGCGGAGAGCTGGGGGCATGCGATGTTCGGCCCGTCCTGGTACCCGCTCGAACCGCCCCGCCACCTCCATATTTTCCGTCCGAGGAATCTCGTCGCGTGCGCGGAGCGCGCCCGCCTTCAGGTCGTAGACGTTCGTACGACGGGCCGGCTCCATCTCTTCTTCGACGCAAGCGTGTCGATCCACAAGACCGGCCGGTATCGCTTCGATGATCCGATGATCCAAGCGTCTGTCTTCGACCGACTGTTTCGGGTGACAGAAAACCTCCTGGTCCGCGTGCATCCCTACGCCGGCGAGGAAATCGTGATGCGATGCGCGAAGCCGGCGACGGACTAGCCGAAGCGGATCAGCCGGCGCGCGCCTTTCCAGCGATGGGTTCAAGCAATTCGCGCATGCGGTCGACGAATACGCGGACATCGAACTGGCGCGCCCTCGCCTCGCAGGCTCCCCGCATCGCCGCGAGGGCGTCCGGTGTCGCCTCCGCCACGCTGGCCGCCAGCCTTTCGGGGGTTGCGGGCTGCAACCATCCCGTCGTCTGATGGACCACGCTCTCCCGGTATCCGCCTTCATTGACCGCGACGACCGCCTTCCCGGACGCCATCGCCTCCACGGGTCCGAGCCCAAAGTCTTCGTCTTGGGAGGTCGCGATGAGTCCACGGCATGTGGCATACAGGTCGCGCAGCTTCGCGTCATCGACTTCTCCGAGGAATTCCACGTTCCGTGGCGGGTCGAGGGATCGGACGAACCGTTCCATGCGCACGCCCATCTGCGGACCCCCGGCGACGACCAACCGCTCGCGGGGGAGCCGACGGAACACCTCCATCTGGAGGTCGATGCGCTTCTCATGAGAGAGCCGGTTTACGGACAACCAGAAGTCGCCGACCCGGGCGAATCGGTAGCGCGCCGTGTCGACGGGCGGATAGACGACCTCGGACGTTCGCCCGAGGAACCGTCGGATTCGGCCCGACACATTTCGGCTGTTCGCGACGATTGTGTCGACCCCCTCAACGGCGGCTTCGTACTCCGGCCGTCGTCGTTCGATCCATCGGCGGGCGGCCGCGCGTCGGACCGGCGAGAGCGATGCGAGAACGGAGTCGCGCAAGTCGTAAAACACCCGGACAGGCGTGTGGCAATACCACAGGTTCGGCCGGAGACGAGGTGCCGCAAAGACAGCCCAGTTCCCCGAAAGGACGTACACGTCGTGGTCGGGGATCGGGGCGTCGCGGAAGGCGCGCGCTTGCGCGTTCTGTCGCATCGGTGCCCTTTGAGGCACGCGCGCGATTTCGGTCGCCCGGACGGCGGGCATGCCGGCTCGCGCGGGAAGGCTTGGATCGAGATCCGTTACGTACAGATCCGCGTCGAAAGCCGACGCCAGGGTCAGCACGACCCGTTCGCCCCCGCCGATGAAGCTCATGTGGTCATGGAGGACCGCGATCCGCATGGACCGGCGGGATGCGATCGCCGGCCATAAATGCGTGCGGCCTAACACGTCGGCGCGCTGCCCCACCCGATCCAATAGAGCCGCGCGTATCCGTTGTCGAAGACCTTGATGAACGGCGCTTCGTCGAACTTTGCGATCACGGCGGGATCCATCGGGGCGGCCGTTTCCCAGGGCGTGAGCCGTACGCCTGCTTCCATGTCTCGGTCGATCCAGACATACGTCCCGTTTTTCACCCCGGATGGCGAAACGATGTCCGAGAGGCCGGCACACGGGACGTTCGCGAATTCCGGCAAGAAAGGATCCCGTGTCCGGTCCCACGTCGCATTGACGCCACCGAATCCGAAGACCGTCGTGGACCCCTGGTGGTCCGACACGACAAGTCCGCTCGCATGGTCCCTCGCCCAATACGCGGGGTCCAACGCCGCGGGGATCGTCCCTTCCCTCCAGCCCGCGAGCGTGGAAGGGGGCGGGATGCCGGCGACCGCGTTAGCGGCGAGGAGGACGCCGCAGAGGCCGAGGGCGAAGGTCCGCTTCCCACCGCGAAGGCCCGCGAGGTCCAAGAGCCGGAAGAACCCGATCCCCGCGAAGATTGCGAGAGGGATCATCAGGTATTCCGCGTGTCGGTACGGGATCAGGACGCGTGGGGCCAAGGCGATTCCCACAACGGCGGAACCGAGGAGGGCGACGAACCAGCCGTTCACCGAAAGCCCGTTCGCAAGGAAATCGACGAAACGGCGGCCCGACGCCGCGAACGACAACAGGAGGACGAGCGGGACGAAGTAGAGCAGCCCTGTCGCGGGGACCCGAAACGTCGTTCCCGGGACCCCGATGACGACCGAGAACACGCCGATCACAAAGATGGTTCCGACGGCCGCCAGGTACGCGGTCGCGGGGCGACGGAGAGCCGGATATGTCGGCCGATACCGCCAGGCGACCCGGCTTCGTGCGAAGATGATCCCCCCGAGGAGCACGAGGCCCGCTGGAAACAGGGCGAGGAACGCCCACCAAGGCTGGATGTTCACGTCCGGCAGGATTGATTCTCGAAACGTCGTCGCGTACCCGAGCCAGTACACAAACGTGCCAGCGAGGAGGACGCTCGCGAACATCACCTCGCGCTTCGCACCCGCGGTCCATCGCCACGGACGAGCGAGGCCCTCGAGGACGATCTCCCCGATGACCATCATGAGGAAGAAGTACAGGGACAGGTGATGCGTCGCGATGAGCGTCGCGCTCACCAGGAGAAGAGGGACCATTGCCCGGCCGTCCGTTCGAAGTCGGACGAAGCATAGGAGCCCCGCGAAGGCGAGGAGCTCCCCGACGGTTGCGGGCGCCGTGTGCGCTGCCGTGTATGCCACCGGAATCGCACCGGCGAGGAATGCGGCCGCGAACAAGGCGAAACGGTCGTCGCCGGTCATCCGATGAGCGACCAGGAACATGGGCAGGACTGCCAGGGCACCGAGGATGGGGACGAGCAGGTTCATCGTCGTCGGCACGTCGAGGCCGCCGAGGTCAACGAATCCCGCCTGGGCGAAGAACATGCCCGGGAAATACGGATAGGTGACGCCCCATCCGTAGTACGTCGTGGAGAGGTGATTGCTGCGGACGAGCGCCCGCAAGATCGAAAAGTACTCGCCCGTGTCGGACCCCCAGTACAGGAAAGACCAAAGAGGCGAGAGCCGCACCGCGATCGAGACGAGCGCGACCGCGGCGAGCGCGACGGCGGTCGACTTCCTCATTCGCTCGCGAACCGGCCCCCGCTACTAAATGGTTATCCGCGGTTCGTCGCGCATCCGGCAAACATTGACGCAAACTATTTCTCCGCGGCGTTTCTGTCCCGTGCGATGGCGCGCCGCTGCCCCGAGTGTTATGCGGAGCTGCCCGAGGACGCGGTGTGGGTGTGCCCGACCTGCGGCTACACCCTCCGGACTCCCGCGGCCGCGAAGGCGGGCATCGTGTTCATGGTCCTCGGGTTGGTCCTGTTGGGGGCCTTCGTGTACGGCCCGGAACGGATCGGCCTGACCTCGGGTCTCGTGCCGACGGACCTCGCCAAGTTGACGATCGCGAACTTCCCACTCCTGGTCGTGGGCACGTTCGGGGTCGGCGCGTTCCTCGTCGCAGCCGCCGCGCTGAAACTCCGATCGGAGCACGCCCGGGTCGCGGCCGCCTAGAAGAAATCGTCGAGCTTCAGATCCTGCGTCTTGTCGTTCGTGAACAACGACGTGATTGCGTCCTCGATCAGGTCGATCCGCTGGCGGAGATAGTTCGACACCTCGAACTGTTGACTGATCCGCTTCGAGATCTCGAGGTACTTCTTCACGGAGCTTTCGTGGACCGTCAGCGTGAGGTTCCCGCCGCACGCGAGACACTTCCCACGGAGCGGGATCCGGCGGTACTTCTCCCCGCACTTCGTGCAGCGGACCTGTTGGCTCGAGAACGCCTTCAGATTTCCGATTAGATCGGGCAAGAAGTGATGGACGACGATCCGCGCGACGACATCGTTCGGATCGACCGCTCGGATGCGCAGGGCGAGCTCGAGCTGCTTGTCGATCTTCTCGGCCATGGAGCCCTCCCCGTACGCCGAGGCGAGCGGACCTTGCGCGACATCGGACGTCTCGTGGGTGTACGCGAACCCTTCGTACTGCAAGACGCTCCCGATCCGTTTGCTCACCGTGTCGATCTGCGGCTCGATTTCTTTTGGGTGCGCGAATCGCTCCGCGGCCTCGTAGAGGGACGTCGGGTACGCCGGCATGACGTCGAGGTTGTGGGCCTCCTTGTCGATCTCGTTCGGGTCGATGCGCGTGGTGAGCACGAGCGGTGCGTCCATGAGCCCTCCGCGTTTGTCCGGGAGAAAGGCCCGCGAGAAGTTGACCAGGCAGTCCAAGAGAAGGATGACCGAGTCCTCGTCGCCGTCACAGTTCCGTCGGCGGGCCGCGATCAAGTACGGATGGGCGAAGCACGCGTTCGCGTCGGTGAACCCGACGATGCGCGCGAGGACGCCTCCGCTCGTGTGCGGGGCGAGCGTCACGACGAGGTGGCCCAGCAGGTCCTCGGGCGACTTCGCCTCGTAGAACCGGCCGAGCCCGTAGAGCCGCTCCAGGAGGTCGTCGATGAATCCGGCCACGCGGACCAGGTACTTGCCGCACGACCGTGCGACCACGATGTCCTGCGGCCGGAGCTCGACGGTCTGGTCCTCCCGCTCCAGGGGACGGCCGCTTCGGTCCCGCGCATACCCAAGGCGTCGGGCGGTCTCGACGGAGATTCCTACTTCCTCCGGCGTGAAGTGCGTCAGGGGCAGGTTCGTCATGTCGAACCGCGTCGTGCCGTCCTTGAACACGTAGACGTCGTGTTTCGCGCGGAGGACGCCTTTCTCGATCGGTTCCGGAGTCTTCGTCCTCGAGATCATTCCTTGGACGGCCTTGATATCCGCCGGCTTCGACTCGCCCGTTCGGTCGAGCGCGGTCCGGAGCACGTCGGCCAGGGGGATGCGCTGCCGCGTCGGCCCGTTTCGGGACACCGTGTGTCCCCCGCACGAGCACTTGGGGAGGAACCACCGTTTCCCGCACGAGGCGCAGATCCGCAGGCCGACCTCGACTTCGATCGTTTCCTTCGAGGCCGCCTCGAGCAAGAGACGTTGGGCGCCTCCTTCGTGACCGATCGGGAAGAGCGAGTGGGGCGCGGGCTGCATCTTGCGCGGAGCCGATTTCTCTGGGCGAGCCATGCGGGCGCCGATTCGAGTCGGTCCGCGGGCCTTTACGGGGAAGCCGGCAAGCTCTGACACAAACGTCAGGGGATCCGCGCTCGCCGGAGCGGGGGCGAGCCGCATCGGCGGTCCGGCCTCGATGCCCAGCACCGCGAGGAGGGCCGCCGTGTGCCGGTCCACGACGACGTGATCGCCCTGGACCCGATATGGCGCCCCGAGCCGCACGAGCCACTCACGCGGCTCCTCGTCACCCGGCACGACGAGGTGCCCGTCCTCGATCCGTCCCTGCGCCGCGATGAGTTCGCGGAGACGAGTCAATTCCTCCACGGTGAAGTCGTGGAAGAACAGGTTGTGCCGCGGGTGGAGGGGAATGCCGAGGTCCCGAGACCAGGCGACCGCTTGAGGGCCGTCGACGTTCTCCCATCCGTCCGGCAGGTTGCCGAGCTTTGCGCCGAGAAGCGCGCCGTACCACTCGAGGGAGAACGCGCCCGGCATCAGCACGTGGTTGTTCTCCAGGAACTCCCCGAACGGAACGAGGATCTCTCCCAGGTCCGCGATGACCCGAACCCGAGGCGTGAGCCGCTTCGCGGCTTCGGCGTCGGTGACCTCGACGAAATCTCCCGAATCGAGGACGACCAGCGGTCCCTCGATCCGGTCGCACGGCGTGACGGCTCCCGCCTTCCCCGGACGTTCCGTCTTGATCTGCGTGCCGACCGCGATGAAGTCGTCCAGGATGTGCATCGTTGCCGGATGCAGGGCGAGCGCGGCGAGTCCCGTCGCGCGGGTCCGCCCATATCGGAGCCGAAGGCCGCCGGGCCGACTCGGATGGCACAGGACCGGCCTACCCGCGACGATGTTCTGAATGAACACCTCGCTCGGCTCGACACCCAATTCGTCTTTCATGTCCTCGGGCCGCGATTCTTTCCGGGCGAGGTATTCGTCGATGAACTCCCAGCCGTCTATATGGAGCTTCTTCACATGCTTCTGGATCTTCGGCGCTTTCAGGCACATGCCGTCCGCAATGACGAGGCACGCGCCGCCGCGGATCCGGTTCGTTTCGACCCGCGGGAGGTCGCGATGCCCGCTGATCTCCGCATCCTCGGTTCCCTCTCCGTCGATCGCGACGGGACAGTTCGACACGATGAGCGAGATTTCCTCGTCGGAGGGCGTGTATTGGAGATGTTGGGCCTGGCGGTACAGCGGGATTTCCTCCTTGAATCGCTCGACCTCTTCTCGCGTCGGGACGTACCGTCCGAGGCCGAGCTCCCGCCGCACGACGTCCGCGATGAGGACGCTCAGGGCCTGTCCGGTCCCGCCGGCCGAGCGGATCGGACCTGCGTAGGAGAGGTCGACGTATGACGAGCCGTCGCGGTTCCGCTTGATCTTCACCCCGGCGAGCCCTTCGAGCGGCGCGACGAGAATCCCTTCGGTCAAGATGGCGAGGCCCACCCGCACGGCCCGCTCGACCGCTTTCTCCTTACTCCTCGCGGGGCGCACCGCCATCTCCTTCGCCACGAGAATCGCGAGTTCCTCGCGATCGTGGGTCTTCGCGAGCTCGCGGATCCGACGCGCCACGCCCTCGACCTCGTAGTTCTCGAGGAGCCGTTCCACCCGGGACGCGAGGTCGTCCGTCAGCGGAATTTCGACGTCCAATTCCGGATCGAAACCCCGTGTGCGCGCGGCCCGGGCGATCGCGTAGGTGGCATCGACTTGCTTCAGAAGGCCCGCGAAGTAGGCGCGGACCTCTTCTGAAACGACAGGCGTACCCATTCCATCCCTTCGAGAACGAGAGCGGCGGGCCGTATCCGGCGTACCTCGTATATGCCTTTGTGTGGCATCTTACGCAGGTACGCAAATCTTCACGTGTGAAGCTTTATCGCCCTCGGATGTCGTGAACGCGTCGGCGATGTTGCAGGTCAAAAGTCCGGACGCGTTCCAGGAGTCGGTCGTGCAGGCGAAGGACCCAACCGTCGTCATGTTTTGGGCGACTTGGTGTCCGTTCTGCCGCCGTTTCAAACAGGAGTTCGAGAAGCTCGCCGCATCGCGCCCCTGGCACTTCGCGGCCGTGTATCTCGATGACGAGGAGAATCCGCTGTGGGAAGATTACGCGGTCGAGGTCGTCCCGACCCTCGCGTTGTTCCGGGGGGGCAAGCTCGTCGACCGCCTCGACGGAATTCTCGGCTACGGGATCGACCGAAAGATGGTCGACGACTTCGTCAACCGTCTGCAACCCGAGCTCGCTTAGGCGATTCGATTTCGGGCCTGATTCTCAGGTCGGCACGTTTATCGGGCTCCCGTCAGGATGAAATCGCGTGCGTAAGATTCGGAGCGGAATCTACGGACTCAACCCGCTGTTGGACGGCGGTGTCAACGAGAACAGCACGACCGTCGTGATCGGCCGATCCGGTGCGGGCAAGACGACCCTCGCCACGCAGTTCATCCGCCGCGGCTTGCAGGACGGCCAGGAAGGCGTCTTCGTCTCGCTCGACGAGAACAAAGAACAGATTATCCGCGAGGCGGTCGAGATGGGATGGTCCGACATCCTCGACTATCTCGACAACGAGCTCCTCGTCTTCATCGATGCGTCCGGCCGAGAGTTTTCGAACTTCATCCGGAAAGAATTGCCGGCGTTCGTGGCGGACTGGAAGGGCAGCAACGCTCGGATCGTCGTCGACCCGCTCACGCCGGTCCTCTGGTCCACGAAGGATCTGTACGAGCAACGAGACTTGATCGGCTACATGTTCAAACAGACCCGGAAGGTCGGGACCGTTCTCTGTACGCTCGAGGAACATGGCCCGGGGGATCTCGCGGGTCCGGAGACCGTGATCCCGATGTACTTGGCGGACTGCGTCGTCCACTTGAAGTTCAACAGCGACCCCGCGAACCCGTCGCGGCTCCTGAACATCATCAAATGCAGAAACAGTCGCCACAGTCCGTCGGCGCACGCCTTCCAGATTGTCCGCGGCCTCGGGATTGTGATCGAAGGCGTCGACGGCCGAAAGGCGGCCTCGGCGAAGGCTCCGTCCCAGCTCCGTCAGCTCCTGCTCACGCACTCGATGCCGAAGAACGTGCGGGACGCACTCGAGAAATCCCTCGACGGGCTCACGGACGAGGACTTCCGCAACCTCAAGGCGGAGCAAGTCCTCGAGCTGATCATCCAGGAGTATCAGGGGGCGTGAGGTGGCCCGCGGGCTGGGGCGTGCCATGCAACGGGCCGTGTCCCGCGAAGGCGCCGAGATCGACTTGGAAGGAGAGGGCCGGAGCCTCGCGAACGCGCGACGACGTCAGGTCTTCCGGTACCTGTGCCTTCGACCGTGCGCCCGCATCGGCGAGATCAGTCGAGAGCTGAAGATGTCCCCGGCGACGGTGCGCTGGCACACGTGGGACCTGACGCAGAACCGGTACCTCCAGTCGGAGGGCGTGCGGCTCTTTCCAACGGGTCTCATCGACCCCGCGGACGCGTCGATGTTCGCTGCGCTCGCGTCGACGGGTCGCGCGGCGGTCCTCGCGGCCGTGTTCGACGTTCCCGGCATTTCATTCCAGGAGATCGCATCGCGGGTGGAGCTGACCCGCCAGTCGATAAGCAAGGTCGCTTCGGAACTCGCTGAATTCGGTCTCGTGCGCCTCGTCGACGACGGCCGCTTCCGTCGCATGTATTCGACGGACCTGCTTTCACGCAAACGAGAAGCAAATCGTGGCCGGGCTGCCGCCTTCGAGGAGGCGGTCCTCCGTCGCCTCATGGAAGAAGGCCTCGCGCCCGAACTCGTGCGACGGGAAGAAACAAGGTTGCTCGTCCGGTTCGGTACGGGCGCGACGCGAGTCTTCTTGGAGGTTCCCGTGGACCCGTACGCGACCGCGTGGAAGACGACGGCCTAAGTGGCCATGTTAACCGATTGAATAGACGGCGTGATACGGACGATATAAGGCCCTTTAAGGAGCAGACGGACCCCCACTCGACGATGGACGAAAGCTATCTCGAGTGGCTGATCGGACTTCCGGGATTCGGCGAGGAGAAGGCTCGCCGCGTCGCCGAGCGATTCCGTTCGTTCGAGCAGCTTCGCGCCGCGACCCGCGAGCAACTGTCCGAGGTCGAGGGCGTAACGTCCGCGGACATCGAGACGCTCCTCGGTCTTCTGTCCGGCGGTTCGGGACGAGACGCATCGGGCCAGCTCTTCCTCTGTCCACAATGTGGGTCCTTCGCTGGGAGCGCGGCGAAATCCTGTCCGTTCTGCGGCGTCGAATTCGAAGCGTCGGCGGACTCCGTGTTGTCGGACCAGATCGAAGATTTCGTCGCAGAAGAGGACGCACCAGCCCGGATGTGTCTCACATGCGGTGCAGGGATGGGCCGCGAGGCGACGACGTGCGACGTGTGTGGACGTTCGTACTCTCCCGAAGAGATTGCGCTGCTCCCCGGGTTCCAGCCGGACCTCGACGAGAGCGCGCCGTTCTGTTCCCGCTGCGGCGGTTACCTGTTCTCCGATGAGACCGAGTGCGCGATCTGCGGCACGGCGGTCGCTTCGACGAAGCCGGTCGGGCCGTCGGTCAACGCGAAAGGCGTCGTGAAAGACTTCTTGACGCGCTGGCAGCGGATGGCCCCGGCCGTCCCAGCGCTCTCCGAGACGGATCGGCTTCAAGAAGAACTCGAGCACTATGACCGCCTCCTCGATACGGACTCGACGCTGGAGCGGGCCTGGGTCAACCGGGCGAAGATCCTCGACAAGTTGGGGCGATCGAACGAAGCCGCGGACTCCCTCGCGAAGGCCGCGGACCTGAACCCGGCGAAAGACGGCGAGTATCGCCTCGAGGTCCAGAACATCCTGCGCGCTTCCGCCGACGCGTCGGCCCTCCCTGGTCGTTGGCGCCAACCGGCTGCCACGGCCGCGCCGAAGGTCGGCGAGACGCGACTCGTCGAGGCCCTCAGCCACTACGATTCCCTCCTGCGCGCAGACCCCTCCTTGGTCGTGGCGTGGCGGACGAAAGGCGAGATCCTGGACCGACTCGGACGTCCCGACGAGGCCCGAGCGTGTTTCGAACGCGCGGATCTGCTCGAGCGCGCGGAAAGCCGATCCCTTCAGGCGGCTGCCTCCGGCCTGCGGTCGAGCGGACTGGCGACCCCCCGTCCGGTCGGGTCCGGCCGTGTGAACGGCCGGATCAACGGCACCCGCTCGGGGCGAACGAACGGACGCACGAATGGCCGGACGAACGGGCGCGTCAACGGCCTTGCGGAAGGCCGAGTAAATGGGTTGACGACCGGGGCCGTGAACGGGCTCACCTTCGGCAAAGGGGCGACGAACGGTCTGGTCAACGGGAACGGATTCACGAATGGCCGCCGAGGACGCTACGGTCCCCCGCGGATTCCTGCCCAACCCCACTGGTCTCGATCCGTGGTCGGCATCGCGGCCGTCGTGGCCCTCATGGTTATCGTCCCGATCCTGGCGAGCATGCTGTCTCCTTCGCCGAGTGGGCCCTCGGCAATCATCCGGATCGACGGGGACTTCAGTGACTGGGCGAAGTTCCCGACGTACTCGATCAACCCAACGGGCGCAATCCAGAATCCGGCTGTGAATCTCCAGGCGATCAAGGTCGCTGCGCAGGACCAAGAGCTGTTCGTGTACGCCCGGGTCCAGGGTCTGCTATTCCAAGGCGCCGCCGCGAACGAGACGGACAGTATGTTCGTGTTCATCGACCAGGACAACAACCGCTTGACTGGCTATCCAATTGGGGATCTTGGGGCGGACGCAATGGTCGAGGTGACCGGATGGCAAGACTATCGCGGGATCCAACACCAGGTCACAAGTTACCTGTTCGACGAGTCGGTGACCCCTCGGTCGAATGATTGGAACCGGTTCCGACCCGGGGGATCCGCGGTGGCGGCATTCAGCGGCTCGCAGCTCGAACTGCGTGCCTCGGTCAGCAATCCCGGGCGGACCCGAGTCCTTGTGTACTCGGCCGATAACCTCGGAGAACGTGCCCCCGCAGATGGCTCCGTTCAAGTGGGCCGAGCCACCCTGATCGTCGGCCAACAGACGATGGCGCCGGACATCGTCCTGGGTCCGAACATCACAATGCTTCGAACCACGCTGACCCCGATGGGCGGGGTGACATCGCTGACGTCCTTGAACCTGACACGCCTCGGAAGCTCCACCGACCCGGTGAATCTCTCTGTCTACCGGGACGATGGCAACGGGGTCCTCGATCCCTCGGACCGGTTGCTCGCGGTCGCTGCGTTGCCCGGGACCTCGACAAGTTTCACCCTGGGCGAAAGCATCGCCTCTCCCACGGTCCTGTGGGTCGAGGCGCGCTGGGCCAACCTCATGCCGACGTCGACGTTTGGGCTGTCGATCACCGGGGCGGGCTCGAATGGGACCGTGAGCTTCCGACCTCCGGAGATCGGCCTCGTCTATCTCGGAGCCGCGCCGACGAGTCTGAGGGTCGACGGCGCCTTCGGAGATTGGCGCGGTCGGCCGTACGGCCAGGATGCACTCGGCGATGTGACGAACCAGACCGGCGGGCTGCAATACGATGCGAACGTGGATCTGCTTGCGACGGCTGTCGACGTAGGGTCCAACTTCACCGGCTACGTCCGTGTGGACGGCCGCCTCCTCGGCGGCGAAGACATTCCGACGACTCGGATTCGAACGTATCCTGGCCCTCCAGCGACGAACGTCACGGTGGCGCCCCAGCCTCCAGCCCAAGGGGACGATGTGGTGGATGCGTTCATCGACTCGGACAACTCGAGCGCAACAGGGCTATGGTCCGATGTCCAAGGCCAGGCCTACGGGTTCGACTACGCGATTGCAGTCATCGGAAGGAACGGCGCGGTGAATTCGAGCGGCCTCTACGCGTTCGCGCCCGGGACCGCTAACCCTTGGACTTTCGTTCGACCGGTTGCGGTGGCGTTCGACGCCCATCGCATGGAGTTCGCAGTCAACGCGACGGCCCTGAATCTCACCGCCGGGTACCGGGTGGTCTACCTCGCCTCGGACTGGCGGCTCGGATACGATGTCGCGCTACCCGACGCCGCCGTCGCCCGGTTCCCGATCGCCGCTCAAGCCGCAACGAACGCGGTGGTCAACGAGGTCTCGCCCCAGCCGAACCCGGAGTGGGTGGAGCTGGCAAACCCCACCGCGACTCCGATTTCCTTGAACGGCTGGGACCTCGCGCTGAACAGGGG
Organism: Thermoplasmata archaeon; assembly: GCA_035557795.1. GTDB lineage: Archaea > Thermoplasmatota > Thermoplasmata > RBG-16-68-12 > RBG-16-68-12 > RBG-16-68-12. The sequence continues at coordinate 10,322 of DATMDM010000027.1, read as the reverse complement.
GGGCAAAGTCACGGTCATCTTCACGTTCACAACGCAGAACCTCGGTGCGTGGGGATCTGGGCTCGAGTACCTTTCGGTCGTCCTGCCGAAGAACTCGCTTCCGAACGGGAACGTACAGCTCCAGCTGCGCCAAGGGACCACGGTCGTCGACCAGACGACGTACTCTCCGAGCGTCGGCAGCAGCCAGACGTGGGCGCGATTCAAGGATCCGATCACCGGACGGCCGATGGACACGAACAACGACGCGGCCGACTTTTACGTCTCGCTGGCCCCATCTCCGGCTCGCGGAAACGATCGTCACCGGCCGACGATTTCGGTCGTCAAGACGCAGAGCCGACTCATCGCGGCGCCGGGCGACCTGATTACGTACACGTTGTATTACAACAACACCGACACCGGGATGGCGAAGACCGCCTGGATCAACGACACGCTGCCCTCTGGCGTCGTCTTCTCGTCCTCTAGTATTCCGTACAGCTACATCATCGGGCCGATGTATGGCTGGGCCCTCCCGAACGTCATGCCCGGGGCCCATTCCTTCAGAGTCACCGTCCAGGTCAGCGCGACGACGGCGGACGGGCAAAACCTCCGAAACACGGTCACCCTAGACTACACCGACCAACTCTCCCGGTCCCTGACCCGGAGCCGCGGATGGGCGAACGCCACCGTGGCGCGACCGACGATCACGGTCGTGAAGACAGCGAGCCCGTCGAACGCGAAGGCGGGGGATCTCGTGACGTTCACGATCTACTACAACAACACGGGCTCCGTCGCCGCGGGCACCGTCACGATCAAGGACAGCTTGCCCAACGGCTTCGACTACATCGGAGCGAGCCCCGTGCCGACGTGGATGAGCGGCCGGACGTTCTACTGGAACTTCACCAACGTCGCACCGGGCGCGCACAGCCTGACGATGAGCGCTCGGGTGAACTCGACGTTCAGCGGGACCAAGCTTGTGAACTGGGCGTTCCTGAACTACACGACGATCGGCGGCTACCCGCTCATCGGCAGCACGTCCTCCATCACTGTCTCGATTCCGGAGCTGTCCGACATGATCTTCGTCGCCGCCGTTCCGATGATCATCCTCGGATTGAAGCTCCGCGCGAAGCGCCGCGAGAAGGAATAAGAGAGTGGCTGACAGCGTTCCAAGGACCAACGGCCGTTAGAACGGCACGGTTCGTCGTCCACCACAAGGATGGACGGCTAGCGTGCCTAGGTCGTCGGCCCAAGCCCTCCTCAAAGGAAGGCAGGCTTCGCGCAGGCTCGCGCACTGCACTACCGCAGGGAACGTGGGCGGGCTTAACTTCCGGGTTCGGGATGGGACCGGGTGTATCCCCGCCGCTTTGGCCGTCAAACCACTGCTGAGGCGGCCGAGAGAGTGCGCGATATATCAGGATTTCGATGTCGCGACGCCTAGCGCCCAAGGCCCAGGACCGCGACGAGCAGGTTTCCCGCCAAGAAGGCAAGCAGGAAGCCCCCGAGAAGGGGGACCATGAACGGGACCCAGGGCGTGACCCACGCCCGCCGGACTCCTGCTGCACGCAGCTTGAGGATCTCCGGCGTGGAATCCAAATCGCGCTTCGGACGCAGGACGACCACGTGTTCGCCTCGGTCCGTGACCCGCTCCATCAGCCTCACGTGTTTCGGAAACGGATCCAGCGCTGCACGATAGCCGAGGAACGACTGGATCCCGACGTCGCCGCGGGTGAGATTGTAGATGAACAGACCCAGGGGGACGACCAATTGGAGGACAGCGGCATCCACAAGCACGACGAACGAAAACGGAAATAACGCCTGGAACGCGGGTTGGACTCTCGGGTCCGCGGTGAACACCGGGAACGGCGACGCGTGGGGGTACGTGGGAACCAGCAACGTGAGCGCCATGAGGCACTTGGCATCCGCCCCGCCGGCGAGGAGCCGGGCTCGGAGCATCAGCTGGTACAGGACGAGCATCACAGGCATCGACGCCAGCTCGACGATGTGGACGGAGCTGGCAACGATTCCCGCGAAGCCGAGCGCGACGATCCACATCGCGGCGGCCGCCAGGAACAATCCAATCCGACCCGGTCGGGCGTGGAAACCGTCTTCATCGAAGAGCGGCCGGCCGAAGAAGACCGCGTAGAACAGAAGCGCCGCGGAACCGGCGAGCGACCACGTCGGCCACGGCGCCGATTCGACTAGGAGTTCCCCGGCGAGGATGACCAGTCCGAGCGTTCCCAAGCCGATCCACAACGGGTTGCGGACGCGTCGCGTCCGCACGTCTGACGCCGCAGCAACGACCAGAAGGGCAGTGCCGGCCGCGAGTCGCGTCGCCGCGAACGCGTCCACGCCGCCGCATCCCTGCGTCGTTATTTCAAGGGTTGCGTGCGTCGCGACATGGGTCGCGAGACTGCGTTTTTCTCGGTAACGACTAAATAGACCCTAACGAATAGCCGCAAATTGCCGGAGGATTTTCTCGAATCCCTCCGAGGACCGTCATGATAGAACCACGGCGAATGAAGGTGAAAGTCTGCCTCGTGGGGGAGCACGCCGTGGGCAAGACCTCGCTCATCAAGCGCTACGTGCTGAACGAGTACGATGATCGATACATCGTGACGCTCGGCGCGAAAGTCTCCAAGAAAGAACTCGCTCTCAATCCGAAAGGTGGCGACGCAATCCAGATGGACATGACCATCTGGGACATCATGGGCTCGAAGGGTTTCCGCGAACTCCTCCGGGAGGCTTACTTCCATGGGGCGCAAGGCATCCTCGCGGTGGCCGACATCACGCGATACGACACGCTCGAGGACCTGGACTCGTGGGTCGAGTCCGTGTTCCGGACCGTAGGCGAGATCCCCGTGGCGTTCGCGATCAACAAGACGGACCTGAAGGACCAAGCCGCATTCGGCGAGGAACAGGTGAAACAAGCGACCGAGGCGTTTGAGGCCCCGTATTTCTTCAGTTCCGCGAAGACCGGGGAGAACGTCGAGCTCGTCTTCCGAACGCTTGGCGAAACGATCGCGAAGACCGCGGCGAAGTCCGCGTCGCCGTAGCCCGCCGCTCTTCTCCTCCGGTTGTAGTTGCATCGCGCCTTCGCTGTGTATCGGCCCACCGCCATAGCCTCAAGTATCCGGCCCATTCTCCGCCCCTCCGTGTCCGGTCCCGGACCCGGGTCGGCTTCCGTTCGCGTGCGAGTCACCCGGGACCTCGGCCTGTTCGACATCACGATGGCGGCCCTGGGAGCGATGGTCGGCGCCGCGATTTTCCTCCTGGTCGGCGCGGCTTACTCGGTGGCCGGACCCCTCGTCTTGCTGAGCCTCGCCGTCGCCGCACTCGTCGCGGCCCTCGCCGGCATGGCGTATGCTGAGCTCGCATCCGGCCGGCCCGATGCTTCGGGCGGCGCGTACGTCTGGGTGAGGAGCGCGTTGCCCGCCCCGAGTGGGTTCGTGAGCGGTTGGCTCTCGTGGGGTGGCCACATGGCCGCGTCCGCGCTCAGCGCCCTCGGTCTCGGGATCTTCCTCGTCGAACTCGTCCGTCCCTCCGACGAAGCGTCGTTCTTCGGCCCGAACCCTCTCGAGGTCAGCCTCGTCGCCCTCGCGGTCCTCGCTCTCTCCGCGATCGCGCACTTCGCGCGAGTCCACCTCCCCATCCGCGCGCTCGGTCGGTTGACGTTGGGGAAAATCCTGTTGATCGTCCTCGTCGCGGTCATCGGGGTCATTTCCGTCTTCCAACCGGGTCCTCCGCGGGGCTTCGCGGTCGGGGCCCCGGTCTCGTCGCTTGACTTGATGCTCGGGGCCGGGGTTCTCTTCATCGCCTTCCAGGGCTTCGAAGTCGTCGCGCAACTTTCCGACCAGGTGAAACACCCCGAGAGCAGCGTGCCGCGGGGCGTGTTCCTCGCGCTCTTGCTCGCGTTCCTCGTGTACGGGGGCTTTTTCCTGGCCGTGCTCGGAAACGTGCCGAGCGACAAACTGTCCGGATGGCCTGCGTGCGCGGCCTGCTTCGGCGGCTCGGAAGACATGGTCCTCTTGGGCATCCGGCATTTCGTCGGAGGGCCGTATGTGAGGCTCGTCGTGTTGATCATCGGAATCGTCTCGATGTACGGCGCCTTGAACTCGAACCTGACCGCGGCGATCAAGACATCGTTCAGCATGGCCCGGGACCGCCTCCTCCCCGGGAGCTTCGCCCGCATCGGGGGACGGGAAGTGCCACCCGCCGCGGTCGCCCTCACGCTCGTCGGCGCGGGCTTCCTCGTCTTCCTCACGATCGAGACGATCGCGATCCTGGCGAGCCTTGCGTTCCTGGGCTTGTTCGCGTTCGTGCACGCCTCCGTCGTCGCGTTGCGCCGCGGGGAGAGACGGAGCGCACCGGGATTCCGGGTGCCGCTCGTGCCCGCGGTCCCCATGGCCGCCATCGCACTCAACCTCGCCGTCGGTGCTCTCCTGTGGAATTATCCTGCGAGGAGTGACGCGCCCATGCCACCGGGGATGCTCGCCACCTTGCTCGGCGGCGTATGGCTCGCGATCGGGCTCGCGTACCACTGGGTCGGGGGCCGCCGCGCCGCCGGTGGTCCGGCCCCCCCTGCCTTAGCCACGGAGGTGCGCGATATCCTCGCGACGTCGGAAGACCATGTGGAGCTCGAGAGGTACCGCGTCTTCCTTCCGCTCCGGGAGTTCGAGGACGAGGCGCTCGTGGAACTCGGCGCCCGGATCGCCCGCGCGAAGAACGCGGAGCTGAGCCTCCTTCACGTCGTTGAGATTCCCCGCAATCTCCCGCCGAAGGCGATCCGGTTCCGGTACGTGGACGACCGGATTCGAGGGCTGCAACGCCTCGCCCGGATCGGTGAGCACATGGGGGTCGACACCCGTCCGGTCGTCAAGATCGGCCACAAAGTCTACGAGATCATCTTGGACACGATTCGCGAAGAGGCGGTGAACCTCCTCGTCATGGGATGGCGGGGCGAGCGGATCGAAGGGGACCGTCGGGTGCTCGGGAGCAACATCGACTACCTGATCGAGAACGCGCCGTGCGACGTGATCGTCTTCAAGACCCAGGGGTTCCGGAGGCCCCTCCGGCGGATCGTCGTCCTCACGAGCCCGATCTGGAGTCTCGAGGGGATCGACGACCTCGCCCTGATCCTGGCCGCAGAGGACCACCCGGTCGTCGAGGTCGTGGCGCTCGCGAGCGACCCCTCGGAAGCAGAACGCCTCAAGCAGGAAAGTACGCGGTTCGAGGGCCGGGCACACGAGCGGGGCGTGACGGTCGAACCGAAGGTCATCTACTCGACCCAGTGGGAGTCGGAGGCGCTCCGCGAGAGCGCGGAAGCATCGTTGCTCATGATCCGGGCGACGTCTCCGGGCGGCCTCCGGAAGTTCGCCCTCGGCCCCGTCGAGGACCGGATTGTCAAGCTGGCGAAGTGCCCCGTCCTCATCTTGCGGAAGGGGACCTGAACCGCGAGGAGACGCGTGCGTTCCTAAGCGGATGAGCCCCCTACTCGTCAGACAAGCGTCACGTCAACGGTCTCGACGCTCCCCACTCCGGGGATGGCCGCCAAGGACTGCTCCAACAGGTCGGAGCCACCGGAGGCATCACTCACAATCGCCACCGCGAGGATCGCCTTCAGGCTGAAGGCCACGGGCTGTTCGCGCAGATCGCGAAGGGCGCTCCCGAGCGTTGAGCGGACGCGAGATCGAATCGACTCGAGGTCCGTATCGGCATCCTCGGGCATGATTCGGAACGTGACGGCCACGGATCCCATCTCGCACCTCACGGGCCGGTGAACGAACAGGCCGGACAGCGATACGCCACGGATTGGTCGCGGCACCGCGAGCACCGTCCGATCTTCGCGCGGCCACAACTTGGACACGGGAACACGGTCGTGCCTTTCCCGGAGAGGACGGCGCCGCACGATGTGCAGCGGCTTTCCGCGCGAATCACGGGCCGCGGGATGAAGTGGGTCTATAAATCGTTGTGCTCCCGGCGACTTATATCGTGAGAAGCGGATAATTAGTGGTCCTCCGATTCGATTCGTCGGAGGCGGTTTCCATTCACCGCAAACTTTATTACAAAGGCTCGTTTTGGCAAACGGTCGCATGTCGCCGCCGCTAGCCGAAGGGCCCGTAGCTCAGCTAGGTAGGATGGCGCACAAACACCGTCCCTAGAAAGAGCATCCGGCTTTTAGCCGCCTTCCTTCACTGGAAAGCGGAAAGAAACCGGGTGGTCCGGGGTTCGAACGGGCCCTGCGGAGCGCGCGGGGTCCCCGAAAGTCCCCGCGGGCCCGTACGGCTCGCGCGCGCGTGGCATGCCAGGTGGAAAACGGTCGCCCAGGGAGGACCTCCCCTTGAGGTTTAACGTGTTGGAGCATCAGCTAGTTCCAGAGCATCGCCTCGTGCCGGAGGAAGAGGCGGAGCGGGTTTTGAAGGGAATGAAGATCACGCGAGACCAGCTCCCGAAGATTCGGAAGAGCGATCCCGTGATCCAGGTCCTCGAGAAGATCGAGGGGCCCATCGAGGAAGGTCGGATCATCCGCGTGACGCGGGTGAGCGGGACCGCAGGCGTGTCAGAGGCCTATCGCCTCGTCATCGGGAGGTAGAGCATGCGCGAACTCATCGATGCGTTCTTCCGAGAACGCTCCATCGTCAACCATCACATTGCCTCGTTCAACGACTTCCTTCCCACGATCGACAATCCGAACTCGCGGATGCAGCGGATCGTGGACAACCTTCGGTCGTCGCCCGAAGACGAACGCCGGGGCATCATCAAGCTCGACGAGGACCGGACCGAAGGCGACGTGATCGAGATCCGGATCGGCCGGAAGCGGGACGATCGCGGCCGGATTGACCTCGAGGCGAAACCGACGATTACGCTGGGCCTGCCCATCGTCAAGGAGGCCAACGGCGCCACCCACCCGCTCAATCCGATGGAGGCGCGCCTGCGGAACCTGAACTACACCGCGCCGATCTACCTCGACTTCACGGTCATCGAGAACGGCATCGAGCGGGAGCCGGAGCGGGTCCACATCGGCAACTTCCCGATCATGGTCAAGTCGAAGCGATGCCTCCTCTACAAGGAGAACATGGAGACGGAAGGGGAGCTCACCTCCGACGAGTACAAGCGCAAGCTCATCGAGATGGGCGAGGATCCGTACGACCCGGGCGGGTACTTCATCATCGGCGGGACGGAGCGGGCCCTGATCTCGCTCGAAGACCTCGCCCCGAACCGCGTCCTCGTCGAGTTCAACGAGCGCTACGGCCGCAAGGTCGAGGTCGCGAAGGTCTTCTCCCAGAAAGAAGGGTACCGCGCCCTCACATTGATGGAGAAGAAGAAGGACGGGCAGCTGATCGTCAGCGTCCCGACCGCCTCCGGGCAGATTCCGCTGATCATCCTCATGAAAGCCTTGGGCATGGAGAAGGACGAGGACATCTACAACGCCGTCGTGTCGACCCCCGAGATGGCCAACATCGTCTACGCGAACATCGAGGAGTGCCAGAACAAGAAGATTTACCCGCCGAACGGGATCTTCACGAGGGACGACGCGATCAGTTACCTTGAGAAGAAGTTCGCGACGGGCCAGGCAAAAGAATACCGGATCAAGAAAGTCGAATCGATTCTGGACCGGTCGCTCCTCCCGCACCTCGGCGACACCCGCGAGGACCGGATCAAGAAGGCGATCTTCCTTGGACGCGTCGCCCGCACCGTCCTTGAGTTGTCCCTCGGCATGCGCCGGGAGGACGACAAGGACCACTACGCGAACAAGCGGCTGAAGCTCGCGGGCGACCTGATGGAGGATCTGTTCCGGGTCGCCTTCGCGAACCTCGTGAAGGACCTGAAGTATCAGCTGGAGCGATCGTACGCGCGGCGCCGCGAGCTCAAAATCTCCTCGGCGATTCGGCCGGACCTGCTCACGCAACGTCTGCTCCATGCGCTCGCGACGGGCAACTGGGTCGGCGGCCGGGCCGGCGTCAGTCAACTCCTCGACCGCACATCGAACATGAGCGCCCTCAGCCACTTGCGGCGCGTGACGTCCCCGTTGACGCGGTCCCAGCCCCACTTTGAAGCGCGCGATCTCCACCCGACCCAGTGGGGCCGCCTGTGTCCGAACGAGACGCCGGAAGGCCAGAACTGCGGTTTGGTCAAGAACTGCGCCCTCGTGATCGACGTGTCCGAAGGGTTCCCAGAGGAAGAGGTCAAACTCCTCTTGGCCGACCTCGGGACCAAGCAGGTCAAAGGCCAGCAGACCCAGCTCATCCGCGTGTACGTCAACGGAGACCTCGTCGGCCTCCACGAGGACCCGAGGAACCTCGTGGCCGAGATCCGCGAGCGTCGCCGGTCCGGGCTCCTAAGCCACGAAGTCAACGTCCGGTACGACGAGAACATGGGTGAGATCATCATCAACTGCGACGAGGGCCGCATCCGACGTCCGTTGCTCGTCGTCAAGGACGGCCACATCGTCTTCTCGCGGAAGCACGTCGACGAGCTGAAGATGGGCCGCCTCCGGTTCTCCGACCTCGTCCGCAATGGGATCGTCGAGTGGATCGACGCGGAAGAGGAGGAAGACACGTTCATCGCGATCTACCCGTACGACGTCCCGAGCCGCTGCAAGGAGTGCAAGCATCCCCTGAGCCGGAACGACGTCACGTGGGCGAACATGGGGAGCCGCGACGAGGAAGCGGAACTCCAGTGCGCGCACTGTCACAAGACGTTCAAGGTCAAAGCCTCGATCACGAAGGAGCACTCCCACATCGAGGTCGACCCGATGGTCATCCTGGGTGTCGCCTCGGGCGTGGTCCCGTATCCCGAGCACAACTCGTCTCCGCGGGTCACGATGGGGGCGGGGATGGCGAAGCAGTCCCTGGGTCTCGGGTCGAGCAACTACCGCCTGCGGCCGGATACGCGAAGCCACCTGCTCCACTACCCGGAGCAACCGCTGGTGCAGACGGACTCGATGAAGTACGTCTCGTTCAACGAGCGACCGGCGGGGCAGAATTTCGTCGTCGCGGTGATGTCCCACCACGGGTACAACATGGAGGACGCGATCGTCATGAACAAGGCCTCGATCGACCGAGGTCTCGGCCGGTCGTCGTTCATGCGGACGTACCGCGCGGAGGAGCGCCGCTACCCCGGCGGCCAGGAAGACCATTTCGAGATCCCCTCGCCCGACGTCCGGGGAGCGCGCGCGGACCTGTCGTACGCGAACCTCACGCCGGACGACGGGCTCATCTCGCCGGAGGTCCTCGTCCAGGGCGGCGAGGTCTTGATCGGGAAAACGAGTCCCCCGCGCTTCCTCGAGGAGGAGACGGATTTCCTGACGCCGCAGAAACGCCGCGAGACGTCCGTCACGGTGCGGCACGGGGAGAGCGGATGGGTCGACTCCGTCATGCTGACGGAGAGCGAGAACGGCTCGAAGCTCGCCAAGGTGAAAGTGCGCGACCTGCGGGTCCCGGAGCTCGGCGACAAGTTCGCGTCCCGTCACGGCCAGAAGGGCGTCATCGGCCTGATCGCACCGCAAGAGGACATGCCCTTCACCGCGCAAGGCATCATCCCGGACCTGATCATCAACCCCCATGCGATCCCGTCGCGGATGACCGTGGCCCACGTCCTCGAGCAGATCGGCGGGAAAGTCGGTTGCCTCGAAGGACGGTTCGTCGACGGCACGCCGTTCTCCGGCGAACGGGAGGACGCGATGCGGAAGGCCCTCGAGGAGAACGGCTTCCGGTCGAACGGGAAGGAGATCCTCTACGACGGCCGCACGGGCCGCATGATCCCGGCGGAGATCTTCGTCGGGGTGATCTACTACCAGAAGCTGCACCACATGGTCTCGGGCAAGTTGCACGTCCGCTCCCGAGGGCCGGTCCAGATACTCACGCGACAGCCCACGGAGGGGCGGTCCCGCCAAGGGGGTCTGCGATTCGGCGAGATGGAGCGGGATTGTCTGATCGGCCACGGCGCCGCGATGGTAATCAAGGACCGCCTTCTCGACGAGTCCGACGGGACGATCCAGTACGTGTGCGGGAACCCCGAGTGCGGGCACTTCGCGATCAAGGACCGCAAGGGGATGCTGCGGTGCCCGGTGTGCGAGAACAACTCGAACATCTACCCGATCCAGACGTCGTACGCGTTCAAGCTCCTGCTCGACGAGATGCTGTCCCTTGGTGTCGCGATGCGGCTCCAGCTGGAGGACTTGAAATGATGGCCGCACGCGGGGTGACGAAGAGGATCAAGGCGATCCGGTTCGCCCTCCTCAGCCCAGACGAGATCCGGAGGATGTCCGCGACGAAGATCATCACCGCGGACACGTACGACGACGACGGCTTCCCGATCGACATGGGCCTGATGGACTCGCACCTCGG